>CACZWU010000009.1 GCA_902784965.1 uncultured Bacteroidia bacterium | reverse complement strand
GATTGAGGAGAGGTCATCCGGGTTGAGAACCAGCGGCCATCGAGGGTCTGGCCGACGAGGCGGAGGTAGCAGTCTTCGGGGAGTTCGGGAAGGGTGATGTCGGCGTGACCCGAGGCGTCGGTGCGGATGCAGGGGTTCCAGTAGTAGGTGCCTTGGCGGTCGGCGTTGAGCGAGGGTGCGGCATCGAATGCTTTGGGCTTCTGGTAGCCGAGGGGCATGATGCCGATGGTCTTGACGCTGGCGGGGGATTCCTCGGCGGCAAAGGCGGGATCGTAGCGGCGGGATTCCAAGAGTACGACGGCGGTGGCACGGTAAAGGGCCGCCTCTGTGCCACGCAAGACAAATAGATTCTGGACATCCCGTACCGTGTAGTTCTGAACCAGATACCATCCGTCTTCCATCAGCATACCGTCAATATAGATGGCGACACCGTGATACTGCCCCTGGCCACCATAAACCGATGCTCCGCGCGTGGTATATAAATAGCGACCCACCGGGCCCCATCCGATATGAAGACTGGGGAAGTTCAAGGAAATGTAGGTCAGCAGATCCAGGTCGTCGTATTTCTGCAAGTCCTCCCGCAACCGCACCTGGCGCCACTCGAACAAATTGGAGTAGGGGCCTACCATTCGCTCCGGCTTGTACCAGGCTCGCTTTTTCTCCGCCGTTATCTTGCTGGCCGTCAGCGTGTCGTCGGCTGGCAGCGGCGCGACGGTGCCTGCCAGTTGCTCGCTGATGCGGACCGTGTCGCGAAGGACTTCCTGTTGCGGATACGTCAGGCCATAGTCGAATGGCTTGGCGAACAGATCCGGCTCTTCGCCCGGGAAGATGAACATAGATCCGATGACATTGACGGCAAACAGTGTCCCGTCCGGATAATCCAGGTCGGGGATGCGGAACGATTGCCCTTCATTGGCCAGAATGCGCTTGTCATAAGCCACCTTCTCGGTATGATAATAGCCGATGTCCTGCGACATCACCGTCACCTCGTACTTCTTGGGAAGTTTCCGGTGCAGGCTCTTGATGCGGAATTCCATATCTTGCCGGTACTCACGCTCTCCTTCCGGATATGCTCCAAAAATGGCGGGAGCAGAAGATTGATAGTCGAAATCCGCGTAGCTGTCTCGAGCCACCGACAGTGAAAAGTTGCCAGGGACCGGATTCCCGTCGGTATCGGTAAGAGTTAATGTCATTCGTCCGTCCGCGGCAGGAGATAGATTGACCTGAATATCAGACGATTCCTCCGCTGCTGCTTTCATTGGATATAAGATCTGTACGGAACCAGCGCCTCGGATCAGCACCCGCGTATGGAATAATGCCTCAGCCGGCCAATCTTTCTGGGCCTTGGTGTAGGCCCGCAAAGTGTACCAGCCGCTGTCCAAATCATCCGGCAATTCCATCTGCCCGAAGAACATCTTGTTCCGTTCCTTGATCTTGATGCGCTTTTCTACGGACTCCATCCCGTCGCGCAGCAGCTCCACATAAAGGAATTTGCTGGTCGGCGTCTCTCCATCCTTTTCCGTGATCCAACCCCGCATCCATATAGTCTCTCCAGCTGCATACAACGAACGGTCCATATGAATCCTTACCTGTTCCGTCGCTTGCGCCTGTGTACTGCAACAGATAGACAAAATACTGAATAGTAGGAATCTCTTCATAGTTGAATGCTATTTCGAAAAAGTAATCCGAGCGATCACATAGTTGTCCTTTTCAGGCTCCAGCAAGCAGCAGGCCTGACGCCCAGCAAGCAACTGGAAACTACCGGCGTAGGGAGCGCAGGCTCGGAACCAATGCCAGCCGCTGCCGTCATTGTGGCCGTAAAGCCAGCTCCGTTTCCTGTCGGCTGTCTGGACGGAGAGTTCGACCAGGCGTGAGCCGCCGCCATCGAGATAGCGGTTGACCATGGCATACGCCCCCTTGAAGAGCCGCTGTGCAGCCTCCCGCATGTCGCTTGTTGCAAAGAACTCATCGTCAATGGTATACGGACCCATATCGAATGCAATGAAAGGCTTCAGCTGTCCGGCGTTATAGCGCCAGAGGGTGTCGCTGAAGGTGTCGAGCACGACTATCCCGTCTTCCGTCGGACACAGCACGTCCGCACTGGGTTGGAAGTTCATGGCTGCCGTGCGCTCTGTCAGGAAAGCCTGGCGGGGCAGTCCTTCCTCCGAGTAGAGCATCAATCGGCCCTCCCGTCCGTGCCGGTCGCCGTGGCCATAGTAGGTTAGGATACCATCGGGTAACTGGAGTGACTGGCCTCCGGCAAATGGATAATGGCGCGCATCCAGCACATTCCCTTCGTAATCATAAGTGATGGCTTTCTGTCCTCCGCCCGCGGGCTCGAGCGAAAACACGACAATATGTCCGTCGCGGAACTGAATGCCCTGTATGTCGAAAATTTCGTCGAGCCGCTCGCCTTTCCGGCCGATGGCGTTCAGGAAGTGGCCTTCGCTGTCGTAGCGATAGAGTTTGTAGCGGCGGAAGTCCGGCTCGGGCATCGGGTCACGCTGCAGCAGGAACCAGTTGCCATCCGCTGTATAGAGGCCAGGCGCGTAACCCATCCGTGAATCCGGAGTGCCCTGCAGTGGTAGCAATTCGATAGATGCCACCAGGTCCTCGAATGCCTGCTCCGTTGCATCGAAATCGACCGGGACCTGCTCCACGGTTTCGCGGCTGCAGCCCAGCAGAAGAAGTGCCGCGATCAGACTTATAAGACAATGGTATTTCATCGGATCAGTTGAAGGAATTGCTGTTGGTAAGGGGTTTCTGTCTTGGCAATCAGCTGCTTGAGCTGGTATTTCTTCACGTAGATGCGGTCTTTGGCCATGTCGTAGAGCAATGTGCTGATGGTGGCCGCATCGAAGCCGGCGAACAGGTAGCCGGCAAACTGGTAGAACGACGACTTTCGCCCGGGGAAGGTCTCCCGGAAGTGGGTCATGGCGTCGTCGAGCGAAGTGTCGATCATGCGCTCAAAGGCTTGCTGGCTCTCCGCATCCAGGCGGATGTCCTTGACAGCCTTTTTCATCTCTTGGTAGAGCCGGGGATCGGCTTCGTGTGAGAACAGGAGTGTTTCTGCGATTCGGTCCAGCTGGTGCATCCGGCAGAGTTCTGCATAGCGCTGGCGAAGGGCTTCCTGTGCGTCTTGCGGTTCGGTTGTGTGGGCGGTCAAGGCTCGGCAAGTCTCAAGCAGGGATTCCTTTTCCTGCATCAGCATACGGTTGCGGCGTCTGAAATACAGGAGGATAGCAAGCAGCAACAATAGCAGAATCCCCGCCACAGCCGCGAAGGTTCCCTGCTGCCTGCGGGCCTGCCGTTCCAGCTGGGCGTTCTGCTCCTCAAGCTGTTTGCGCTGGGCCTGGAGGATGGGCTGGCGGTTCTCCCGGCTCCGGCACAGGTATTCCAAAGCCAGTGCCCTGGTGCGCCGGGCTTCCTCAGCGCGGAGCGTGTCGCCTATGCGGAGCGAGTATGCCTCGGCGGAATCGGCGTAGCGCATGCCATCTTCGAAGACGCCGGCGGCGGTGGAGGTGGCGGCCAGCTCCTGGTAGAGCGCAATCTTGAATGCGGGATTGACGCTCTCCGGCATGCATTTCTCCGCCTCGGTCAGTGAAAGGATGGCCTCCAGATAGTTCCCATTTACGTGCGCCAGCACGCCCGCCGCGTAGTTCGCCTGCGCCTGGTCATAGGACAGTCGTTCCTGCTGCTTTCCACACGAAAGCAGCGACAAGGCACAAAGCGCCAGACAAACGGGTAAACCTCTCTGCATCACTTGACAAAGTTAAGGAATACGCCTGTCTTTTCCTATAGCAAGGATGCTGTTTGACCTGACAAACGGACATTACACCTATTTTCGCAATAATCAGATATTCAGCATTCTACGAGATTGTTTTGCGGGCGTTTACTCATTTTTATCTGACAAACGGTTCCCGAAGGTCTGACTCGTACATAAAAATGCTTTCCATAAAGGGAGGAGCGTCCGCCTTCCGGCGCATCGTCCGCGTCAAGTAGAAGGTGTCTGGCCAAGAAAAACGGCCATTCTTATGGCCAGAATGAGCTCGAACTGGCTTCTGGCCAAGGAAATGCGGGGTTTCTATGGCCAGACGAGGCCTAGACAGGCTAGGCGTGATGGTGACGGCCTGAAAGGGCACTTATCTCCCGTGAGGAACGGATGGCCGTTGCGAGCGTAACGGCGGGTGGTGTTCGGAGCCGCGAGCTTTTTTTTGCGAGCGGGACGAACACCAGAGCCGTGGAGCGAGCGCAGACAATGCTCAGAGCAGCACCGAAAGGTAGATGAGGACGGCGAAGACGAGGGAGGCCAGGCCGTTGGCGGTGAAGAAGGCGGCGTTGAGGCGGGAGAGGTCTTTCGGAGAGATGATGACGTGCTGGTAGACCAGCATGGCGAGGAAGAAGACGCCGGCGGCGATGCCCCAGCCGTCGGTTAGGCAGAGGGCGGGATTGGCCCAGCCGGCCGCCATCAGGAACCACGGAACCAGCGCGAACTCCGGCACATGGACCGCCCACGCGATGGCCATCGCCCGCTTGCGGCCGAAACGCTGCGGGATGGAATGCAGGCCCTGGGCGCGGTCGACCTCCTCGTCGGCCAGGGCGTAGAGGATATCGAAGCCGCTCGACCAGAAAAAGACCATCAGGCTCAGCAATACGATCGGCAGGGTCATGTAGCCTGTCACGGCGATGAAAGCGCCGGCCGGCGCGATGCCCAGCGCCGCCCCTACCCCGAAATGGCACAGCCAGGTAAAGCGTTTCAAATAGCTGTAGCCTAGCAAGAATACCAGCGCAATGAAGGACAGGCCGCCGCAGAGCGGATTGATGGTCCATGCCACCGCCACAAAGAGTGCAACGTTGACCAGCGAGAAGATCAATGCATGGCGGGGCGAAATGCGCCCCGTGGGAATGTCCCGACCTGCCGTGCGGGGATTACGCGCGTCGATCTCCCGGTCGGCCCAGCGGTTGAAGCCCATCGCAGCGCTGCGGGCGAAAACCATGCAGCCCAGGATCTGGAGCAGGAGCACCCAACTGAAATGCGCCCCCGGCTCCTTCAATCCCAGCAGGAAGCCGACCAACGCAAACGGCAGGGCGAAGATCGTATGCGCAAACTTCACCAGCGATGCGTAACGCTTTATGGTCGACAATGGATTCATCTACTATCCGGCCTGTGCTCCAGTTCCTAAGGAATATGTTTCTCAGACCGACTCGCCAAGGCTCGTCTCCTTCCCAAAATCGGCTACGCCGATTCCGGGCCCCTCCCTCTATCAACCGAGGGTGGTTAGGGTCTTCGAAACATATTCCTTCTCCACTTACACCCAGGCCTGAATACTAACGCAATGTTGCACCAAACTTCGTTTCGAAAGTCTTCAGCAATTTGGCCATCGTGGCTTCGACGGCCGCATCCGTAAGGGTCTTCTCCTCGTCCTGGAGGATGAAGCTGATGGCATACTGCTTCTTGTCGGAGAGGATCTTCGGACCCCGGTATACGTCGAACAGGCTCACCTGCCGCAGGATGCCGCGGGCCGTCTGGAAAGCGGCCTTGCGCAGTTCCGCGAAGGAAACGCCCTCATCGAGCAGCAGCGCCAGGTCGCGCCGCACCTCCGGGAACTTCGGCAGCTCCTTGTATTTGATCTTGTCGCGCTTCACCAGTTCGAAGAACACCGGCCAGTCGATTTCGGCCACAAACACCGGCTGCTTGATGTCGAACATCTTCAGCAGGGCCTTCGACACGGTGCCGGCCACCGCCAGGCGCTTGCCAGCCAGCTTGTAGGTCAGGCCTTCGGCAAAGAGATCGGCCGGAGCGGCCTCCATCTCCAGGTCGTAGAGATCGGACTTGAAGCGGCGCAGCAGCAGCTCCAGATAGCCCTTGAGGGCGAAATAGTTGCCCGCACCCAGCTCGTTGCGCCATGACTTGGCGCCCGGGCCCGTAACCACCATGCAGAGCCGCTGCTCCTCGCGGTAACTCTTGAGCTCCGCCACAGGGTTCTCCGAACCCTCTTTCGGCTTGAAACTGTAGCAGTTGCCGATCTCGAAGAGACGGAGGTTGTTGTTCTGATGGTTGATGTTGCGTTCCACCACCTCCAGCGCATTGAAGATCAGCGTCTGTCGCATCACGTTCAGGTCGCTGCTGAGCGGATTGACGATATGCACCAGATTCTCGGCGGGATAGGTCTTGCACTTGTCGTAGTACTCCCCTTTCGTCAGGGAGTTGTTCATGATCTCGATGAAACCGCGGTCGGCAAGCAGGTCGGAGACCGCCTTGCGCACCTTCTCCGGATCGGGATGCTCCGACGGATTGATGGAGGCCTTCATGCTCACGGGCAGCTCGATGTTGTTGTAGCCGTAGATGCGGAGCACTTCCTCCACCACGTCACATTCGCGCGTCACATCCACACGGTAAGCCGGAACGGCCACGGTGCAGCCGGCCCTGTCGGACGAAAGAATCTCGAAATCAAGACTTTCCAAAATATTCTTGTACGTATCGGCACCCAGTTTCTTGCCGATCAAGCCGTCCATGCGGGCATAGTCCAGCGCGACCTTGACAGGCTCGAACGGCTTCGCGCAGACTTCCTGCGGCGTACCCACCACCGTGGCGCCTGCCAGCTCCTGGATGAGCAGGGCGGCCCGGCGGGCAGCGGTCATCGTGGCCGTAGGATCGATGCCGCGCTCATAGCGGAACGAAGCGTCGGTCTTCAGTCCCTGGCGCTTGGACGTCTTGCGAATGGAGACGGGATTGAAATAGGCCGCTTCCAGGAAGATTTCCGTGGTGTCGGCCGTCACGCCGGAATCGGCGCCGCCGAACACACCGGCGATGCACATCGGCTTCTCAACGTCACAAATCACCAGATCGTCGCTGCAGAGCGTACGCTCCACCTCGTCGAGGGTCGTGAACTTGCAGCCGGGCGTGCTGCGGCGCACCACCACCTTGCGGCCCTTGATCTTGGCTGCGTCGAAGGCGTGGAGCGGATGGCCCATCTCGTTGAGTACGAAATTGGTGATGTCCACGATATTGTTGATGGGACGCTGGCCGATGGCCATCAGGCGCTCCTTCATCCAGTCGGGCGAAGGGCCCACCTTCACGTCCTTGAGCGTGATGCCGATGTAGCGGGGTGCCAGGTCGGGGGCCTGTACCTCAACGGGAATGGCCTCCCCCGCCCCGGGACGGAACGCGCTCACGTCGGGCAGCGTCCATTCCACGGGAACGCCGTTCTGCCGGCACCAGGCGTAGAGGTCGCGGGCCACGCCGATGTGGCTGGCGCCATCCACGCGGTTCGGCGTCAGGCCGATTTCGAAGAGCGTATCTTCCTTGAGCTTCAACTGCTCGCGGGCCGGGGTTCCCACCACGGCCGAGGGGTCGAGGACCAGGATGCCGGAGTGGTCGTCGCCGATACCGAGTTCGTCTTCCGCACAGATCATACCCAGGCTTTCGACGCCACGGATCTTGGAACGCTTGATCTTGAACTTGCTGCCGTCGTCGGTGGGAAGTTCTGTGCCGACGGTGGCCAGCAGGACCTTCTGCCCCTGCGCCACGTTGGGTGCACCGCAGACCACCTGCAGGAGTTCAGCTTCGCCGGTATTGAGTTTTGTGATGTGAAGATGGTCGGAATCGGGGTGTGCCACACACTCGACCACCTCGGCCACGATGACGCCGGCGAGTCCGCCGGGAATCTGCTCGACGGTCTCCATGTGTTCCACTTCCAGGCCCGTGGAGGTCAGGATGGCCGACACCTGCTCCGCCGTCAAGTCAAATTTCAGATAATCCTTCAGCCAGTTGAATGAGATATTCATATCGTATAACTTTTTTATGATTCAAACAGGGATTCCACGAATTCTTTCTTGTCGAAGACCTTGAGGTCCTCGATCTTTTCGCCCACGCCGATAAACTTGATGGGAATCTTGAACTGGTCGCTGATGCCGATCACCACGCCGCCCTTGGCGGTGCCGTCGAGCTTGGTGACGGCCAGCGCCGTCACGTCGGTCGCGCGGGTAAACTCTTTCGCCTGCAGGAAGCCATTCTGGCCCGTCGATCCGTCGATGACCAGCAGCACCTCGTGCGGCGCGTCGGGGATGACCTTCCGCATCACGTTGCGGATCTTGGTCAGCTCGTTCATCAGGTTCACCTTGTTGTGCAGGCGGCCGGCCGTATCGATGATCGCCACGTCGGCATCCTTGGCCACGGCGCTCTTCACCGTGTCGTAGGCCACGGAGGCAGGGTCGGAGCCCATCTCCTGCTTCACGATGTCAACCCCGGCACGCTCCGCCCAGATGACCAGCTGGTCGACGGCGGCGGCGCGGAAGGTGTCGGCGGCGCCCAGCACCACCTTTTTGCCCTGCGCCTTGAGCTGGGCCGCCAGCTTGCCGATCGTCGTGGTCTTGCCCACGCCGTTGACGCCCACCACCATGATCACATAGGGCTTCTTGGAAAAGTCGAAAGGCTCGGTATTCTTGCCATCGGCCGCCGTGTCGAGCAGATCGACAATCTCTTCGCAAAGATAGCGGTTCACTTCATCGGCATTGAGGTATTTGTCGCGGGCCACCCGCGCTTCCAGCCGCTCGATGATATTCTGGGTGGTCTCCACGCCGACATCGGAAGCGATGAGCACTTCCTCCAGCGAGTCGAGCACCTCGTCGTCGACCACGCTCTTGCCCGCTACGGCGTAGGACAGTTTCTCAAACAGTGAACGCTTGGTCTTCTCCAGGCCGCTGTCCAGGGGGCGTTCCTCCGCCTTCTCTTTCTTCTTCCAATTGAAAAGTCCCATATCACAAAGGTTTATAGAGTTCTCTGATGCAGCCGTCCGCCAGTGCCTCCAGCGAGGAGATGCCCATTTCGGGCGGCAGCCCGGCCTTTTGGTAAGCCACGGGGAGCTCGGTGCAGGCACACACGATCGGGATGCGTTCCTCCTGCCACAGTTCCGTTACAATCTGCCCAAAGCGCGCCCCCGCCTCCTCCTGCCGGCCCGCCTTGACCAGGTCGGTCACGGCATGGATCCGCTCCTGCATTTCGGGTGTGGGGATACGGAAGCGATAGCCCGATGCCGCTCCGTGATCCTGGTACAGGCCCGTTTTCATCGTTCCGAGCGTGGCGGTAAGCCAGGCACCCTCGGGGCTGCGTTCCCGGCAGGTTCGCACCGTCTCGTCGATGATGTGGATCACGGGCACGGACAGCAGTCCCTGTGCCAGGAACTTGTCGATGAAATGGTGCGCCGTGTTGCAGGTTACCGCCAGACGGTCGGCGCCCCAGCTTTCGAGGGTCTTGAGCCCGTCGAGCAGACCGGGTTCCGGATCAGGCCCCTTCCCCAGCAGGAAGGTGGTGCGGTCGGGAATCGCGGTATAGGAATAGACGATCATCCGCGGATGTTCCTGGTCGCAATCGGCCGGCGCCTTCACGGCCAGCAGCCGCTGGAACTCTGCCGTCGCCGCAGGACCCATCCCGCCCAGCACACCCAATGTCAGACCATTATGCTTCATTGCCCGTTTCCGTTTTTGTATATTGCGCCATCACCACCCCGGCCATTGCAATCACGATTCCCGCCATCTGCAGCGGCAGGATCGTATCCTGGCCCATCACGGAAGCCGCCACCGCCGAGACGATGGCCACCAGCGGCAGGAACACCACCGTGCGTGTCATGCCGATGTGCTCGACGCACGCGGCATACAAGACGAAGGCCACGCCCGAACAAAGCACCGCCAGCGCAAGAATGGGCCGCAGCACAGACCAGGACAGGTATGCCGGCGTCCAGGTCGGAGCATCCCATATCAGGAAGGGAACCAGGAAATACCCCATGGCCAGGATGAACTGCCAGGTGACGATGGTAAAAGCGTTGTATTGTTTGTCAACCAATTTCTTGCAGATGGCCGTGTAGCCGGTCGAGCCGATGACGGCCAGGAAAAGCACCCCGATCCCGTAGAGATACTCCGTGTGCAGGGAGCCCCCCAGCACGATGAAACCGATCACGCCTGCCACGGCGATGAAGATGCCGATCCGGTTCAGGAGCGAGAGTTTCTCCCGGAAGAAGATCTGACCCACGATCAGGGTAAAGACCGGAATCGTGGCAATGATCACCGAACACAGGGTCGGCGACCCCGTGATCTTCAGCCCGAAGGTTTCGCCCAGAAAGTACAGGAACGGCTCGAAGGCCGTCATCGCGGCAAACCATTTCCAGTCGCCACGGCGGATCTTCTGCAAGCGCCCCGTCAGCAGGCTGAAGAGCGTCAGGGCCGTAGCGGCCAGCACCATGCGGGTAAAGATGAACGTGAAGACGGGCACGCCCTGGTCCAGTACCGAATCGCTCCAGAGGAACGACATCCCCCAGAAGAAGACGGTCACCAGGATCGCCAGGTACCAGATCCAGCCGCTGCCCCTGCCTTTCCTCATGGACGCGGACGGATTTTACGGAAACGCAGTTGGATCACGCCCCAGAAGGCCTCGCCGAAAATGCCGGAACTCATCTTGGAGGTTCCTTCCTTGCGGTCCTCGAAGATGATGGGGACTTCGACAATCTTGAAGCCCAGTTTGTAGGCATTGTATTTCATCTCGATCTGAAAACCGTACCCATGCATCTTGATGCGGTCGAGATCGATGGTTTCCAGCACTTTCCGGGAATAGCACTTGAAGCCGGCGGTCGTGTCGTAGACCTTCATGCGAAGCACCGTACGTACATAGGTGGATGCAAAGTACGACATGATTACCCGCCCGATAGGCCAGTTGATGACGCTGATACCGTTGCAGTAGCGCGAACCGATGGCCACGTCGGCGCCTTCCAGGCAGGCCGCATACAGGCGCGGCACGTCGCTGGGCTTATGGGAAAAGTCGGCATCCATCTCGAAAATATAATCGTAGCCGTGCTCGAGCGACCAGCGGAAGCCCGTCAGGTAGGCGGTGCCCAACCCCAGCTTCCCCTCCCGCTCGATCAGGTGCAACTGCGTGGGGAACTCCTGCTGGAGTCCCTTGACGATGTCGGCTGTACCGTCGGGCGAGCCGTCGTCGATGACCAGGATGTGATAGTCTCCATCCAGGGCACGCAGCGCCCGGATCATTTTTTCGATGTTCTCCTTCTCGTTGTAGGTAGGGATGATGATGACTTTTTTGTCCATATTACCTGCATGTTAACCCATCTTGCAAAGATAGGAATAATTTCCTACCATTCTACATCCAGCAGCACCGGGGCGGATGCGGCGAAAAAGCCGTAACCGCCATGCACGTTGGAATACAGGGTCGCACCCTCTCCAAACAGGCCGCCCATGGCGCTCAAGGTCTGCTGATAGGAAACGTCATACCAGTACAAGTGTTCGTTGACGGTCGAAGCGATCAAGCCGAAATAGAGAATGTCCTCCCGGTCACTGATTTCTGAGATGGTGATGGTGAAGGTATGGCGCTGGCCCTTGATCAGTTCGTCCGAAAAATAGCCTCCGTACCTGTTGAGCAGCGACAAAGCGTTTCCGCCGGACATCTCCTTGAAAATGATGTCGTTGCTGGAGAAGGAATAGAACACGGTATAATTCTCCTCAGCCCACTCGCTCTGGTAGATGGTAATGGGCTGCAGATAATAGTATTTGTCATATTTCCCATCATCTGTGACGGCCAGTGTGAGATCGAGATCATACAGGACCCAATCGTCGTC
Source organism: uncultured Bacteroidia bacterium (assembly GCA_902784965.1). Classification (GTDB taxonomy): domain Bacteria; phylum Bacteroidota; class Bacteroidia; order Bacteroidales; family UBA932; genus Cacconaster. The sequence continues at coordinate 35,125 of CACZWU010000009.1, read as the reverse complement.
AATATCCACCCAGTCGCTCATGTCCGTGAGCCGCCATTGGGCGGAAACCACTTCGAAAGCGGGCATCAGGGGAACGTCGGTTTCGGCCCATACGGGATCGAAACCCGGGAATTCCGCTTCGAGGCGGATGTGGTCGCCCGGAGCCGGAGCATATGACGGATCCCGATAGCAGAGGCTGGAAACATCTGCTCCGGGAACCAGCTGCAGTTCGCGGGGCGTATTCGAGCCATTGACAAAGCAGCGGACCGAACCACGGGTCGTGTCGAGTCCTTCCGTGAAGGCGCGACCGTATTTCTGGTCTGAAAGAAAGAAGATGGAGGAAGCGACATACACCGTCAGGGGTTCCCCCACCTCGGCATAGGAAGAGAGGGTCAGGCGCGGCTCCGTCACATCTCCCTTGAATTCGATGATCTTCTCACATCCGGCGGAGAAAAGGAGCACTGCCACCGCCATGATTCCTGTCAATATCTTTTTCATCTCTGTATCCTCCTAAAACTCATAATTATAAGAAACCGACGGCATGATCGGGAAGATGGACAGCTGCTTGAGGTCCGTGCCGTCGCGGTAGACGATGAACGGGTTGTTCCGGTTGTAGGCGTTGTAGACGCTCACGCTGATGGTGCGGTGGTGGCCGTTCCGGAATTCCCGCTTGAAATTCACACCCAGGTCGAGGCGATGGTAGGCGGGCATGCGGTAGTTGTTGCGACCCTCCAGGTAGTCGACCTGGACCGTCGGCATATAACTGTTCAGTATGCTGCTGTATCCCGGCTGCAGGCTGAGGGTCTGGAAGGCCAGTGAACCGCAGAGGCCGGTCCCGAATACGAACGTAGCCGCCACGTCGATCTTCCGGTTGATCGCATAGGAAGCCGTGACGCTCAGGTCGTGCCGTCGGTCATACCGGGCAGGGAAAGGCTGGCCCAGGTTGATGATATTCCCCTCCCGGTCGAACTGGCGCATGGTCTTCGCCCAGGTGTAACCGATCCAGCCGGTCAGCTTGCCCGTCTTTTTCTGGACCAGGAATTCCACGCCGTAGGCCCATCCGCGGCCCATGGCCACCTTCTGCTCCCAACCTGTGGATGAGCCGAAGAAAGAGGCGCCGTCGCGGTATTCCAGCACGTTTTCCATGATCTTGTAGTAGCCCTCCAGGGAGAAATCCACCGGACCCAGGCTGTAGAAGAAGCCGGCGGCGGTCTGGTACGACCGCATCGGCTCGATCAGGCTGGTGGCCGGCACCCACAGATCGGTGGGCAGGGAGATGTTGCTGTTGCTCAGCAAGTGGACCGACTGGCTCATCTTCGCCCAGGAGGCCTTGAAGGAAAGGTTGTCCGTAAAGAGCGCCCGCACGCTCACGCGCGGTTCCACGGAGTGATAGGTCCGGTGGTCGGTGTTGTACATCACGTAACGTACGCCGAGATTGACCTTCAGCCAGCGGGCGATCGACCAGTTGTCCTCCACATAGACGGCTGCTTCGTTCGTATAGAGATTCTTGTCGCCGAACGTCGTGTCGACCGCATGCTCGGGCTGGTCGACGTCCTGCGTGGCGAAGCGCACCGTCGTGACCGAAGGCTTGAAGGAGTGCCGGATGTAGGTGGCACCGAATCGGATGTCATGTTTCGGGCTGGGGTTGTACTCGAAGTCCATCGCCGCCGAGATATCGTTGATCAGGGAGTGATAACCCATGCTGAAATCGGAAGTATAGTTGCCAGGATACTCTTCGGTTCCTCCCACGTCGAGCCTGTGGCGGTACCGGGTGTAGTTGACCGTGGTGTTGACGAAGATCTTCGGCCCGAAGACATGGTTCCACCGGACGGATCCCACGATGTTGCCCCAGTTCCAACCCAGGTTCATGGCGGTCTTGGTATAGTCGTCCTTCACCTTGATGCGTGCATACACCCGGTCGTCGCCCATGTAGAAGCTGCCGTACAGCTTGTCCCGGTTCGAGAAGGTATGGGTCACCTTGGCATTCACATCGTAGAAATAATAGCCGCCGGTTCCCTGCTCGGGCATTTTGGTGATTTTCTCGTAGAGGAGGATCAGCGGCTGCGAGAGCACGTCGTAGTACGTACGCCGGGCCGAGACGTTGAAGGTCGTCTTCCCCTTGACGATGGGACCTTCCAGCTGGAACTTGGCCGACAACAAGCCGATGGAGGCACTGCCGTGGAATTCCTTGTCGTTGCCATCTTTCATCCGGACGTCGACGATGCTCGACAGGCGGCTGCCGAAACGGGCCGGGAAACTGCCTTTGTAGAGGGTCACATTCTTGATGGCGTCGGCATTGAACACGGAGAAGAAGCCCATCATGTGGTTGACGTTGTAGATGGGCACGCCATCGAGCAGCAGCAGGTTTTCGTCGGGACCGCCGCCGCGGACATAGAGGCCGGCTGAGCCTTCCGTACCGGACTGTACGCCCGGCAACAGCTGGATGGCCTTGATCACGTCAACCTCACCGGCCAGGGCGGGCACGTGCTTGATCTGGTAGACCGGAATCTCGACGGCGCTCATCTGGGAGCCGCGCACGCCCATTTCGGAGCGGGAGGCGGTGACGGCGGCGCCGATCAGGGTTTCGGCCACCGGCTGGAGCGCCACGTGGATCACCGTATCACGCACAAGCGTGAATTCGGCCGTCTGCGTTTCGTAACCGATGTAGGACCATTCCAATGACACCTTCCCGGCGGGAAGGGTCAGGGTATAGAATCCGAAGTTGTTGGTCACCGTACCCTGACGGGACAGCTGTTCCAGCAGGGCGGCGCTGATCAGCGACTCGCCCGACGCCACGTCGGTCATATAGCCGCTGATGGTACATTTCTGGGCGGTGGCAGGGGTCGCCGCCAGGACGAGGAACGCCGCTGTCAGGGCGGCGAACCATGTGTTTCTCTTTCGCTTCATCTCTCTTCTCATTTTTTCATTCCTTTCAACGATAAGCCGATCCGTTTCCGGTCGAGATCCACCTGGATCACCCGCGCTTCAAGCTGCTGGTGGACTTTCAGGACCTTGGAAGGATCGGACACATACTTGTCTGCCATCTGGGAGACGTGGATGAGCCCGTGCTCGTGGATGCCGAGGTCGACGAAGGCCCCGAAGGCTGTGACATTGGTCACGATACACGGAAGAATCATCCCCACCCGGACATCTTCGATCGACTGGATTTCCTGCGAGAATTCGAAAACGTTGATCTCTCCGCGGGGATCGCGGCCGCGCTTGGCCAGCTCCGTCATGATATCGGTGAGCGTCGGCATGCCCACCTCGTCCGACACATAGCGCCGCAGGTCGACGCCTTCGCGCAGGCGGGCGTCGGCGATGAAAGCATCGACCGGCACGCCCGCGTCGGCGGCCATCCGCTGCACCAGGCCGTAGCGCTCGGGGTGAACGGCCGTATTGTCGAGCGGATTGGCGGCGTCGGGAATGCGGAGGAATCCCGCACACTGCTCGTATACCTTCGCTCCCAGGCGCTTGACGTCCATCAGTTCACTGCGGGCGGCAAACGGGCCGTGCTCGCTGCGGTAGTCCACGATACCCCGGGCCAGCGCCGGGCCGATGCCCGACACGTAGCGCAGCAGCCAGCTGCTGGCGGTATTGAGGTTCACGCCCACGCTGTTGACACAACTCTCGACCGTCTCGTCGAGCCGTTCCTTGAGCAGTCCCTGATCGACGTCGTGCTGATACTGCCCCACGCCGATGCTCTTGGGGTCTATCTTTACCAGTTCGGAGAGCGGATCCATCAGCCGCCGGCCGATCGACACCGCACCACGTACCGTTACGTCGTAGTCGGGAAACTCCTCCCGGGCCACATCGGAAGCGGAATACACCGATGCACCGTCCTCGCTCACCGAATAAACCCGCACGCCCTCCGGGAGGGCGATCTTCTGGATGAACGCTTCGGTCTCGCGGCCGGCCGTTCCGTTGCCGATGGCGATGACCTCGATCTTGTAGGCCTCCACCATCTGGGAGATCTTCTTCATGGCCGTCATCTTCTCGCTCACAGGCGGATGCGGATAGATGGTGTCGTTGTGCAGCAGGTTCCCCTGCGCGTCGAGGCACACCACCTTGCAACCCGTGCGGAAACCGGGATCGATGGCCAGGGTCCGTTTCTGTCCCACCGGCGGCGCGAGCAACAGCTGGCGCAGGTTCTCTCCGAAGACCCGGATGGCCTCGATGTCGGCCTTTTCCTTGGCCGCAGCGAGCACCTCATTCTCAATGGACGGATGCAGCAGGCGCTTGTAAGAATCCTCCAGCGCCGTGTCGACCTGGGTCCGGCAGGCCGGGGTCGGACGCGCCTTCCCGGCATAGACCTTGCGCCCGATGCGCTCCAGGGCATGGTCGGGGTTGACCTCCATCCGCACCTTCACGGCACCTTGCTCCTGGGCCCGCAGCATCGCCAGCAGGCGGTGCGAGGGGATACGGTCGAGACGCTGCGAGAAATCGAAATAGTTGCGGTAGTTCTGCGCATCGGCATCGTCTTCCTTTCCGCGGACCACGTGCGAAGTGACCGTCCCCCAGCGGGTATACAGGTCGCGGAGCTCGGCACGCACGGGCTGGCTTTCGGACACCATCTCGGCGATGATGTCGCGGGCGCCGGCCAGGGCTTCCTCCCTCTCGCGCTCCGGATGGTCGAGCTGCATCGCCCACAGTTTCATCGCCAGGGGCTCATAGCCCTGTTCCCGGGCCACGGAAGCACGGGTCCTGCGCTTGGGACGGTAGGGCAGGTACAGGTCTTCGACCGTCTGCGCATCCACCTCATTCTCTATGGCCTCCCGCAGTTCCGGCGTGAGTTTTCCCTGCTCCCCGATGCTCGAGAGGATGGCCTCCTTGCGCTTGGCCAGCTCCGTAAAACGCAGCCAGTAGTGCCGGACGGCCGCCACCTGCATCTCGTCGAGCGCACCCGTGCGCTCCTTGCGGTAACGGCTGATGAAGGGGATGGTGGCACCTTCTTCGAAGAGTTCGATACAATGCTCCACCTGCCAGGCAGCTGTCTCCAGTTGGCCGGCAATATGATTGACATACAGTTTATTCATCGGAAACGGCTTTGAGCTGGTCGCGGTACGAAGAGAAGATCTTGCTCTTCGACACGAACCCCAGATATTTGTTCTCGTCGTCGAGCACCGGCAAGTTCCATGCCTGGGTCGACTCGAATTTTTCCATCACGCTCTCCATCTTCTCGTCGAGGTAGACGAAAGCCGGGGAGCTTTTCATGATATTGAACATCTTGATTTTGTCGTAGCTGGCCCGGTCGAACATCAGCTGGCGCACGTCGTCGAGCGTCACGATGCCCTGGAAACGCCCCTGCTCGTCGAGCACGGGGAAGAGGTTGCGCCGGGAGTTGGAAATGGCCTGTACCAAAGTACCCAGGGTATCCGTATAGCAGACAGTGGTAAAATCGCGCTCCACCAGTTCGGAGGTCTTGAGCAGGGTCAGCACGGCCTGGTCGCTGTCGTGGGTCAGGAGTTCTCCCTGCGCGGCGATCCGCTTGGTATAGATCGAATAGCGCTCGAAAATACGGATGGTGCCGTAGCTCACCGTGGCCGATACAATCAGGGGAATCAGCAGTTCATAGCCGCCCGTAATCTCGGCGATCAGGAAGATGGCCGTCATCGGGGCCTGCATCACCCCGGCCATCAGTCCCGCCATGCCCACCAGTACGAAATTGGCCTCCGGCACGGCAGCAAAGCCCAGCAAGTTGATGAAACGGGCCACCACGAAACCGGCCAGTCCGCCCGTCACCAGCGTGGGACCGAAGGTACCGCCCACACCGCCCCCGGCATTGGTAAAGGCCGTGGCGAAAACCTTGAAAAGCATGATGGCGGCAAAATAAAGCAGGAACAGCCAGGGGCTTGCATGCAGCGAATCGCCAAAGACCGACGGTACCGAACTCGGGTCGTTGTTGAGCATCAGGGTCAGCGAACTGTAGCCCTCGCCGTACAGCGGCGGGAACAGGAAGATCAGCACACCCAGCAGTACCGCACACACGGCCCAGCGGCCGAAGGGATTGACGATATGCCGCATCCGGTCTTCCATCTTCAGGGTCATCCGGATGAACCAGAGCGAAATAAAACCGCAGAAGACGCCCAGCAGCAGGTAGAACGGGATGCGGGCCATCCGGAACGCTTCGATCGAACCGGCGAACTGCACTTCCGTACCCATGAACAGATACGTCACCACCGTGGCCGTGACCGACGAGAGCAGCAACGGCAGGATGGCGTTCATCGACATATTGAACATCAGGATCTCCAGCGTGAAGAGCACTCCTGCCAGCGGGGCCTTGAAAATGCCTGCGATGGCCGCGGCGGCACCGCAGCCCAGGAGCGTGGTCACGTTCTTGTAGGAGAGTCCGGCCCGTCGGGCGATGACCGAGCCGATGGCGGCACCCGAATACACGATCGGGGCCTCGGCGCCGACACTGCCGCCAAAGCCGATGGTCACGCCGCTGGCCACGATCGACGACCAGGTGTTGTGCGGCTTGATGTTGGAATCGTGTTTGGAGACGGCCTGGAGCACCTTCGTCACACCATGGCTGATGTTGTCTTTCAGCAGGTAACGCACAAAAAGCAGCGAGAGCAGCATACCCACGCCGGGATAGACCAGCAGCAACAGGCTGTCATCGGGGGAATCGAACCATGAAGTGAGCCCGGCCTGGATCCAGTGGATCAGGGTTTTCAGCAGGATGGCCGCACATCCGCACAGCAATCCCACCAATACCGCAAGCAAAAGCAGTTTGGTATTTTCCGAAAGAAATCTGACTCGATCAGTCTTCACCTTCTTCCTGGGCAGCTTCGGCCGCGGCGATATCATCGTCCGATGCCGGGAAGCTTCCGCCTTCTCCCTCCTCTCCATCATCTCCATCCTCATTCTTGAATACTTCTTCAGCATCTTCGTAGTCGTCCACCCTTACCTTGATCTTGACCAGGTAAAGCGCGTCCGGAATTTCCAGGGTAACGGCATAGAAAGAAGTGCCGTCCGGTTTGTCCACTTTGAAAATATCGCCCATGTAGTCGGCGTAGCCGTGCGGATACTTCTCCTTGAAAGCCTCCATCAAAGCATCCGACATGTTCTCGTAGCTGATTACAGCACGTTTCTTAGGGATATTCTGTCCTGCCATAGTTCGATTTACGTTTGGTGGTGCAAGTATAGATGTTTTTTTTATTCTTCGCAAAAAAAAATCATCGCAGCCGTGCGCCTGGCCAAGAATATGCCCTTTTTTCATGGCTAGAAGTGGGCTCCGACTGACTCTGGCCATAAAAAGTGCCCAATTTCTTGGCCAGCCGCTATCGTTTCTTGAAGAAGAAAGACTTCTGACGCTGTTTTTTGGCGATGTCGCGCTCCACGAAGATATGTTTGCCGGTGCGCGGGTCGCGGCCGGTGGCGAACATCTCGGTCGAAACGGTCATGGGCGTGGGCGTGAAATCCTGGACCTGCTCGGTGCGCACGCCATGCAGGGCGGAATTCTTCGAGAGGGCCTCCATGTCCTGCATGGTGCAGCCCGGATGGGCGGAGATGAAATATGGGATGATCTCGTATTTCAGGCCCTTTTCGCGGATGAGCCGCCGGAACTCCTTTTCGAGGCGGACGAAGAGCTTGAAAGAGGGCTTGCCCATGGCGTCGAGGACTTTGTCCTCCGTATGCTCAGGAGCCACTTTCAGCCGGCCGCTGGTGTGCTTCGTCACCAGCTCTTCGAAGTAGCGGCGGCAGGTCGCGTCGAGGAAGCCGTTCGCGTCGAGGAAGAGGTCGTAGCGGATGCCGCTTCCGATGAACACGTGCTTGACGCCGGGCACGCGGAGCACCTTTTCGTAGAGCTGCAGCAGGGGCGTGTGGTCGTAATTGAGGTTCTTGCAGCGGTTCGGATAGAGGCACGAAGGCCGCTGGCATTTCGCGCAGAGCTCCTTGTTCCGGCCGCCCATGCGGTACATGTTGGCGGTCGGAGCGCCCAGGTCCGAGATGGTGCCCTTCCACTCGGGATGGCGCGTGAGCGCTTCGACCTCGCGCAGGATCGAGGCTTCGCTGCGCGACTGGATGAGCTTGCCCTGATGGGCCGTGATCGCGCAGAAGTTGCAGCCGCCGAAGCAGCCCCGGTGCGTGGTGATCGAAAACTTGATCATGTCGTAGGCAGGGATGCGCTTGCCTCTGTAGCGGGGGTGCGGCAGCCGGGTGAACGGAAGGTCGTAGATCCAGTCCATCTCTTCGGTGGTCAGCACGGGGCCGAAAAGGATGCGGGGCAACTGCGCGAAGGTGCCGTTCTCGCAGGCCTCCGCCACCTGGATCATGGGCATCTCGCCCATGCCGGCGACCAGCAAATCTGCGCCGCTCTCTTCGAGGATCGGCGGCTTTATGCAGTTGTCCCAATAGTCGTAGTGCCGTTCGCGCCGCAGCGAAGCTTCAACGCCGCCGATAACCACGGGGACATCGGGCCATAGCTGCTTCAGTATCTTCGTATAGACGATGGTCGCCCGGTCCGGGCGGGCACCGGCGCGGCCTTCGGGCGTATAGGCGTCGTCGCTGCGCAGGCGCTTGGCGGCCGTATAATGGTTGACCATGGAGTCCATGGCGCCGGCGCCCACGCCGAAGAACAAGCGCGGTCTTCCGAGCTTGCGGAAGTCGCGCAGGTCGTCGCGCCAGTTGGGCTGCGGCACGACGGCCACCTTATACCCTTTGTCCTCGAGTACGCGCGCGATGACGGCCACGCCGAACGAAGGATGGTCGACATAGGCGTCGCCCATGAAAAGGATCACGTCGGCCTGCTCCCAGCCCAACGCGTCCATCTCTTTCTTCGATGTCGGCAAAAATTGGCTCATCTTTGCAAAGATAGCAAAAAGTTTGCTTGCTTGGGCGCTCTGGGAATTGCTTCTCGGACCGACGCTTCGCGTCTCCCTCCCATGCTGTGCATGGGCCCCTCCCGCTATCAACCGCGGGTGGTTAGGGTCCTCGAAGCAATGTCCCACCCGCGCCATGGCGCAAGCGAGTGAAGCGGCGGGTGGTGTTTGGAGCCGCGAGCTTTTTTTCGCGAGCGGGACAAACACCAGAGCAGCGTAGCGAGCGAAAAATCTACATGCGCTCCGGAAGCGAGATGCCGAGGATGTGCATCGCGTGGCGGAGGGTACGGGCGATGACGGAGATCAGCATGAGGCGCTGGTCGCGGACGGCCGCATCTTCCTCACGCAAGATCTGCGTGTCGTGGTAGTATTGGTTAAACTCCTTCGCCAGATCGTAGGCAAAGTTCGCAATCAGAGCCGGCGAATGCGCCAGACCCGCTTCGCGGATCTTGTCGGGATAGCCGCTGAGGATTTGCACGATCCCTTCTTCCTTCGGCAGCAGCGCCGCACCGGTCACCTTCGGCTCATAGCCTGCTTCGGCCGCCTTGCGCAGGATCGAGCAGATACGGGCGTGCGTATACTGGATGAACGGACCCGTATTGCCGTTGAAATCGATCGACTCCTTCGGATCGAAGAGCATCGTCTTCTTGGGATCGACCTTCAGGATGAAATACTTGAGCGCACCGAGCGACAGCATCGTGAAAAGCGCATCCTGCTCCTGCTCCGACATCCCTTCGAGCTTGCCCAGCTCGAGCGAAGTCTCCTTCGCCGTGGCATACATCCGGTCGAGCAGGTCGTCGGCATCGACCACCGTGCCCTCACGCGACTTCATCTTGCCTTCCGGCAGCTCCACCATCCCATAGGACATGTGGTAGATGGTCTCGGCCCAATCGAAGCCCAACTTGCCCAGGATGAGTTTCAGTACCTGGAAGTGGTAGTTCTGTTCGTTGCCCACCACATAGATCATCTCGTCGAAAGCGTATTCGTCGTGGCGCTGCTTCGCCGTACCCAGGTCCTGCGTCATGTAGACCGACGTGCCGTCCTTGCGCAGGAGCAATTTCTCGTCGAGGCCGTCAGAAGTCAGGTCGCACCACACCGAACCGTCTTCACGGCGGTATAACACGCCTTTCTTAAGACCTTCCTCCACGAGCGCCTTGCCGTCCTTGTAGGTCTGGGACTCGTAGTAGATGCGGTCGAACGAAATGCCGAGCCGGCGGTAGGTCTCGTCGAAGCCGGCATAGACCCAGCCGTTCATCTTCTCCCAGAGCGCACGCACTTCGGGATCTCCCTGTTCCCACTTGACCAGCATCTCCTGGGCCTCCCGCAGGATCGGCGCATTTTTCTCCGCCTCCGCGGGATCCATGCCGCCCGCCACGAGTTCCGCCACTTCGGCTTTCAGCAAGTCGTTGAATTTCACGTAATAGTCGCCCACCAGATGGTCGCCCTTCTTGCCCGACGATTCCGGCGTCTCGCCGTTCCCGCATTTCAGCCAGGCCAGCATCGACTTGCAGATGTGGATGCCACGGTCGTTGACCAGGTTGACCTTCATCACCCGGTGGCCGCAGGCCGCCAGCAACTGGCTCACCGACCAGCCCAGCAGGTTGTTGCGGATGTGTCCCAGGTGGAGCGGCTTGTTGGTGTTCGGGCTCGAGAACTCCACCATCACGGTCTGGCCCGAAGGCGGCAACTGCCCGAAATCGGGCTGCAGCGCGATTTCTGCAAGGGTCTGCGACCAGAACGTCCCAGCCAGCTTGATGTTCAGGAATCCCTTGACCACGTTGAACGAGGCCACCTGCGGGTCGTTCTCCTGCAGCCAGGTCCCGATTTCCGTGGCCGTAGCCTCAGGGGCCTTGTGACTGGTTTTCAGCAACGGAAAAACGACGAGCGTCACGTCACCTTCGAATTCCTTGCGGGTGGGCTGCACCTGGATCAGGCCTGCGGCAGGTTCCACGCCATAAAGCGCGGCGACAGCCTTGCAGGCCGCGGTGGTAATATAGTCGAGCGGATTCATATTAGGATTTCTTTTTGGTATTCCGGGCGAAATAGCGGTCCATCTCCCTGCGGGCCTTGGGCGCGAGCATGAAGAGGGTGAACATCGTGGGGAAGGCCATCAGCGCATAGGCGGCGTCGATCAGGCTGACCGCCACCTTGAGCGGGATGATGGCAGCCACCACCAGCATTGCCAGGAAAAAGTAATTGTAGTATTTGGCATACCGGGATCCGAAGAGAAAGCCGGTACATTTCTGTCCATAGTAGGAATACGAGAACATCGTGCTGAACGCGAACAGGATGACCATCACAAAGAGCAGGTACTCACCCACCCCGGGAATGGCCGCCCCGAACGCCAGCAGGGCGTAACGGAGCCCTTCCATCGAGTTCATGCCGGAACCGGCCGGAATGATGGCCGGATCGATGGCGGAGCCGATGAGGATGGCCAGGGCCGTGAGGGTGCATACCAGGCCCGAGTCGATGGACGGGCCGATCATCGCGACCAGTCCTTCGCGCACGGGCTCGTTGTTCTTCGAGGCGCCGTGCATCATCGAGGCGGTTCCCACGCCGGCCTCGTTGACCAGCGCGGCCCTCCGTACACCCGTCAGGGCGATCATGATGATCGAGCCGATGCCGCCGCCCAACGCGCCGCGCGGGGTGAACGCACCCGTGAAGATGCTGCCCACCACGCCCGGTACCAGACCGGCATGCCGGATGATGATATAGAATACCAGGAGGAAATAGAGCGCCACCATCGTCGGCACGAGCTTCGTGGCAATCTTGGAGATGCGGCTGATGCCGCCGATGACCACGACCGAGACGATGGCCATGATGACCAGGCCGATGACCAGCCGGTGAGCGAGGGTCGTGGTAGCTGCGTCGAAGAAGATCGTAGTGACCGACTCAGTAAGCTGGTTGGCCTGCATCACGCAAAGCGTACCGATCAGGCCGAAGATGGAGAAGAACACAGCAAGGGGCTTCCACTGCTTGCCCAGGCCTTCCGTAATCATGTACATTGGACCGCCCTGGGTCTCGCCGGCATCGTCTTTCCCCTTGTACATCACGGCGAGGGTACCTTCGAAAAACTTGGTGGCCATGCCCACGATGGCGCTGATCCACATCCAGAAAATGGCACCGGGCCCGCCGATCGACAGGGCGACCGCCACGCCGGCGATGTTGCCCATCCCGACCGTGGCGGCGATGGCGCTGGTCAGCGCCTCGAACGAGGAAATCTGGCCGGCGGCCTGGTCGTCTTTCACGCGGAGTGCTCCGATGGCGCGACCGTAGTAGCGCAGCGGTGCAAATTTCGAATAGACGAGGAAGAAGAGTCCCCCGCCGATGAGCAGGAAGAAGAGCGGATAGCCGCAGATAAAATCACTGAATGCGGCGATACCCCTTCCGATGGAATCCCAGAAGCCGCCCATAACCCGGAACGATTAGCCCAGGTAACCCTTGAGCAGTTTGCTTCTGGCGCTGTGGCGGAGACGGCGGATGGCTTTTTCCTTGATCTGGCGGACGCGTTCACGCGTCAGGCCGAATTTCTCGCCAATCTCTTCGAGGGTCATCTCCTGGCAGCCGATGCCGAAGAAATATTTCACGATGTCGCGTTCGCGCTCGGTCAGCGTAGAGAGGGCGCGTTCGATCTCGGTGTTGAGCGATTCGTTCACAAGGCCTTTGTCGGCATTCGGCGAATCGTTGTTGGGCAGCACGTCGAGCAGGCTGTTGTCTTCGCCGTCCACGAACGGGGCGTCGACAGAGACATGGCGTCCCGACACGCGGAGGGTGTCGGCAATCTTCTCGCGCGGGATTTCGAGCATGTCGGCCAGTTCGTCGGGCGACGGCTGGCGTTCATACTGCTGCTCGAACTGGGAGAGGGCCTTGTTGATCTTGTTGAGCGATCCTACCTGGTTGAGGGGCAGGCGCACGATGCGGCTCTGCTCGGCCAGAGCCTGGAGGATCGACTGGCGGATCCACCACACGGCATACGAAATGAACTTGAAACCGCGGGTCTCATCGAACTTTTCGGCGGCCTTGATCAGGCCGAGGTTGCCTTCGTTGATGAGGTCGGGCAGGCTGATGCCCTGGTTCTGGTACTGTTTGGCTACGGAGACGACGAACCGGAGGTTCGCGCGGGTAAGTTTGTCGAGAGCGGCCTGGTCGCCTTTCTTGATCCGCTGGGCGAGTTCGACTTCTTCTTCGACGGTAATCAATTCTTCACGGCCGATCTCCTGCAGGTATTTGTCGAGCGATGCGCTCTCGCGGTTGGTGATCGACTTGGTAATCTTTAACTGACGCATATAGAAAAATAAAGTGCCGCAAAAATCGCGACACTTACTTATACGAATATTGATTATGAATGTTTCAAAAATATTTCGCTCGCTTCGCGGCTCTGGTTTCCGTCTTGCTCCCGAAAAAAGGTCGCTTCACCGGAAACACACCCGCCGCTTCGCTCGCTTGTGCGCCAGTTGCGGGTGGGAGCTTGCTTGGAGGACCCTAAGCACCCGCGCTTGATAGCGGGAGGGGCCCGCCGCGTAGCGGTGGGAGGGATGAGCGAAGCGAAGGTCTGACAAGCAACTCCCAGAGCAACCAAGCACAAGCATTAAAGTGTAGCAATCAGTTCGTGCTGTTTGCCTTCGCGGAGGATTGTGACGACGGCTTTTTCGCCGGGGCGGAGCTTGCTCAGCTGTTCCTGCAAGGCAGCGCTGTTGTTGACGGGATTCAAATTGATCTCGATGATGACGTCGCCCTGGATGATGCCTGCCTTGTAAGCCGGGCCGTCTTTCTGGACAGTGGTCACATACACACCAGCAATATCCGTCAGATTGGCCTGGGCCGCGATCTGCGCGTTCACGTCGGCAATGCCCACGCCGAGCATCGCCCGCTGCACCGCGCCGTATTCGATGAAATCGTCCGCTACCTTCCGTACGATGTTTACCGGAACGGCGAACGAATAACCGGCATACGAGCCGGTCAGGGAGATGATGGAAGTATTGATACCCACCAGTTCACCCAACGCGTTGACCAGCGCGCCGCCACTGTTGCCGGGGTTGACGGCCGCATCGGTCTGGATGAACGATTCCACGCGGAACTGGCCGTCGTAGTTCGGCATCGAACGGCCCTTTGCACTCACGATGCCGGCCGTGATGGTCGAGCGCAGGTCGTAGGGCGAGCCGATGGCCAGCACCCATTCGCCGAGGCGCAGGTCGTCGGAGTTGCCGATTGGAATGGCAGGCAGGTCTTCCGCATCGATCTTGATCAGGGCTATGTCGGTGGCCGGGTCAGTACCCACCAACTTGGCTTGATAGACTTTGTTGTTTTCGAGGGTCACTTCGATAACGTCGGCACCGGCAACCACATGGTTGTTGGTCACGATGTAGCCGTCGGGGCGGATGATGACGCCCGAACCCAGGCCCACCTGGTCGCGCGGGGTCTGAGCAAAGCCGAAGAGCAGGTCGAAAATCGAGTTGGGCTGCTGAAACCGGGCCTTCTGCGTCACCTTGACATAGACGACCGCCGGCAAGGCCGACTCGGCCGCGTCTGACAGATTGGCCACTTCCTTCAGCTCAATGCGACGCTGGGGAGCCTTCCGCTCCGTCCCCGCCACGGACATAACCTCGGCTTCCTCCGCATCAGCGGGGAGACGGCGATTGACGGTCCATGTAGCGGTCATATATCCGATAAGTGCTGATATTACGACAGTTAGAATCAAATAGAGAACTTTTTTACCCATCTCATCAAATTTTAATTATATTTGTAATTCGAACTTCTTTTGACAAAATTATAAAAATTATACCAAACATGAAATTCGCCGTATCAAGTTCCGAGCTTCTCAGCGGACTGATGTCCGTTTCCAAGGTCATCGTCCCCAAACCCACCAATTCCATCCTGGAGAACTTCCTTTTCCAGCTGGAAGGAAATACCCTGACCGTCACGGCATCCGACGGTGAGACCACGCTCAAGACCACCATCGACATCGCACAGGTGTCCGAAGAAGGATCCACCGCCGTCCCCGCCAAGCTGCTGACCGACTCCCTCAAGGAATTCCCCGACCAGCCCCTCTCCTTCAGCGTCAGCGAAGGCAGCTCTGTGATGGACATCGTCTGGGCCAGCGGCGCCTCCAAGATCCCCTGCTTTGACGCAGCCGATTTCCCCGAGCTCCCGCGCATCGCCGAGATCTCCGAAAGCGTGATCATCCCTTCGTCAATCCTGCTCGACGGCATCAACAACACCATCTACGCCGCCGCTGAGGAAGAACTCCGCCCGGTGATGAACGGTATTTTCTTCGACATCGACCCGGAAGAGACCACCCTGGTCGCTTCCGACGCCCATAAGCTCATCTGCTACAGTTTCAAAGGTGCCGAGGTCTCCCAGAAGTCGAACTTCATCCTCCACAAGAAACCGGCAGCGATCCTCAAGAGCATCCTGGCCAAGGTCGACGAGGACATCACCATCCGCTACGACAACAAGAACGCCTATTTCAGCTTCGGCAGCAGCATCCTGGTATGCCGCCTGATCGAAGGCAACTACCCGGCTTACCGCAGCGTCATCCCAAGGAACAACGACAACCACCTGGTGATCGGCCGTACCGACCTGCTCGGCGTGGTGAAACGTATCGCCGTGTGTTCGAACCAGATCTCCAACCAGATCCGCCTGAAACTCTCGCAGAACGAAGTGCTCATCTCGGCCCAGGACCTCGGCTTCTCGATGTCGGCCCACGAGACCCTCCCCTGCCAGTACGACGGCCAGGAGATGGAAATCGGCTTCAAGGCGCCGTTCCTGCTCGAGATCCTCAACAACCTGCCTTACCAGAACATCTGCATGCAGCTCGCCGACCCGGCCCGCGCAGCCCTGATCGTCCCCGCCGACGAATCGGCCGCCGCCCAGGATATCCGTGCCCTGCTGATGCCGGTGATGATCAACGCTTAAACAGGGTTTCCATGCAGCTTGCCCTCAAGAACCCGCTCCTGTTCTTCGACATCGAGAGTACAGGACTGAACGTTGCGTCCGACCGCATCGTGGAAATCTCCATCGTCAAAGTGTCGCCCGGCGGCCCCGGACAGCCCAACGACGTGGAAGTCAAAACCCGCCGCATCAACCCCACCATCCCCATCACGCCCGGCGCCCAGGCCGTCCACGGCATCAGCGACGAGGACGTGAAGGACTGCCCCACCTTCAAGCAGGTGGCCAAGTCCCTGGCCAGGTTGATGGAGGGTTGCGACATCGCCGGCTACAATTCCCTCAAATTCGACATCCCGATGCTGGCCGAGGAGTTCCTCCGTGCCGGCGTCGAATTCGATTTCCGCAAGCGCAAGCTGGTGGACGTGCAGAACATCTTCCACAAGAAAGAGCAGCGCACCCTCAAGGCCGCCTACAAGTTCTACTGCGGACAGAACCTCGACAACGCCCACTCGGCCGAAGCCGACACGATGGCCACCTACGAGGTGCTGGAAGCCCAGCTCGACCGCTATGCGAACGACGAGGAAGACCCGCTTCAGAACGATGTGGCTTTCCTGGCCAAATACTCCTGCCAGAACCGCCTGGTCGACTATGCCGGCCGCATCGCACTCGACGACAACGACGAGCCCGTGTTCAACTTCGGCAAGCACAAGGGCCGCCGCGTCGTCGACGTCCTGGCCAAGGAACCCTCCTACTACAGCTGGATGATGGAAGGCGATTTCACGCTCGACACCAAGCAGCAGCTCACCAAGATCAAGCTCTCAATGCAATGAACCTCTATGTCGTCAGACCCGACGGAAGCTGGTATGTCCGCCCGGACATCACCCTGGTACGCGATGCCGACCGCTTCTGCCTGCCTGACGACTTCAGCGGAGCCCGCGCCTGGCGCTGCCGCTGCTTCCGCATCGACAAGGCCGGCAAGGCCGTCGTGCCCCGTTTCGCCCGCCGTTATGTCAGCGAGTGGGCGCCCGGCATCTGCTTTTACGGACAACGTGCCGACAGCAGCTGCACGCCATACCTGGACCGATCCACCTGGGTCGCGCGCGAATTCCAGCCCCTCGCATCGCTGTCCGAAGCAAGCGTTGAGTCTGCCCTCGAGGCACTCTCCCGTGTGAGCAGCCAGCTTTCGCTGCGCATCGGCGACTTCCTTCTCCTCGAATACGATTCCCCCGCCGAACTTCAGCGAGGACAAACCCTCGACAACATCACCATCGTATGAAAACCTTCCTCCAAAAATACGGCGCCACCCTGTTCGCCATCGTCCTATTCGTCGTCTTGGCCTTCATCTACTGCAAACCCGTGCTCAGCGGGAAAGTACTCCAGTCGGCCGACGATGTCAATGCTGTCTCTGCCGTCCAGGAAAGCGTGCGCTATACCGAAGAGACGGGCGACCACAGCTGGTGGAACGAATCGATGTTCGGCGGCATGCCGAACTACCAGATCGGCGGCGGCCAGTATCAGGCCGACCGGCTGCTTGGCCCCATCGACGGATTCCTCAAGCGAGGGCCCGCCCATCCGGCCTGGATCCTGATCTTCTATTTCATCTGCTTCTTCATCCTGATGCGCAGCTTCGGCGTCGGCAGCTGGCTGTCGATCGTCGGCGCCATCGCCGTCGCCCTCTCCTCCTATTTCATCGTGATCATCGCGGCGGGGCACGGCGGGAAAACCATCGCCATCTCCTACATTACCCTGGTGGCGGCTGGTTTCTACCTGATCTTCCGGGGACGGTATGCGCTGGGATCTGTATTCGTGATGCTCTTCACCGCCGTCGGATTCAGCATCCATCCCCAGATGGCCTACTACCTGTTCCTGATGATCGGCCTGTTCTTCCTGGCGGAACTCTGGATCCACATCCGCGACAAACGCTGGAAAGAATTGGGCATCGCCACCCTGATCTTTGTCGTTTCGCTCGGCATCGGACTGGGTACCGGTTGTGCCAATATCTTTGCCAACCAGGAATATTCCCGTGAAACGATCCGCGGCGGCCATTCCGACCTCGTGGCCGATGGGGAGGAAGTCGCCGCTTCGAACGGCCTCGACCTGGAATACGCCACCCAGTGGAGCTACGGCATCGACGAGACCTTTACTTTCCTGATTCCCGGCTTCAAAGGCGGATCCTCCAACTATCCCCTGGGTCCGAAATCCCATACCTACCGGTCGGTCAAGGCACTCGGCCTGAGCGCTTCTCAGGCGCGCGATTTCGCGGCCAACACGCCCCTGTACTGGGGCGAGCAGCCCTTCACGGCCGGAAACGTCTACGTGGGCGCCATCGTGTGCTTCCTCTTCCTGCTGGGCTGCCTGGTGGTGACAGGGCCCTATAAATGGGCGCTGCTGGCTGCAACCGTGTTTTCCGTCATGCTGGCCTGGGGCCACAACTGCATGTGGCTCACCGAATTCTTCTTCAAGTACGTACCGATGTACAACAAGTTCAGGGCCGTTTCTTCGATCCTGATCGTGGCGGAAATCGCCATGCCACTGCTGGGATTCCTGGCTGTCAAGGCACTGATGGAGGGATCCGTTCCCAAGGAAAAGATGCGGAAGAGTATCTACATTTCGGCCGGCGTGACAGCGGGCCTGTGCCTGGTCTTCGCGCTGCTGGGGAAGAGCCTCTATTCCTTCGTGGGACCGAGCGACGCTGCCTACAGCGCCCAGCTCCCCGCCTCGGTCATGGACGCCATCGTGGCCGACCGGGCCTCCCTCTTCGTCTCGGATTCCTTGCGCAGTTTCGCCTTTGTCGCCGCGGCCGCCCTGCTGCTGTGGCTGTTCCTGGAGAAGAAAGTGCCGCGGGCCGCGATGATCGCCATCCTCGGCGTCCTGGTGCTCGCCGACATGTGGCCCGTCGACAAACGCTATTTCAACGACAGCTATTTCCAGCTGCCCCGCAATACCCAGAGCTCTTTCGCAGAGCAACCCTGGGAATCCGTCATCCTGCAGGATCCCGATCTGCATTTCCGCGTGATGAACCTGACCACGAACACGTTCAACGACGCCCGTACTTCCTATCGGCTCAAATCGGTCGGCGGCTACCACGCCGCCAAGCTGCGCCGCTACCAGGACCTCATCGACGAGCACCTGTCGAAATACCATCTGTCCGCCATCAACATGCTCAATACCAAATACCTGATCGTGCCTGAAGACGGAAAGGCCGTCGTCCAGCGGAATCCCGGTGCCATGGGCAACGCCTGGTTCGTCGGGGAACTCCGGGTGGTCGACGGCGCCCGCGCGGAAATCGACGCACTCGACCGCGTCGACCTCTCGAATACGGCCGTCCTCGACCGGACCTTCGAATCCTTCGCCACGGATCCCGCGCCCGGCATCGCGCCGGATGCCGAGGTCCATCTGACCGCATTCACGCCGAAACAGCTGGACTATGATTACCAGAGTTCCCAGCCGGGCACCCTGGTCTTCTCGGAAATCTACTACCCGTACGGCTGGAAAGCCAGCATCGACGGAGCACCGGTGGAGCATTTCCGGGTCGACTATACCCTCCGCGCCCTCAACGTACCGGCCGGCAGCCACCATATCACCTTCCTCTTCGATCCCGACAGTGTCCGGAAGGGCGACACCATCGCTACTATCTGCGTGGTGCTGATGTACCTGCTGATCCTCGCTGCCATTGGTTGGAGCATATACGGCAATATCAAGACACGCAAGGATGCCGCGGCCACGCATTAAAATCTATACCCGTTCGTTCGACCTCCGGCTCTACCGCCTGGCGAAAGGACTCTTCTGCGACTGGACAGACGCGGAAGGACGGCCGATCCCCTGTGTGCGGCTTACCGACCAGAGCGCCGACGGGTATTTCTTTACGATGCTGCGCGACACAGAATGTGACATCGCCATCAATGTCGACGAAGACGCGTTCATCGTCGACCCGCAGGCCGTGCTCTCGCTGGTCGACCTCCTGCTGGAAGGCGGATACGCCAATATCGGCTGCTCCGACGGGGATGAGGCCACCACGGGACGCGACCCGGTGGTCACCAACCCTTTCTTCAACGTCTTCAACCTGCAGCTGATCCGCACGAAGTTCGACCGCAAGGCCCTGGTGCGCCGCCTCGACGACCGCGAACCCTACTACCCGTTCTTTCACTGGATGGCCGCCACCTTCCCCACTCTCTATCTTCCCGCCCGCCGGCACGCCGACGGAATTACGACCATCGCCCTGCACCCCGACGGACGGCCGCTCTGCCTCCATACCTGGTTCTCGCGTTTCTACTCGACGCCCTCGTGGATCGTACGGCGCATCGAGCCCACACAGGGCATGCAGAAAACTCGCATCGATGCCATCATCCGGGAGACATACGACACGCGTGGCAAAGAACTGCCGCATTTTGGCGTCGGCGACCGCCTGGCCTTCGCCTGGAACAAATTCATCCGCTGGATCGTGAAAGTGCCGCAGCGCGTATCCCGCTGGCCCTATAAACTCAAACGCCGTCTCGCACGCCGTCAAAACCATGCCTAAAGTATCCGTCATCATCCCCGTCTATCGCGCCGCCACGACCATCGCGACCTGTCTCGACTCCGTCCTGGCCCAGACCCTCGACGAACTGGAAATCGTGCTGGTCGACGACCACGGTTTTGACTTCAGCATGGACAAGGCGCGGAAACGCCTGGCCTCCTACACGGGTTCCAAGACCGTCGTCTTCACCGAGACCCCGGTCAACGAAGGACCCGGAGCCGCCCGCAACCGCGGCATCGAAGCCGCCACCGGCGACTACGTGGCCTTCCTTGATGCCGACGACACCATCGACCCGAACTTCTGCCAGGCACTCTATGAAGCGGCACAGGCGGTCGATGCCGACATGGCTTTCGGATACATCTCTTTCGACCGGCCCGACGGAACTTCTGAGGTACGGCACAATCCCGGCGTGACAGCCGGACCCTTCACGGGCAAGGCCAAACGCCGGTACCTGCAGCAGGTCAAGTCGTATTTTACCACCTATCTGTACCGTCACAGCCTCTTGACAGACAACGATATCCGCTTCCCCGGCACCCACAGCGCAGAGGACAGCTGTTTCCTCCTCTGCAGCCTGCTCTGTGCCGAAAGCATCGCCAGCGCCGAAGTTGGCTATCATTACGCCATCCAGCCCGGCTCCGTCAGCCAGCGGCGCGACCCGCAGCGCTGGTCGAACCGTCTTGCGAGTTTCGGCCACCTGGAAGCCTTCGCCCGCGCCAAAGGCCTGTGGCGTCCCTACCGGGCCACCCTCCGCCTGCTCATCTTCAAGAAAGGCTGGCTGCTGGCCGCAAAAGATTTCCTGAAAAACAACCTGGGTTAACGGGACGATCCGTAGACCGTCCGGACCACTTCCGCCATCCGCTTTTCAAAGGAATGTTCTGTCCGGACCAGCTCACAGGCCCGGTGCGCTGCTTCCGACCTGTCGCAGGAAAGACCCTCCGCTATCCGGGCGAACAATTCCTGCTCATCGCCATACAGGCCCAGTTCCCCGTCGGGGAACAACGACGCAATATAGGGATTCCGGTCGCAGACCTGCCAGGCGCCTGCTCCACAGATCTCAAACACCCGCGGGTTCGCGCCGTCCTGTTGGTGCTCCTGGTGGATGTTGAGCACCACCCGGGCCCGGTTGTACAGCACGTTGGCCTGCTCGCTCGACACGTTCACGTTCTTGAAAATCTCCTTGTGCGGTCGGCGCAGCCAGGCACCAATGCCCTTGAACCAGGGCTGATACCAGCCGTAGACGACAATCCGGCGGTCCGGGAAACGGTCGATGACCGCATTCATCAGCTGCTTCCGGCGCGGAGAATAAAACAGGTTGCCGACAAACAGGATGTCGATGTCCTTCCGGCAGCCTTCGATGGGATAATACTTCGCCGTATCGCAGGCCTGGGGCAGGAAGAAAGCCTGCTTGCCCTGCGCCTGGTACCAGCGGACGTCGGCCTGTTCGAAGCAGAACAAGGTATCGACGTGGTCGACGTGCCCGACGGCCATCGGGAGCCGGGTCCGGCTGTCGAACATCCAAAGGGCTACCTGGGCTTTGCTGCAGAAATGGTCGAGCGTAGCGCTTTCCAGCATGTCGCCGTTGAGGACAAACACGAAATCGGGACGGACGGTATCGAACCGCTCCTCAATATAAGCCCGGTACGCGGCCCGGCTTTCCTGCTGCATGCGCTGACGGTCGCGGCGCAGCTTGTAGCGCACCCGCATCAGCCCGGAATACGGGTGGACGGGCATGTCATAACCCTCGACGGCAGTCTTCCATCCCAACGTCCGGAAAGCTTCCGCCACTGCCGGCAGGAAGTTGTAATAATTGGGGCCGATGATCAGCACGCTGCGCATTGCAAAGTCTTTTATTGGACAAAGATACGATTTTCGTTACATTTGCAGAAAAGATTGTCCCCGTGTTCCGCGTCAGCATCGTCATGTGTACCTACAACGGCGAACGATACCTCGCCCGGCAGCTGGATTCCATCCTGCAGCAGACCTATCCCCTGCACGAGATCCTCATCCAGGACGACGGTTCGACCGACACCACCTGCGACATCGTCCGCCGCTACCAGCAAGACCATCCCTTCATCCGTCTGATCCGGAACGAGCGGAACCTGGGCTTCAACCGGAATTTTCTCTCGGCCATTTCCCAGGCCTCCGGCGACTATGTCGCCCTCTCCGACCAGGATGACATCTGGGCTCCCGACAAGATCGCTTCTCTGCTGGAGGTCCTGCAGTCTTCGGGAAAAGCCGCCTGCTTCAGCCGCAGCCGTGCCTTCTCCGATGAGACGGGAGAAGTGGACTTCTTCGATCCGCGTACGCCCAACTACTCCATCGAACGCCTGATCCTGGCCAACATCGTTCCCGGGCACACGTTGCTCATGAAGAAATCTTTTACGGAACGCCTCTCCCTCGCCGCATTCGAGCAGATCGACGGCTGGTATTACGATGAATACATCGCCGTGACGGCTGCCGCCTGCGACCAGCTGGACTTCTGCGACAAATACCTGGTCTCCTACCGGAGGCACGCCGCCCAGATCACGGCCGACATGGAGAAAGCGAAGCCCGCGGCCCACCCGCTCCGATATGTCGCAAAATCGATCCGTCTGTATTTTCGGAAGAAGAAGGCCATCACCGAAGGATTCCGGAAGAAATACGATTTTCTCTGCAGCTTCCCCGAGTCGAATGAGCATCTGGACAACGCCCGGCAGCTTACCCTACTTTCGTCGAAGCGCGGCCTAGGCTCATTCTTCCGCCTGGAGCGGCTCTGCGTCCGGCGCCGCCGACATATCCTGGCCACGGCCGAAATGAATCCCCTCGCCCTGTTTTTCAAGGCGCTGTTCTATCCGTTCTATTGTGCGAATTATTTTGAGGAGTGACTTCTAATCCCCTCTATCTCAGCGTATATTTATGCCCCCGATCCAAAGTTCGGGTCGTCCAAAGCAAGGCCTTGTCCGACCAGGAAAGGCGTACGGCCTGGTCCGACACGCCGGGTTGGGACCACATCTTTTCGGCACTGGCCATCGCGTTCCGGTAGATGGTTTCGATCAGGCGGCGCACCAGCCATTTCGGACGGCCTGCCGGCAACAGCCACTGCTCATGGACGCGGCGGTTAGCTGCCGGAAACTGCCTGAAAACCTGTTTCGATTCGTTGTCAGCCACCCGGTAGCAGCTGGTCGGCATGTTGTTCACAACGGCACCGTATCGCTGCGCGTAACGGATGTTCAATTCGTAGTCGCTGGAAGGATAGAAGCCCGCGTCATATCCGCCCAAGGCGATGAGCTGCTCCCGACCGTAGAGAGAACCATCTCCACAGGAAATGTTCGCCAGCAACTGGCCCGTCAGCGTATAACGATAGTGGTCCTTTGGACGCAACGGCCAGATTTCCTTGCTCAAAACGGTCGTATCCGTTTGGCGGCCCTCCGCATCGATCTCGTTGAATGCGGAAAGGATGCAAGCCTCCCCAGCCTTGGGCTGCAGATCCATCAACCGAGTCAACGCGCCTGGCAGCAGCAGGTCGTCGTCGTGACAGAAGGTCACGAAAGGAGCGCGCGACAGTTCGATGCCCCGGTTCCAGTTGCCGAACATCCCGAGATTTTCTTCGTTCCGGTAATAGAAGACACGGTCATCCGCCGCTTTCTCGACGACTGCCCGGTTGGGCCGCGCCGGGTCCTCGTTGTTGTCGACCACCACCACCTCGAATGATTCATAGTCTTGTGCCAACACCGAAGCGAGCGCCAGCGCAAACATTTCCGGACGTTTGTAGACCGGCATGATGACCGAGACACGCGGTTCCGGGCAGAGAGCTCTGTCTCCCCATTCCAAATGAGAAGGGACAGACGCCTTTTCAGCGAAAAAGTCTTGCCGGGGGAAATGGTCCATAAGCTACAAGCGATGATGGATGAAATCTCCCACTTTCTTCAAGGCTTCTTCCGCACCGATCTGCAAAAAGCGCGGGAAGGAAATCTGGAAATCGTGGCAAACCACCGAGGGCCATTTCCAGTTGTTGTAGGCCAGTTGCACCACGCCCTGGACCACGACAAGGCCCATCAGCCCGTAATCCGTGAAACGCAGCACCAGATAGCTTCCTATCGCGATGACGCAGCCGGAAATCAGCGCCGGCTTGACGTAGGGGACCTTGTTGCCCACGACGATGATACTGGAAAAGAGCGAATGATTCTGCTCCAACAGGGCAACGACCGAATAGACCAGCATTACCGATATGGCGGGCAGCACGGACTGCGAACGGATGAGTTCCAGCAAGGGCGGACAGCAGAAAATGAGGAACAGGGTACCGACGATAAAAACCAGATAAAACACGTTCATCGTCAGCGCGAAGCGGCGGAGCAACCGTTCGGTTTCTCCCCGCACTTTGAACATGGCGAACTGTGGTTCGGAAACATAGAAATAATTGGCCGAAAGAGCAATGGTCACATTCACCAGCTGAGTCATCAACCCATATGAGCCCACCTCTTCCAGCGTAAGGAAAAGACCGGCCAGGAAAAGGCCGAAACGGTTGATGCCGTAGCTGCCCACCATCACCAGCCCGATCTTCCGCGCATTATGCCAGATGACGCCGAAATAATGTGCAATCTCTTCCTTCGTGGAACGATGTCCTGCCAACCTCAACTTCATCTCGGGTGTGAAGAAATAACGGTAGGCCATATATCGCAACACAAAGGGAGACAGCAGATTGGCCAGCGCCACACCCAGGAGGCCCAGTCCGGCATAAATAAAGCCGACGGCCAGGATGATATAGGCGATCCGGGAAGCTATCATCGCCTTCTTCGATTCCATGACCAGCCCCTTCCCCACCAATAGCGAAGAATAATAGGTATAATACAGATTAAAGAAGGTGGACAGGGAATAGACGATCCAGATGGCCAGCGTATTCCGGACCAGCGTAAAGCCATCCGTCGCGTGGCTGATATAAACGACGCCAGCCGTCAGCATCAGCAACAGGACGATGATGGAGATCCGGCTGTACACCCGCCTAGCCACATCAATCAAAATGCGGAGCAGATGATAATCAGTTCCTTCCCCGACATCATCCTGAAGTCCTTCTTTGGCCAGGTCGCGGGCGCCGCTGAAAATATAGGAGAAGTTGCGGCTGAACTGTGGCGTAAACCCGAAATCGAAAAGCGACACCATCGCACCCACCGTCAACATGATATAGTTGAGACCCACTTCCTCCTTGGTGAGGAAATGCAGGATGAACGGCAGGACGATCAGGCCGGAAGCCACCTGGAAAAAGGTGGCAATATAGCCCCAGATGACGTCTTTTTTCGATATGTTGATCTCAGCCACGGGCAGTGTCGTTTAAAAACAGGCGGATTCCCGTTTCCAGGTCGACCTTCGGCTCCCAGCCCGGAAGTACGGGACCTTTCCAGGGAACCATCACCTCACGGTCGCGATACGGACGTCCGCCCCATTCGATTTGCAGTTCACGGCCGGAAATCCGGGCAAAGTCCTCAGCGAGCGAACGGAGTGTGCGCTGCTGGCCCGAAGAAAGGACATATTGTTCGTCCACGGGCTTACCCGAGGAGAGCATGTCCACGAGACGGCTGAAACCGGATACGATGTCGGTAATGAACAGAACGTCCAGCAATTGTTCGCCCGGCGACATTTTCAGTATTTCACCACTTTCCGAATAGTCTTTGAATAACTTGAAGATTTTCGGACGCGGATCGCAGGGGCCATAGGTATCGCAAAGCTTCAAGGTGCAAAAGCGGATACCAAACGCATCGACATAATACCGGGCCATATCGATAAAGGCCTGTTTGGTGGCGGCATACAGGTTTACGGGGTTGTATTCCATCCCTTTCGAACGATAGTTCTGCCAGATGGAACCCGTGTTCAGGAACCATTTCACGCTGCCCGACAGCGAAGCCGCCTCCAACACCTCCGTCCCGAAGCCGACGTTCGACGCCACAAGGTCTTTCACCTCCTCCGGCTTGTGGACCGACAGGTACAGGGAAGCCAGGTGGATGATGCCCGAAATTTCATAGTCCCGGAGATAGGCGGACAGACGGTGAATATTACCATCAGCGACCGTCCCGGGAAGTCCCAGCTTTTCAGCATCTCCCGGGAACTGCCCCAGAATAAACAAGTTGTGCTTTTCCCGCAAACTGTTTACCAAATGGGTGCCGATGAAACCGGTAGCTCCTGTTACGATGATATTCATATCAAAAAGGGGAATTGAATGATTGCCAGTCGGGGAAAGAGCGGTCCCGCTCCGACACGATCGGGTCGGATACGGGCCATGTGTAACCGAACGAACGGAAGGAAATGCCGGCGTCGTGTTCCGGGTCATAACAGGAAGTCTGGGCATAATGGACGACCGATCCTTCTTCCAACGCGCAGAATCCATGCGCCAGACCCTTGGGAATATATAGATAGCATCCCTCCCTGTCGTTCAGTTCCGTTTCGAAGTACTTGCCAAAAGTGGGCGACGATTTGCGGATATCCACCACCACGTCGAGGATACGGCCCTTGCTCACATAAACGAGTTTCTCGTGATCACAAGGCGGAGTCTGGAAATGCATGCCCCGGATCACATCCTTCCTGTTGACCGAATAGTAAAACTCCTTGAAATCGGCCGCCAGTCCATTTTCCCGAAAAAAAGTTTCGTTGAAAGGTTTCTGAAATCCTCCCCGGATATCCTGAAAAGGGACAGCCTGCAGAAGCAGCAGGCCCGGAATCGGTGTCCTGCTTATTTCCATAAACCCTCCTCCACATATTGTTCAATCTGTCGGGCACAAAGGCCATAGATATCTTCCTGCCTATAGCGTTGATACCAGTCTGCCACCAGGTCGATGGTCCGTGAAACATCCATGCGGGGTTTCCACCCCAGGCGGGTCTTCGCCTTGGCAATATCCAGCATCAGCAGGTTCGCTTCATGCGGGGCATGGGGATCGGACGCGTCTTTCAGCTCCCCTTTGCCCAAACGTTGCACCAACTGGCTGGCAACCTCCCAAACGGTAGCGATGGATTCCGCCTCCGGTCCAAAGTTCCAACCCTCACAATAATCGGTTGGACATTCCCACATTTTCCGTGCAAGCAGCAGATAGCCACTCAAAGGTTCCAGCACATGTTCCCATGGACGGACAGCCTTGGGACTGCGGATTTCAATGGGTTTTTCCGCCTCGATCGCCCGGATGCAATCAGGAATGATACGGTCTTTGGCCCAGTCGCCCCCACCAATCACATTACCGGCACGAACACTGGCAAGGCTTACATGATGTTTCTTGCCATAATCCTCGGGATTGAAGAAACTCCTTCGCCAACTTTGGATAGCTATCTCACAAGCGCCTTTACTGGAGCTATAAGGATCGTAACCGCCAAAGGGGTCATCCTCCTTGTAGCCTCTCATCTGCTCCTTATTATCATAGCATTTGTCGGTGGTAATCATAACGCCAACCTTGACACTTTCCGTAGCACGGATGGCTTCCATGATGTTGATGGTTCCCATCACGTTGGTCTGGTAGGTCTCAACGGGAATCTCATAACTGAGGCGCACCAAGGGCTGTGCCGCAAGATGGAAGACAATCTCAGGCTTGTACTGCTTGAAGATTTCCTTCATCTTTTCTCCGTCACGAATGTCTGCTCGGATGTCAGCTTTAATCTTCTTACCTATGCCGGAGAGAACGAAGTTATCTTTCTCTGAATATGGTTCAAGGCCTACGCCAACCACCTCTGCACCCAGTTCGTGGAGCCATATGCTAAGCCAAGAACCCTTAAAACCGGTATGTCCGGTTACAAGGACTTTCTTGCCGCTATAGAAATTTTGGAATAAATCGATCATGCTACCTGGTTTTTGTCGCCACGAAAGCCTTGATGGTATTTATCATATACTGCAGCTTTTCAGGTGTCATGCCGGGATAGACACCCAGCCAGAAGCTGTTCTTCATCATGCGGGTGGTCACGGGTAATTCCCCAACGGTGCGGTAGTCCTTCCCTTCCGCATACTCTTCAAATGCGGGATGCATCAGCAGATTGCCGGCAAAAAGGTTGCGGGTTTGTATCTGATGCTCTTCCAGATGACGGGTCAGTTTGTTGCGGGTATATCCGGCGTTTTCTTTCACCGTGATAAAGAAACCGAACCAACTGGGCCGGCTGTTTTTCTGAGGTTCAGGAAGCAACAGACCCGGGGTGCCTTTCAGCCCGTCATACAAAGTCTGGAAGTTTTCACGGCGGCGGTGCACGATGAAGTCGAGTTTCTCCAATTGGGCGCAACCGATGGCAGCCTGCAGATCGGTAGCCTTCAGATTGTAACCCAGATGACTGTACACATATTTGTGGTCATAGCCCTGAGGGAGCTTTCCGAACTGCCCTGTAAAACGGCATCCGCAAGTGTTGTCGACTCCACCCATGCACCAGCAGTCACGTCCCCAGTCACGGAAACTCTTTACGTATTTGTCCAGTTCACGGTTGTTGGTATAGACGGCACCACCCTCTCCCATGGTCATGTGATGGGGAGGATAGAACGACGAAGTTCCGATATCACCGATGGTACCGGTCTTTTTCCATTCACCGTCAATGAAATACTCTGAACCCAGCGCATCACAGTTATCCTCGACCAACCAGAGCTTGTGTTTCTTACAGAACGCGACGACAGCTTCCAGGTTGAACGGATTGCCCAGGGAGTGCGCCACCATCACAGCTTTGGTCCGGGGGCTGAAGGCGGCTTCCAACTGCGTGACATCCATGTTGCCCTCCGCTTCGCTCATATCCACAAACACCGGCACGGCGCCGAACTGTACGATGCAGGCCACGGTGGTCGGAAAACTGGCTGCCACGGTAATCACCTCATCCCCGCGCCTGATGCGTCTCTCTCCCAGTTCATGGGCCGTCAGCGCACTGAAAGCCAGCAGATTCGCGCTGGAGCCGCTGTTGCACAGCGAGCAGTATTTCACGCCCAGCCACTGGGCGAGGCGGGTTTCAAACTTGTGTGCCCAAGGTCCGGCCGTCAGCCAGAAATCCAGGGAGGCGTCTACCAGATTGACCATCTCGGCATCGTCAAAGAAGCGACCGCCATAATTCACCCGGGTCTTGCCGGGGATGAATTCCTTCGGCTGGCCATGGACTTCCCGGTAGTATTCCCGCGTCAGTTCGAGGATCTCCTGCTTGAGCTGTTCCTTCCTTTCCATCATCACCAGACTTTCCAGGGGGCATTGCCCTCATTCCACAATTTGTTGAGTTCCTGATTGTCTCGCAGGGTATCCATCGGCTTCCAGAAACCCGTGTGCTTATACACGTGGATTTCCTGCCGGGCGACCAGCCGCTGCATGGGTTCCTTCTCAAACATTTCTTCGTCGCCGGTCAGGTAGTCGAAAATCTGCGGCTCACAAACGAAGAAGCCGGCATTGATCCAAGTACCGCTTTCCTTGGGCTTTTCCACAAAAGAAGTAAGGATTCCGTGTTCGTTGACATCCAGCACACCCAGTCTTCCACCGGGCTGATAGGCCGTCATCGAAAGAATCTTGCCCGAAGCCTGGTGCGCATGGATCGTTGCCGTGACGTCCAGATCTGAAACCCCATCTCCATACGTCAGGAGAAACGGCTCGTCTCCAATGTACTTCTGAATCCGCTTGACACGGCCGCCAGTCATGGTATTGAGTCCGGTATCGACCATCGTTACCCGCCAGTTCTCGGAATGGTTGTCGAGCATTTCCACTTCGTTGGTGGCCAGATTGACCGTCAGGTCACAATTGTGGTGGAAATAGTTGACGAAATACTCTTTGATGACATACTGCTTGTACCCGCAGCAGATAATGAAGTCATTGATGCCATGATGGCTGTACAACTTCATGATGTGCCAGAGTATCGGTTTGTCCCCGATTTCGATCATCGGCTTGGGAATCCGGACGGTCGCTTCGCTGAACCGCGTACCAAATCCGCCGGCAAGGATTACGGCTTTCATCGCATTAATTTCTATCGAATTTCAAATTTAACACTTTTCTCGCATAAATTGCTTTTTTGCGGCTGAAGTCTCGAAAAAAACGCCTTCCTTTGCGATGACGGGGATGGTCCCCGTCCTTGACATACATTAACAAAGGAGGTTATATGAAAAGAATTGTGATGGCGGTGATAATCTCCGCCATGATGTATGCGGCCACGGCCGTTCTGACCACGTCCTGCACCTGGATGGATGAAGTATGGGCGACGTACAATGAAGGGAAAGACCAGGCGGAGACGCCCGTCATCCCGATGGACAAGGTCCTGCGCGTGGAAGAGTTCATTGCGGGCGGCTTTTCCGGCGACACCCTCTGGGTCAAGGGCGTCATTGTCGGCGGCTTGGCATCCGACGGCAGCATCGATTTCGGATGCGAAGGCGAGGTGATGGAGAAATGCGTCGTCCTGGCCGACGACAAAGACTGCGACGATCCCGATGCGTGCCTCGTCCTGCAGATGACCAAGAAAGCGCACAAGGAGGTGTTGGATGTCAGCGGGGCCAACAAATCAAAGGTGCTCCATCGCACCCTCTACATCCGCGGGAAAGCGACGACCTACAAAAATCATCCGTCGCTGACCAATCTCAGCGACTACAAACTGGAATGACAGAGAAGGGCTGCGTGACAGCCCTTTTTTACGCCGTTTGCTGACGCTTTTTCAGGGAATGGCGCGTATAGGAGATGGCCCCGAGGATCAGGACCAGCACCGCGTGCAGCTCGTGCTGCAGCGTGGCGAACAGGATGCCCGTCTCCCAGGATTTCGCAAAGATCGCAGAAACGGCCAGCGCCATCAGGTAGTGATAGGCACCCATGCTGCCGGGGACCGGGATGATGGAGGCGATATTACCCAGCACACAGAAGAACAACGCGTCCACCAGGCCCAGGTCGGAGAGTTCCGGCATCGCCTTCTGGATGCTCAGGGTCATCAGCAGATACATGAACCAGATGGCCACGGTATAGAAAAGGAACAACGCCTTCCGCTTCATCCGCAGGAAACTGGTGAAACCCTTCCCGATATTGGACAGGGCATCGGCGATCCTGGCGCAGAAGCGGCTGTTGCCGCGATAGCGGAACACCAGCACCAATAAAACGATGAGGACGATTCCCAGTGCGGCAATCAGCCACCAGAGCGAAAAATTCAGGTTTCCGGCCAGCGGTTCCCAGATGTTCTCGGAGAAGAAAGGACCGAAATCCGCCTGGTCGAGTACCAGAGAAAAGACGATCATCAAGACGATGAACAAAATGTCCCATACCCGCTCCACCAGGACGGTGCCCAATACGTTCGCATACCCGGACTTGCCGTTCACATAGCCGCAGCGAATCAGCTCGCCCGCTCCGGGAACGGCCAGGTTGCCCAGGTTGCCGATGTTGTTGGCATCCCATACTTCCAGCCACTTGCTGCGGAACCCCGCAGCGTTGAGCAGCAACTTCCAGCGAAACGCCCGGAAGACCAATGCCCCGAGAGAAGCACCGACAAAAGGGAAGATATATCCCCAGCGGGTCTGTTTCAGTCCTTCCATGAAAGCAGTCCAGTCGACTCTTCGGAGGGCCAGCCAAAGCAGCACGCCCGCCAGCAATAGCGACAGCACATACTTCAGAACCGTTTTTAGCTTCGCGTTCACTTAGACATTCTCCAAGAAGTAGTCAGACAGAATGGTCAGGGAAGGTTCTGAATTCCAGAAATTGGGATGGTCGGAGGGCAGGATACTGATGTGGCAATCCGGATAGTGCTTTTCCCATCTTTCGCGTGCGGTGTCGAAGGCGTGGCGCAAGCCTGTTGCCTTCACTTCGGTCCAATCCGGGTCGAACCAGGCATCGTAAGCCACATAATCCCTGCAGAGGAAGACGGTCAGTTCTCCTTCGTATTGGAAATCGGGGTATGTTCCCATCAACGTGAAATCGTTGTCGATGCGCAGGTCGTTCTCTTCCTTCGTGAGGAAATCGAAATGCAGGTTGCCATTGGTCTCGCGTCGGGTATCCCGGTCTATCTCTCCATCCATGACGATGACATGCGGCTTTTCCGCCTTGTCGGCATAGAGCTGATGGGCCAGCAGCAGCGCCTGCTCTCCACCCAGGCAGATGCCCGTGATACAGCAGACCCTGTGTTTGGCGACAACCGGAGCGACCATCTCCCGGTAGATGGCCATCAGTTCCTCCAGGTCCTTCACCCTCCTGTTATCCAGGATGGCGTGATAATAATCCACCACATAAATGGAGAACTTGTCGGTAAGCCGGTCAGCCAGCTGTGTGTACATATTGCCGAAGGATGTATAACCGGCGATGACGATGATGACAGGTTTCTTCGTGTCATCGCCGTCGTTATACCAATAATTCAAACGGGCATCCCGGTGCTTGATGATTTCGTGGATGGTGCGATGCCGGTACATCTCAAGGACCGACACCTGCATACCCATACGGTTCAGGTCCACGGAGACCTGCATGGTCTGGATGGAAGTGAGCCCGTAGACTTCGAACAGGTCTTCATGGACGGAGATATTATCAAAACCCATCACCCTGCACATCTCTTGCCTCAGGACCCGTTCGTCGTTGGTCAAACTCTCTTCATCGTCATTTTCGATGTAGTAGAAAGGCCTGTTCACAAGTTTCCTTCCGTCAATCTTTCCGTTGATAGTGCGAGGAAATTCCGGAAGGAAATTCCACATGTTAGGAATCATGTAGTCGGGGAGTTCGATGCGGATCTGCTTCTTGATCTTGCCAATGGTATCGATGATAGCCTCGTTGGAATGGCATACCTCCGGATCCGTCGGCTGGATGTAGGCCACGATGTGTTTATTGAAGCCGTTCTCTTCAATCCGGATATAGGCTCCGCGGACCTCTTTGCATTTCTCAATCCGGATAGTGATCTCTCCCAGTTCGATGCGGTGTCCGAACAACTTTACTTGAGAATCCATTCTTCCCACGAATTCGCAGCTTCCATCCTCCAAAGGCCGGACGATGTCTCCGGTACGATAGAGTTTGGGCGCTTTATCCCGCGTATCGGCAAAGGGATTGTCAATCAGTTTCTCCTTTGTGAGTTCGGGCCTGTTCAGATAGCCGCTGAAAACTTGCGGGCCGCCGATGAGAACTTCTCCCTCTTCCCCAGGGCGTGCCCGTTGCATCTGGTCATTCACTACCTCGAGGGTGGCATAATGGGTAGCCCATCCGATATTGCGGCAGATATCCGGGCTGGTGACGACGCGAATGCTGGACCACGGCGTGCATTCGGTGGGGCCATAGGCATTGATGAGCCGGTAGGGGCGCTCTCCGATGCGTTCCGCCAGCGAGCGGGACATGGCTTCACCGCCCACGCAGAGGGTCTCCAAGGCGGTAAAATTGAACTCCGTAAAGAGGGAGAGCATCGTGGGAGTCAGTGTCATGAAGGTCACTTTCCGCCTGTTGACGATCCTGTATACCTGCTTTACATCCTTCCTTTCCTCTTCATTGACGACGACGAGCGTCGAACCACTGAAAAAGGGACAGTACAGCTCGTTGACGGACATATCGAAGTTGACGCTCGCATAATGGAGGACGACGGAATCGGGATGAATATGGAAATTGTCTTCCCGCATGCAGGTGAGCAGGAAATGATAGAGATTGGTATAATTGATCGGTACGCCTTTGGGCTTCCCTGTCGTACCCGAAGTAAAGATGATATAGGCCTCGTTGCCGTCCGTTGCATAGTCCTCAGTGACTTCACGGGGCTCTTTCTGCAGGATCTCTTCGACGGTCAGTGTCGGAATGCCCTGGGGCAATTGATCCTTGACCGCTTCCTCGGTCAGGAAGAAAGCCAGCGATGCGTCTTCTGCAATGAAGGCAACCCGTTCGACCGGGGTTTCCGTATCGATGGGCACATAGGTGCAGCCAAGTTTGATGATGCTGAGGAGCGAAGCCTCCAGCCATTCGTTGCGGCGGACAAAGACGCCGATGCGGACGGGACGGCCCTTTTCCCAGTTTCTCCGGGAGAGGAAATCGTGTATGCACGAAGCAAACTGGTCCGTAAGCAGGAACAGATCCCGGTATGAAAGACACTTCTCACCCACATAGACGGCAGCCTTGTCGGGTACTTGCTCAACACTTTCCTGGATATGACGCCAGACATCCAGATGATTATAATATTGGTACTTCATAGATCTTAAAATTGGTACGAAACTTCCGCCATCAGCCAAAGTCCCTGTTGACGGATGAAGCCGGTCGAGACACCGCCTTGTTCAAACTTTGTATTGAAAAGATTGTGGCAGTTGAGGCCTACGCCGAACTTCTTGTAGCCATAGTTGATGCCGAGGTCCACGATGACGCGGCCGGGAAGCTCATGTTCGGTGATTTCCTCGGTAAACCAATTCGTGGTCTGAGAATGCTGACGGCCGAAGCCGGTAAGATGGGTGTGCAGCTTCAGCCCCTTCAGCACTTCATACTGGAGAACCACATTCGACATGAACGCCGGAATATTCGCCATATTGTGGCCCATCGCATACTGATAGAATTCGGCCTCGAGAACTCTCTGCCAGGTGAGGTTGCCTTCCGCCTGAAATTTCTTTCCCGTATAACGGAGGGAGAGTTCCGTGCCGAAGTTCTTCAAGGAACCGCCATTGAGATAGATCAGCGCCCCGGCATCGTAAAAAACCAGATTCGTGAACATGTTGTAGAAGACGTTCACTTCCGCCCCCAGGTTCGGGGCGATCTTATTAGAAGAGAAGGAAGCCTGGAGGGAATGCAGGTACTCGGGTTCGAGTCCGCCTCCCCAGGAGGTGTCAAACCGGCCGTTCCGATAGAAGTAGGGGGCATCCACGAACGCCCGGGAATACGACAGCTTGGCGGTCAACGCAGGGAGGTTCATGATGAATGCGACACGCGGTGACAGCACGTTGATTTTCTCGTGCTTGTCTTCCAGATAGTTATACCGGCGTTTGTAGTCGTATCTGACACCGGCATTGACGATGAACATGTCGTTCCATTTGTACTTCAGCTGTAAATAGGCGTCCGCA
>CACZWU010000008.1 GCA_902784965.1 uncultured Bacteroidia bacterium | reverse complement strand
CGGCCGGGTGGTCTATGATTCCGGGGAATGCTTGTCCGGCGTGTCGGTCGGCGTGGTGTATGGCGGAGAACCCCTGAAACCCTGCACCCGCTACGAATGGATGGTGAAGGTATGGAATGACGAAAGGGAGGAGCAATCGGCCCGTTCCTGGTTTGAGACCGGTCTGATGGACAGTGGCTGGTCAGGCGCCCGATGGATTTCCAGCGGACAGCCCCATTTTTCGAAATACCGCGCCAGCTATGATATCGATTATGACGTGGATTTTCGTCCCGGCAGTCTCCAGGCAGGTTTCCTGATGGGCTGGCAGGACAGCACGTATTTCGTGCAGGTGGACCTGCTGCGCAAAGAGGGTTCCGAACCCATGCTGGCCATCCGGCACCGCGCCGATACCGTCGACACACTGGATTTCCAGGCCCGGCTCAAAGGTTATCCCCGCGATGTCACCCACCAGCTGTACCATGTGCAGCTGCGGGTGGTGGCCCTGGACTATGCCAAGGGTTACAAGATCTGGCCCGCGGTGGACAGCCAGCTGCTGGTAAAGGAACCCGTGGTTGTACGCTTGTATGAAGGCGATGAATGGCAGCCCTACTGCCGTTTCAACCAGGTGGGTTTCAGCCAGGAAGGGAACAACGCGGCCGTCTTTTCCAACCTGACCGTGTCGGAGCGTGCCTGGGGCACGACCCTGTACCATAGCGAGGAGAGCCATAACCTGGCACCCGGACAGCAGATCCTGCTGTCGCCGGCCGATGAAAGCGGCGCTCCGATGCTGCGCAAGGTTTTCCGGGCCAGGAAAAAGCTTGTTTCTGCCCGCCTCTATACCACGGCACGGGGCATCTATGAATATGAGATCAACGGGAAGCGTCTGGGCGGCGACTGGTTCAATCCGGGATCGACCGACTATCGTACCCGGATTCTGTACAACAGCTACGATATCACTCCTCTGCTCAACCAGGGAAACAATGCGGTCGGCGTAATGCTGGGTGCCGGATGGTACACGGACTTCACGGGCTTTGCGACTTCCTGGCAGGATCAGTTCGGTACGGAACTTTCGCTGCTGGCCAAGATTGTTCTGACTTATGGCGACGGCTCCCAGGAGCTTATCGTGTCGGACGATAGTTGGAAAGCATACAATGGCGGTCCCATAACCAGCGACAGTTTTCAGAACGGCGAAGACTACGATGCCCGGAGGGAATGTGAAGGGTGGAGCGGCCCCGATTTTGACGACAGTTCCTGGGATACCGCCACGTTGGTCGATCCCCCCGCCGACAGCGTGGAGATCCAGTATTTCATCGGCACTCCGGTCCGCAACCACATCACTCTGCAGGCTGTTTCCGTGTCGGAACCACGTCCGGGCGTGTTCGTCTATGACATGGGCCAGAACATGGTCGGCGTTCCGCGCATTCATCTGACGGGTGAACGGGGTCAAGAGATCACGTTCCGCTATGGCGAGATGATTTACCCCGAACAGGTGCCCGAAGATCCGCTCCCGCCGCTGACGGCAGCGGTGTATGAAGCACGTAAAGGGCTGGTATACAATGAGAATTATCGTGGCGCCCTGGCCACCGACCACTATATCTGCCATGGCCATCGGGACGAGGTGTTCCAACCGCATTTTACCTTCCACGGCTTCCGTTATATTGAGATCCACGGCCTCGACAAGGCCCTGCCGCTGGCCAGCGTGGAAGGGCTTGTCCTGGAATCGGTGGGTGAGCAGTTGAGCGGTTTCGAAACCTCCGATGCCGACGTCAACCGCCTGTACGAGAACATCGTCTGGGGCCAGCGGGGCAATTTCCTCTCGATTCCGACCGACTGCCCGCAGCGCGACGAGCGCCTGGGCTGGACGGGCGATGCGCAGGTCTTTGCGCGCGCTGCTTCCTACAACATGAACGTCGATCCCTTCTTTACCCGCTGGTTCTGTTCCGTGCGCGATTTCCAGGGAGCCGACGGCAGCTATCCCGATTTCATCCCGAGTGTCGGCATTCCGCCGCACGGAGCCGGCAAGGGCGGGGGAGCGATGGGCTGGATGGAAGCCGGCGTCATCATCCCCTGGCAGCTCTATCTGCAATATGGCGACACGCAGTTCATTGTCCGGCATTACGACTCGATGGTGGCCTATATGGACTTCCTGCAGCACCGGGCGGTGGGCGACATCCAACCCGGCAGCGGCTATGGCGACTGGGTAGCGCTTGAGCATACCAATACGCCACTGACCAATACGGCTTACTATGCCTACGATGCGATGCTGATGGCCAGGATGGCCCGGGCTATCGGAAAATATGCCGACGCGGAGCGCTATGAGGCGCTCTATGAACGCATCAAACTCGCTTTCAACCGGGAATTCGTAGGTCCTGACGGCACCACGAAGGAGTCGAAGCACGTACCTCCGTATTACGAGTGGATCGCCGGCGGAGCCGACGCCTCTTTCAAGGCCAATACCCAGACCTCCTATGTCGTGCCGCTGCAGGCCGATCTTTTCGATGCGGGTCATAAGCCGCAGGCCCTTCAGCACCTGGTAGACAATGTGTCGGAACACGGCTACACCCTGACCACGGGTTTCATCGGCACACCCTACATCAACCTGGTGCTCTCGAAGAATGGTTTCGACGAGGTGGCCTACCGGCTGTTCGAGCAGCGGAACTATCCTTCGTGGCTCTATCCCGTGCTGCAAGGCGCCACTACGATGTGGGAACGCTGGAACTCCTACACCATCAAGCGGGGTTTCGGCCCGGTGGACATGAATTCGTTCAACCACTATTCTTTCGGAGCCATCGAGGAATGGATGTTCTCGTATATGCTGGGCATCCAGCCCGTCGAGACCGATCCGGGCTACCACTCGTTCCTGCTGACGCCCCGCGTCGGCGGCAGTTTCGGTTTCGTGCGCGGGCATTATGACTCGGTGTACGGGCGTATCGAAAGCCAGTGGCGCCGGATCGACGGCGGTGAGGGCGTGGAATTCCGCTTCACGGTGCCGGCCAACACCACGGCACTGCTGCAGTTGCCCGTGGCCGATGGCAAAACCGTGGAAGTGACGCACGGAGCCGACTATGCCGAAGTGCTGGATACCCCCGGAAGCTACCGCCTGCCCTCCGGCCGCTATTCCTTTGTTGTCAGATAATCGAGGCGATGCTGGAAGAACTCGGACGCAAGGCATTCACGGATTCCCGCTCGCTGATCGAGCAGATGGGAGATGCGGTCGCCCGCCATGTGAATGGGGTTGAGGCCAGCGACGATCTGACAATGATCTGCGTGAAATTCAACGGTTAAACGCTTTGCCCATGTCTACGACTACGCTCATCATCCTGATTGCTGCCGGAGTTGCCATCCTCCTGGCGGTCCTCATTACCCGCGCCCTGACCCGCTCGTCGATGCTGGCAGCGCAGGCGCGGTTGGAGTCGGATCTGGAAAACGCCCGAAAAGACGTGCTGGACGCCGAAAAGGCCAAGGATGCGGTCATTGAAGCCCGGGACAAGGCCCACGAAGAAGCCATGCGGACGATGAAGCAGCATTTCGACGAGGCCCTGGGACAGATGAAAGACCAGGTCCGGCTTGCGACCGACGAGTTGCTGAAAGCCCGCCAGCAGGAGTTCAAGAATGCCAGCAGCGAGGCCATCGGCACGCTCCTCACGCCCGTGAAGGAAAAGATGGATGAGCTCCGGAAAGAAATGCTCGCCAACAGCGACGTCCACAAGACGGCCCAGAGTGCCATCAAGAGCGATGTCGAATCGTTGATGAAATATACCGGCCGTGTGGCCCGCAGCACCGACCAGTTGGCCGCCGCTTTCAAATACGGCAACAAGTTGCAGGGGACCTGGGGAGAGACCATCCTCGAAGAGATCCTCTCGTCGCAGGGATTGACCAAGGGAGTCCATTTCGACGTACAGCCCACCATCACCGATGCGGATGGCCATACCGTCCGCAACGAGGACGGATCCCTCCTGCGTCCTGACGTCATCATCCACCTCGATCGCCGGCGCGAGGTGATCGTCGATGCCAAGACCTCTCTGGCCGACTATGTGAATTATGTGAACGCGGAGAACGAAGAGGACCGTGCCCGCTATCTGAGGGCCCACATCGACAGCATCCGCAAGCATGTGAAGGAGCTCTCCAGGAAAGATTATTCCTCGTATATCCAGCCCCCGAAAATGTCGGCAGGCTACGTCATCATGTTCGTTCCCAACATGGGTGCCCTGTGGACGGCGCTCAATCAGGAGCCCGAGCTCTGGCGCTGGGCAGCCGAACAGAATGTCTATATCGCCGACGAGCAGTCGCTCTACGGCGCCATCCGCATCGTCCAGCTTACCTGGACCCAGGTGCAGCAGGCCGAGAACCACGAGAAGGTCTTTGCCCTGGCCGGCGAGATGATGGACCGTGTGGACAAGTTCCTGGCTTCCTACGAGGATATGGGCAATGCGCTGGAGAAGGCCATGAAGGCTTGGGGCGAAGCCGGCAAGAAACTCTCTCCGAACGGCCAGAGCATCACCACCACGGCCATCAAGCTGGCCAAGATGGGGGCCCGGAAAG
This sequence comes from uncultured Bacteroidia bacterium, assembly GCA_902784965.1. Lineage (GTDB taxonomy): Bacteria > Bacteroidota > Bacteroidia > Bacteroidales > UBA932 > Cacconaster. Next base: position 64,197 of record CACZWU010000008.1, on the reverse strand, counting down.
GCAAGCACATAGAAAAAGCCCTCCTCGATGTCGATGAAATCGGCGCGCTCGAAGAGGGCGATCGCGAATAATAGCGAAGCAGCGGGTGGTGTTTGGAGCCGCGAGCATTTTTTCTGCGAGCGGGACAAACACCAGAGCAGCGGAGCTAAGTTCAGCTCAGAAGGTCTTCGCTGCGCTTGATGAAGTCGGCGAGGGCCTTTCCTTTCAGCATGCCGTTCGACAGCAGAGCCAGGTCGGTGGCCTGTTTCAGCAGCGTGTTGTCGGCCGTCAGGGCCTTGACGCCGGCTTCACCCATCACCTTTTGGATGACGGGGTTTTCCGCGTTGACCGTAATGTTGTAGCTGTCTGGCAGCTCGCCGTAGAAGTTCATGCCGCCGCCCAGAGCCGCCATGTCGCGGTACCGGCGCATGAATTCGCTCTGCGTAATCAGGATCGGAGCCGCTTCCGCACCCAGGTTCTCCACCTTCACATCGTATTTGTTCTCCTTGGGCAGCAATTCCTCGAATACGCTGATCACGTATTTGGCGTCGTCCTCCGAGATCTCGAATTTCGCATGTTCCTCCTTCTCGACGAGCCGGTCGATGGCATCGGCGTCGACACGCTTGAAAGTCGCATCTTTCAGCTTGGTTTCCAACAGGTTCACGAAATGCGCGTCGAGCGGGCAGTCGAACACCAGCACGTCGTATCCCTTTGCTTTGGCGGCCTCCACCTGCGGATACTGGGCCACCGGGTCGGTGCAGTAGAGATACACCGTCTTCTTGTCCTTGTTGGTCTGGGCTTCCTTGATCTTCTCGCCGTAGGCTTCATAGTTGAAGTAAGCGCCCTCCGTGTTCTTGAGCAGGGCGAACTTCAGCGCGCGCTCGCAGAATTTCTCGTCGGTGAGCATGCCATATTCGATGAAGAGCTTCAGGTTGTCCCATTTCTGCTCGAATTCCTCTTTCTTGTTCTTGGAGATCTCCTCGAGCCGGTCGGCCACCTTCTTGGTAATATAGGTGGAGATCTTCTTGACATTGGCGTCTTCCTGCAGGTAGCTGCGCGACACGTTGAGCGGGATGTCGGGCGAGTCGATGACACCGTGGAGCAGGGTCAGGAACTCCGGCACGATGTTCTCGACGGAGTCGGTGACAAACATCTGGTTGCAGTAGAGCTGGATTTTGTTGCGCGTGACTTCTAGACGGTCCTTGATTTTCGGGAAGTACAGGATGCCGGTCAGGTTGAACGGGTAGTCGACGTTGAGGTGGATGTGGAAGAGGGGATCTTCCTGCATCGGATAAAGCTTGTTGTAGAAGGTCAGGTAGTCTTCGTCCTTGAGTTCGCTGGGCTTGCGGGTCCACAGGGGCTCGGTGTCGTTGATGATGTTGTCCTTGTCGGTATCGACGTATTTGCCGTCCTTCCACTCTTTCTGCTTGCCCAGGCAGATGGGCACGGGCATGAACTTGCAGTACTTGTTCAGCAGAGCGCCCACCTTCGCCTCGCTGGCGAATTCTTCACTGTCGGCGTCGAGGAACAGGGTGACGGTCGTACCGCGGTCGGTCTTCTTGCTGGCCGTCATGGTGAAGTCGGGCTCTCCCTTGCACTCCCATTTGACGGCTTGGGCGCCTTCCTGCCAGGAGAGGGTCTCGATGCGGACTTTCTGCGACACCATGAAGGCGGAGTAGAAGCCCAGGCCGAAATGGCCGATGATGCTGCCTGCCTTGTCTTTGTACTTCTCGAGGAACTCGCCGGCCGATGAGAAGGCGATCTGGTTGATGTATTTGTCGACCTCTTCTTCGGTCATGCCGATGCCGCGGTCGGTAATGGTAATGGTCTTGGCCTTATCGTCCACGTCGATGCGGATGGTCAAGTAGCCCAGCTCACCCTTGAAATCGCCGGTCCCGGAGAGGGCTTTCAGCTTCTGGGTCGCGTCGACCGCATTGGCCACGAGCTCCCGCAGGAAGATGTCGTGGTCGGAATACAAGAACTTTTTGATGACCGGAAAGATATTTTCCGTGGTCACACCGATTTTTCCTTTCGTCATAATTATCGTTTTTTAAGATTTTTCGTTTTCGGCACTCCTGAAATCAAAAAAGATACCACCCGCCCCGGCCCGACAAATTGTCAGTTATTTGAAAAACGGCTGTTGGAAGGCCCTCCGGGGCCCGACAAATCTGCATTTTCGCATGCTTTTTTGAGATGCTGAAAACTTTGACCAGATAGCTTCTCCGAGTTTTTTTTTCGTGACGGGCCGCTCTAGTTTTGCCACCGAAAAAACACACGGCCCTATGAAACATCGCATTGTCCTGGCGCTTTGCCTGCTCCTGTCCTCCTCGATTCCATCGCATCTTCATGCCCAGCGATTCTCCCTGTCGACCAATCTGCTCGACTGGGCGAATCTCGGAACAGTCAACCTGCAGGCCGGCCTCTCTTTCAGCCGGCATCTTTCGATCCATGCCGCCGGACGCTATAACATCTGGAACTTCGGTTCTGCGGAAAAGGGGACTGCCTTCCAGAACCGCGCCCGCACGGTTTCGCTCGGGATGCGCTACTGGCCCTGGAACGTGTATTCATCCTGGTGGATAGGGGCCAAGGCGCAGCTGGAGGAATACAACCGGGGTGGCTTCTTCAAACGCCAGCTCACGGAAGAGGGCGTGGCGGCGGGCCTGGCCCTGGGAGTGGGATACAGCCGCATGCTGTCGTCCCGCTGGAACCTCGACTTCGCCCTGGGCGGCTGGTTCGGCAAGGCCTGGTACACCCAGTACCGCTGTCCGCGCTGCGGGCGGGTGGTCAGCCGCGAAGACGGGACCCCTGTCCGCGATGCGACCCGCTGGTTCCTGCTTCCTTCCAACGATATCCAAATCTCCCTGACCTATGTATTCTGAAACGAAGAAACTGCTTTCTCTCTGCCTGCTGTCGGGCTGTCTGCTGACAGCGGCCTGCAGCACGGTCCGCAAGGCGGAACGCCTGCAGGAACAACAACTCTCGGCGGCCCTGGTGCTGCCCGAGAGCCAGCGAACCTCCTTCCAGGAACTCGAAATGCCCCGCTTTGAGGCCGACAGCCTGGTGGTCCACGACTTCATGGGCAGGGAAGTCATCATCATGAACGCCGTGCGCGACGAAGCCAGCGGCGAAATGGTGGCCAACGAAACCCTCCAGGCCGCCCGCGTGACGGCGCGCTTCCGCAACGTAGCGGAACGCCATGGCCGGGTGGACCTGGAGTTCCAGGTCATCGTGCCGGAAGCGATGCAGGACAGCCGCTGGCAGGTGCGTTTCCATCCCCGCATGGAAGTGCTCGGCGAGATGATGGACCTCGACGACATCCTCATCACCGGAAAAGATTATCGGAAGGCGCAACTGCGTGGTTACCAGCAATATGAACGATTCCTGCGCAGCATCGTCACCGATTCCACCCGCTTCATCGACATGCACCAGCTGGAGATCTGGGTGCAGCGCAACCTGCCCAGACTCTATGCCTTGCGGAGGGACAGCACGGTGGTCTCCGACGAGCGCTTCGCCTCGATCTACGGGGTCACCGAACAGGAGGCCGTGGCGTACTATACCTTTGGCCTGCTGGTGCGCCGCAATGAGCGTCGCATCCGCGACAAGGACAAGATGTTCCGCCGCTATGTGAAAGTGCCGCTGCGCACCGAGGGGTTGCGCCTCGACACCCTGATCGTCAACGAAGCGGGGGAGTTCGTCTACAACTATGTACAGACGCTCCAGACGCGGCCGAAACTGCGCAAGGTCGATATTTTCCTGGCAGGGGAGGTCTGCGAGCAGGAAAAGGTCGTGTACCGGGTACCGGAAAGCGAACCGCTGACCTTCTACATCAGTTCGCTCAGCGCGTTCGTCGACGGACGCGAACGTTACCTCGACCAGATTGTCTCCCGCCGGGTCGACGTGCAGACCGAAGCCCGGTTGCTTTTCGAGGTCGGGGACGATACCGTCCGGGAGGAATTGGGCGATAACCTGCAGGAAATCCTGCAGATACGCGCGACGCTGGCCTCCCTGCTGGAGAACCGGGAGTTCGACCTCGACAGTATCGTGGTGACGGCGCATGCTTCGCCGGAGGGCACCTGGCAGGCCAATGGCGCACTGTCCCAGCGCCGCAGCCAGAGCGTGGGACACTATTTCAACCGCTTCATGAAACATTTTGCGGATTCGGCCGATCGTTCCGCCGGCATTTTCATCAACATCGACGGGACAAGGGCGGCCGCTCCGACCCGCCCGGGCATCCGCTTCAGCAGCCATGCCGTCCCCGAAAACTGGGAGATGCTCGACCGGCTGGTCGATGCCGATCCGGTACTCTCCGACACGCAGAAGCAACTGTATGGCCTGCGCCGCCAGGAAAAAGACCCCGACGTGCGTGAGCGGCAGATGCAGGCTGACGATTATTATCCCTACCTCAAGAAGGAACTGTATCCCCGTCTGCGTACGGTGTTGTTCGACTTCCGCCTCCATCGCAAGGACATGGAACAGGACACCTTGCATACAACCGTGCTCGATACGGCCTATATGGCGGGCGTGCAGGCCATCCGCGACCGCGATTACCAGCGGGCGCTCTCGCTCCTGCGTCCCTATGCCGACTTCAATACGGCCATCGCCTGCTGCTGCCTCGACTACAATGCGAGTGCGCGTGACATCCTGGAGAAACTCGACCGTACCCCGGAAGTGAACTATATGCTGGCCCTGGTCTACGCCCGGCAGGGCGATGAACGAAGCGCCGTGGAGTGCTATCTCCACGCTTGCAGCCAGAACGGCTCGTTCGTCCACAGGGGCAACCTGGATCCCGAAATCAGCGCGCTGATCCGGAAATATGACCTGAACCGGGAATCTTGATAATACCATGAATATGAACCGTATACTGATCTTTTTGGGCGCACTCCTGCTGTTTTCGGCTGGCTGTGACAGGGAGCCCTGCGTCACCTGTTCCGAGCTGGAGATCCCGCGCCGTCACGTGCAATTGGAACTGGCCGGCAGGACGGCCGATACCAAGGTCGCCGCCCTTTCTCCGCTGGAAGAGAGCCAGGTGGTCCGCTGCCAGTTGTATGTCTTCAGCCAGACCGGCTACCTGGTGAATTGCTACAGTTCGACCGACGGCCGCTTCGATTTCTTCCTGACCGACGAGACCTACGACTTCGTTGCAGTGGCCAACAAGGGTGGCCTGCCTACCGCAGCGGTGACGCGCGAGGCGTTGCTCGGTACGGCCACCACGCTGACGGAAAACGCACCCGGCAACTTCGTGATGGTGGGTTGTCTCGACCGGCACATCATCGAATCGGACGAAAAAATCACCATCGAGATGCAGCGCCTGGTGGCGAAGGTCTCCTGTGTCGTCCGTACGGCTTTCTCGGGCGAACTGGCCGCATTGCCCTTTACCGTGGAAGCGGCCTATCTGACCAATGTGGCCGGCGAAAACCGGCTTTCGCTGGCCGATTCCCTGCTGGCCGACGGGGCGCGCTGGTACAACCGGATGGATGCCCAGCCCGAAACCGACGATACCGCGCAGTTGCTCTATGCCGGACTGGGACAATCCCTGCGTGCCGCCGACAGTCTGGTCTGCCCGCACAGTTTCTATGCCTATCCCAACGCCTCGCCCGACAGCCACGACAAGAACCAGTGGGGGAGCCGCTGTACCCGTTTCGTCCTGAAGGCCACCCTGGGCGAGCGAAGCACCTATTATCCCGTGACCCTTCCGCGGGTGGAAAACAACCATCATTACCACATCGACCTGACCATTTCGAATTACGGGCTGGAACACCCCGAAGACCGTCCGGAAGACTATGCCGGTTTTCAGCTGCTCGTCTCCGTGTCGGACTGGGCCGATGGCGATGCCCTGCTGGGCGACTTTTAGCATCCACACATAAAACAAACAAATAGCATTATGAAACAACTCCTTCTTTTGGCTGCCTGCGGATGGATCCTTGCGGCAGCATGCCAGCCGGTCGCCGATCGCGACGCGGCCCTGGAAACCGGATCGATGCTGGTCTCGGTGTCGGGAATCGGCCTTCCGGCCACCAAGTCGAATACGGAACCGGCCGGGAAAGATGCCTATCTGCACGATGTACAGGTCTTCATTTTCCAGCTCGACGGTTCGCTCTACCGTCGGGAGACCTTTCCCGAGAATGTGTCGAGCCGTTCGATCGACGGCGTGAAGGCCGGCTACTACAATCTGGTGGCCGTGGCCAATGGCCCGGACCTGTCGGCCGTCAAGACCCGCACGGAACTGGAGCAGCAGGCCATCGCCCTGTCGCTCAACGATCCTGAACGGGGCTTCATCATGTACGGAGCGGCTCCCGGCAATGTGACCGTGAGCAGCAGCAGCGATACGCCTGCCCGCGTGTCGATCGAACTGCGCCGCTTCGTAAGCCGTGTGCGGCTGACCACGGTGCAGAACAAGCTTCCGTCCGATTGCGGCTCGCTCAAGGTGGAAGGCGTGTTCCTGTCGAATGTCCTTTCGGCCTGGACCTGGCTGGCCTCCGCCGACCCGACGGGCTACATCAACCATGCCGGCCGGAAGGCGGGCCGGAGCACTTCGACCTCGGAGAGCGATTTCATCGTAGGTTCTGCTGACGCCGAATGTCCCGCATTGACTTTCCGGACGCTCGACCGTACGGTGGCCCGCAGCGAGAATCCCGAGACCATCGGCATCCCGCTCTATGCCTTTCCCAACAAGCTGACCGCCAACGAAGACCACTTCTCCGGACCGACCGCCGATGCGGCCTGCACCCGCATGGTGCTGGTGGTTTCCTATGGCAGCAACGCGGAACGGTGGTACTATCCGGTAACCATTCCCAGCATGGAACGCAATACCAGTTATGACGTCGCCTTCATCATCTCCGGACCCGGCACGAAAGACCCGAACCAGCGGGTATCGAACGGCAATCTGGATGTGGAGGTCTCCATCGGAGACTGGGGGAACGGATCTGAATTCTTGGGGGATTTCTGATGAAAAACCGGCATACATATCCTTTGCTGTTCCCGGTCTGTCTTTGGATGCTCGCGGCTTCGGCTTGTTCGCTGACGCAGGGTCCGGCTGCGGAGGGGACGCTGACCCTCGTCATCCCGGGCGACGGTGATCCTGCGACCAAGGGCTCCGACGTGACGGCCTACCCGTATGAGCAGGCCGTCAACCGGGTGCAGCTGCTGCTCTTCCAGGACGGAACCCGTTGTGACTACACTTCGCTGGAGGACGGTGTCTCGTTTCCTTATACGAAAAAATACCCTTCCCTGGGAGCGGGCAACTACCGGATCTACGTAGTGGCCAACGGGCCTGACCTGCGGGGCGCGACCACCGAAACAGCCTTGCAGGCGACGGCCATCCATCTGTCGGACTGTGGCCTGACCGATGCGACGGGCTTCGTGATGATGGAAAGCGCGGCGGTGCAAATAACGCCCGGCGTCACGGCGCAGGTTTCCGTTCCGATGAAGCGTTTTGCCGCCCGGGTGCGGGTGACCAGCGTGCGCAACGGCCTGCCTGCGAGCTATGCCGACGGCGGGGCGATGACACTTAAGGGTCTTTTCCTGATCAACGCGCTGGAAGACTGGAACCTGGGTGGGACGGGCCAGGCTTCCGGCTGGGTCAACCTGGGCGGACGGACCGCCGGCCGTGAAGCCTCCACCGAGCGGAGCGACTTCATCAGCACCGCTGCGCAGGTTCCGCTTTCCTGCCGCGACCAGCTCTTCCGCACCGTGTCGGTGGCCGTGGCCTGTGGCGCGACCTACAATTTCAATGCGGCCTGTCTCTACAGTTTCCCCAACGCCGTCACGGTCGATCACACGGGACCGACGGCCAGCTGGCAAAGCGGCGCGCCGTCCCGTCTCGTGGTCCTCGCCCGGGTGAACGGGGCGGACTGGTGGTATCCTGTGACCCTGCTCAAAGATGGAAAAGGACTCGAACGCAACACCACCTACGACGTATCGCTGGTCATCTGCGCCACGGGTTCATCCGACCCCAACGAACCCGTGACGGAGGCGCAGCTGCAGGCTACGGTCATCCCGGCCGGATGGGGTGCGGGAACGAACTATACGGAACCTCTCTAGCTGAACGATTATGTGGAAATATCACTTTATCCGGGCACTGTTCGGCTGCCTTCTGCTCTGTGCCGGCATCGGATGCACGGTCCGGGAAGACCGGCTGCCCTGTCCCTGCTACCTGGACCTGGATTACCGGGAACTGCTCGCCGCCCCGCCGCCGGCCGATTCGGCCGTGCGCGTGGACGTGGTGCTCTACGACCCGGATTGCCGCTGGACGGCGCAACATGCGCTCGATGAGTGCCCCGACCTGGAGGAAGTCTCTGTCGAAAAGGCGGAACTGCAGGTGGTGGCGTTGGTGCACGACAAGCCCTGGCGCGAGCATCTGGTGCAGGGAACCCGTATCTGCTATGATCCGGGAAACGAAATGGAAGCGCTCTACGTCCATTCGGAACGGGTGGACTGTACGGGGGAGGAGGCCTGCAGCGTCATCCGTACGCACAAGCAATTCTCCACCCTGACCTTTACCGACGAAGCGGACGGAGCCTTGTGCCGTCTCTACAATATGGTGGTCCGCGGGACGACCTGCGGTTTCGATGCGGCCGATTTTTCCGCGGTCGACGGCGACTATCTCTATACCATCCAGGAGGATGACGGACAGGGAAGGATCCGGGTCCGGATTCCCCGCCAGAAGCGGAGTGACCTGCTCCTGGAATTCTGGGAGAAAGACCGGCACCGGCTGCTCTTTTCCTGCCCCGTGGGCATCTACCTGTTCGCGGCGGGTTACGATCCCGATGCCCTCGACCTGCCTGATTTTTCTTTCCGCATCGACTTCCGGGCAGCGCTGATCTACCTGCGCGTCGCGCCTTGGAAAGATGAATATATCTATAAGCTTTACGATTAAAACGAAAACGAATCGATGAAACGAATACCCATCTGCAGCATCGTCCTGACGGGCCTGCTGCTGGCTTTGCTCGGCGGATGCCAGGCGCCCTTGCCGGACGGATTTACGGCCCTTCTGCGCGGACCCCGCCTGGAAACGGCCTTGTCGGTCGTTCCCGCACAGGATGCCCAGGCAACCAAGAGCCTGTACGCGGGAGCGGACGATGTCGTCCGCAACTGGAACCTGCTGATTTTTGAAAACGGAATCCTCAAGGCAAAATACTACCAGGATTCAGGGCAGGACATCGTACTCGACGTAACCACCGACCGGGCGTACAATTATTATGCGCTGGCCAACGTCGGTGATCTGACCGGCCAGTTTACGGTGGGCGTAACGACCGAAAGCGGGATGTCCGCGCTGCGGATCCCGGCCGATATCCGCAACGGCCTTCCGATGGCCTGGAAAAGTTCCGCGGACATCCGCTTCTCCCGGCGTCAGCTGGTGGAAGGTGAAAAACTGCAGGTGCAGCTCACACGCCTGACGGGCCGTTTTGACATCGTGGTGAGCCAGGCCGGACTGTCAGCCTGGACTTTCACCGCCACCCGCCTGTCCCTGCGGGGGGTGTCGGATGTAACCCCTTTTACCAGCCGTTCCCGGGCGGGTGCATCGTCCGTCCAGGCCGATGAGGCGACGGCTGCCGACCTGGCTACGCTCAACGGTGGTGGCGCCACCCATTATTATCCTTTGGAAAACTGTTACGGCAATCTGCTTCCGACCGGTACCAGTCCCTGGAACAAGATTCCCGGCAATATCGCTGCGGATGCCTATCCGAGCTATATTGAAATCGGCGGACGGCTCAGGATGACCGACGGCAGCAATCTGGAACAGGATGTCATCTACCGTTTCTATCTGGGGGAGAACGCGATGGAAAACTTCGACGTGGTGCGCAACGTCACCCATACGGTGACACTGGAACTGAGCGACGAAGCCATCGCCCGGTCCGAGAATCACTGGAAGGTGGAGAAGGGCTCCTTCGTCGACAACCGTTCGCTGGCCTTCACCCACGAGACCATTTTCCTGGCGGGCGGCAGTTCGGTGGAAGAACCCATCGTACGCGTGCCTTCGACCTTGAAATACACCGTGGAAATGGATGCCAACCTGGTGGATGCCGGAGTCTCCGTAGCGGGCTATCAATGGGGCGATCCGCACGATGCCGACCGGCTGACCCTGCAGGCACCGGCTGGAATCACCCGACAGACAGGCTTCATCCGGATGAAGACCCTCGATGGCGGCCGCAGCGCCACGGCACAACTGGTCGTGGGCCGGCAACTCGAGTCGCTGCGTTTCGGCCTCTGGCCTGACGCGTCGGAAGAACGTTTCCACCGCGACACTACCATCAGCCTGGGTGCATCCCGGAAAGATTTCCGCGCGCACGTTTATGCTTATTACTCAGATGGTTCCATGGCGGATGTCACGCCGGGCATGACGTTCTCGTACGATGCGGACGCTTTCAGCTGCGAACACGATCCCTCCCTGTCCCTCGGTGCGGCGAATCTGGGAAAATTCACCCCGAAACGCAGGATGGGCAGCTATACCCTGGGCGCCAGTTATACGGAAGACGGCATTACCTGCAGTGCTTCGGCGCGCATCACGCTGGAACCGGGCAGGCTGCTGCGTCTGAACGTGACGCCCGAAGAAGAACAGACCCTGCTTTCTGGTGGGGAGGAAGTCCAGTATACCCTTACGGTGGAATATGAAGGAACCGACGGACAGCATGTCCTCAATCCGGAAGACGTAGACTGGTCGTTCCAGGATGCGGATATGCTGGAATATGCCGGTAGCGGCAAGGTCCGCACGAAATACAAGCGCGGGCGCTCTTATGTGCAGATGCGCTATACGGAGCGGGGCGAGACCCTGCAGGCCCGCCGTTACATCCAGGTGACGTCCATCCTCCGCGACCTGAAGATCTTTCCGAGCGTGATTTACATTCCGGCCTGCGGAACGGCGGCGGAAGCCTACCGGGGCTATTACAACTATGCCCGTGCCAATGAGAAGGTCTTCACGCTGCGCGCTTACTATCACGACGGAACCGAAGAAGACGTCACACAGAAGTCGGCTGTCGAATGGTCGGACGACAAGCGCATCGCCTACTGGGACGGCAACTGCTATCAAATGGCCAACGTCGTGTACGGTTACAACGGCAGAACCGACATCTATCGGGCGGTATCGGCCGGGGAACACAAGAATGACGACCTGATCCAGGTCCAGATGGGTCCGGACGAAAGCTATACCTGCCGCATCTACCAGATGATACAGAATATGCCGGCCGTCATCCTGAGCGCTACGTATACCGAGGGAGAGGTGACCAAAACCGCCTCGGTTACGGGCACGTACCTCAACCAGGCAAAACCCCAGGCCATCACCCTGTCACCCAATCCACACGAAGTCTATGCCGGCGGCAAGCAGGTCCGTTTCACGGCCAGCTGCCTGTTCGACGACGGCTCTGTGGAAGATGTCACCAGCAAGGCCCAGTGGCGGGCTGACGGGCTGGTGACCAGCCAGGGCGGGGGCGTGTTCACCAGCGGCAGCCAGTCCGGTACGACACAGGTCCATGCGTCCTTTACGGCCAACGATCAGACGGCTGAAGGCGACGCCAGCCTGCTGGTGCGCGAGCGCATCGTCACGGGGGTGGAACTGCAGCTGAACAGTGCTTCTGGCTGGGTTACGGGCACGAATCCGGTGAACCTGGGCAGCCAGCAAAGCTGGCGCATCCGGGTCAGCTATGACAACGGGGACAGCGACTTTTTCTCCGAGGGCTTCTCCCTGACGAGCAGCGCTCCTTCCATCGTCTCCGTACACGGCCTTCAGACCCGGGCGGACGCAGTGGGCAGTGCCACGGTTACCGCCCTTTACAGGGGCGTGACCAGCAACGGCGTGACCCTGACGGTCAACAACCACAACTATACCTACGACCTGGTGGTGAAACCTTCTTCGACGACGATTGACTGGAATGGCTCCCGGATGTTCTATGCCTACGTACAGTGTTACGACAACGATGTTCTGGACAGTGAGGACGATGTTTCGTCGCTGGCCGTATGGACGGTCGATGCCGGCCTGCTGGCCGTGGCGTCGTGGAATGAACGGAACCAGCTGCTGTCGGCTTCCAATACGACAGACCGTGACGTCAGCGGTCATGTGACTGCCTTCTACGACGGCATGACGGACCATTCGATCGTAACCATCAGCAAACGCTTCATCCCGAGCCTGCTGGTCGATCCGGTTGCGCTCACCTGGACGTACGACGCCTACGGGAGCGCTGCGGCCCAGACTTTCAGCATCACGAGCAATACGGACTGGAGCGTGGCTGGCGGCGACAGCCACTGGTCCGTACGGCCGACTTCGGGCAGCGGCAATGCCACGGTCACCGTCTATCCGGTCAGCGCCAATGACGGAAGCACCGACATTGTCTCGCTGCTGACGGTCTCTGCGACCGGGGTCTCATCGGCCAACGTAAGTCTGACGCACGAGGGCCACCAGGCTGCTCCTTCGACCCGCTATAAAGTCGTAACCAGCGTAGGGGCCGCCAGCATCCTGGTCGGGACGTCGACCACAGCCTCCGCCGTGCTCTATGCCAGCAACGACGGTGGCAGCAGCTATCCGACCGTGGTCAGCACATCTCCCGACGGCTTCAGTGCCGTGTCCGGTGCAGCCTGTGTATCCATTTCCGGCAGTACCGTGTTCGGAGAAGCGGCCGGAACGGCCAGTATCCGCGGTCATTTCAGCGGCTACGATATAACAGACTATGATGATGCCGACCTGCGCGTCGTGGAACCGGCGCCTGATGAGAAATACCTGACGGCCAGCCCGGACGCGCTGTCGTGGGACTGGAACGAATCGGGTTCCGGCAGTGGTTCCACGGTTTCCGTCAGTTCCAATGTGAACTGGTCGGTGAAACGCTGTTCGGCCGGTTTTGATTACAGCACATCGTCCGCATCACTGACCGTCTGGCCTGTGTACGACAATGACAGTTATACGCAGGTAAAGAAGGGAACGCTCGTCCTGGGCGGTCCGGGAGTGTCGGACGTGACGATCGATCTGAGCCAGGGCAAGCGGGAGCGCAGCCTGACCAGCGTCGACTTCGACCAGTCTTCCTATGAACTGGTACAGATCGTTGGAGGCAGCCTGTCGTATTCACAACCCTTCTCCGTGACGGCCAGTTACAGCGACGGGACGTGTGTCGACGTGACGGACCAGGCCAGTTATTTCGACCTCGGCGGCATCAGTGTCGACGCAGCGGGCGGTATCCTGACGGCCACTTCGCCGTGCAGCGACCGGACCCTGACGGCCACTTATGGCGGAAAGAGTGCGAAGGCGGGCTATTCTGCGGCACAGCTGGAATGTCCCGAATCGCTGGGTACCGGTCGTGTGGAATCGCAGGACGACCCCGGTCGGAACTTTGTCGTCGACCGCATCTCCGTGACCCTGACCAAAGCCTTTGTCAGCGGAACCGGCGGCTGGCAGTGGTACCATCACCTTTACCTATACGCTGAACGGGAAAACCGTCAGCAGCGAACTCAGCCTGACCTGTGACAGTGCAGGTCGCGTACGATAAGAAAGGAAGCACGATGAAACGCACCATATTCCTCGTTATTCTCTTCACCGTCGTGCTTCCGGTGTCACTCCGGGCAGGGGAGACCCTGCCCGGAAGGGACACCTTGTCCGGAAGGGATACCCTGCCCGGACGTGACTCGCTGCCGGACTGGCGTTTTGCCCTGCGTTCCAACGCTTTGGTGCCGGGCCTGAATGCCGGCGTGCAGTTCGCCGCCGGCCGGCATCTTTCACTGGCTGCTGACTGGTACTATCCCTGGTTCTGGCCCGCCCGCCGCAACCTCCGTTGCACGGAGCTGCTGGGCCTGGGCCTGGAACTCCGCTATTGGTTCCGGGACGGCCTTGATCCGGCTGTTCGCTGGACAGGCCACAGCCTGGCTTTCGGCATGATGGCGGGCTACTACGACTTCGAGCGCCGCGGCAGCGGCATCCAGGGTGAGTACGCCCTGGCGGCGGTCGATTATGGTTACAGTTTCTCCCTATGGGAAGAAGGTTTCCGGCTGATGCTCTGTATCGGCGTCGGCTGGCTGCACACACGCTACCGTCCGTATCAGGTGCATGAACCCTACGGGCAGTTGTTCCGGACGGGCGACTGGACGGAGACCCTCGACTGGGTCGGACCGGTCCGGGCGGAGGTCTCGCTGATCATCCCTTTTCGGCTGAAATACAAAAAGGAGGTGCAGCCATGAAAAACGTTTCGATGAAAGGATTGCTGCTGATGCTGGCTTTGCTTTCCGTAGGCTGCCAGCGACGCGCACTGTACCTGGCCGATCCGTCGGTGCAACTGCAGCTGCGGGTCCACGACACGCTGCCGCTCGTGGGAGTTGTGCCCTCGGGTGAACTCTACGAGACCCGCCTCTATCAATCCACGAGCGGAGAACTGGCAGAACTCGCCTACACGGGACCGGAGGGAGGAGAACTCTTTGTTTCCCCGGGCAGTTATCAGCTGGTGTGCTGCAACTTCGATTCAGAGACGGTGTTCTTTGAAGGAACGGAATCCCTGTTCCGGCTCCGGGCAGTGAGCCTGACCGCGCCGCCTGCCACCAACTTGCTGTTCCGCAATTTGGTCCAGGTCGCTGCTGTCAAGTCGGGATCGCCCTGGATCTCCGAAGAAGTGGTGGGGGAGCCCGGTTATCTGTTCGTCGCAGCCCTCGATACGGTGAAAATCCCTTACCGCCATCAGCACGATGCGCCCATGGTCATCGTGGCCGATGCGTGGCCCGTCGTCAAGCCCTGCCGCCTGATCGTGGGAGGCGTGACGGGGCAGGAGCATCTGTCGGCGGCGAATGCTTTCCTGACCGGCATTTCCCCCGGTCGTTACCTGGGGATGCGGGAGCCGGTTTCCGGCGCAGTGACGCTGGCTCTGTCCCTGCAGCCATCGCCGGAGCAGACCCAGTTGGACACGGGCTTCAACATTTTCGGTTTCGCGCCCGGTGAAGCGGTCTGGCTCTATGTGCTGCTGACCGATACCGGCGGAGGACGCTATCTCTTTCCTTTCGATGTGAGTCCCCAGTGTGATCCGGACATTCCCGGATTGACGTTGCGCGTGGACCTCGATTTCGAGATACCGGAACCTGCCCATGGCGGCGGGGGACTCGCGCCGGTGACGGAAGACTGGAACCTGCAGATATTCCCGGTACAACTATGAACCTTCACTATTTAAATCCATACAAATGAAAAAAATCCTTTTGACGATGGCAGCGGCCACGCTGGTATGCCTGGCTGCCTGCACCCAACTCGAACACGAAGCTTCGACGGAAGCCCGGAACCGGGAGATCCGTTTTCTGGCCCTGCAACGGGTCAACACCAAAAGCCCGGTCAACGGCTCCGTCTTCCCCGACGGCTACGACCTGAAAGTCTCCTCGTACCGCAACCTCGGCCTGCATGCCGGCGACGCGGACCGCGCGGGCAATTACTTTACCGGCGTCACCTTTTCCAAGAACGGGAGTCTCTGGCGGGAAGCCAAATACTGGCCCCTCGACGGTACACTCGATTTCCTGGCCTATTCCACCACCGGGCTGAAGGATCCCAACAAAGGCGTCGTCCCGACTGCGACCTGGGGAGAGGCGGGCAACAATGCCCGCAAAGTGGTGCTGGGCATTCCCGACAACTCCGAGTTTTTCGACGACATCCTCTTCGGCGCCTCCAACGAACAGACCTTCGTGGCCAACGGCAATCCGCTGTCCCTCAAGCATGCCGAGACAATCGTCTGTTTTTCGGCCCGTGCCAACATACCGTATGACGCCACCAACAACAAAGGCGTGACCATCGACCGCATCACTGTCGACAACGCCCGTTTCGGGGGCACGCTCACCATCCTCAATCCGGCCGCTGGCAAGGGATCCGGTACCGTATCGGCCGAGTGGAGCGGACTGGGAGAGCTGAAGACCCACGTGGCCGCCCGTGTCTATGGCGGTGCGGCCTGTGCCGCGGCAGAAGCGGCCCTGACGAACCTGCACCTGGGCCAGACGGCTGTAACCATCGCCGACAAGCCTTTCGGCGAGGCCTATGTCATCCTGCCACCGCAACCTGCCACGCAGTTCACGCTGACCTATACCCTGCACAACGGCAAGGATGGCAACGGTGCACCGCTCAACAACCAGATGCAGTACCAGTATGTCTGCGCCGGGACCTGGGACCAGGGAACCAAGAACCTCTATACCATCGACATCACCCTCAACGAGATCACCATCACCCCGAGTGTCGTCGACTGGTCGCCGGCCACGCCGGTCACCGTACAGGTGAAGGGCGAATGATTTGCTTTTTGGCGGATTATTCGTACCTTTAACCTTTGTATGAAAAACCGCATTCTCTCCATTGCACGCATCGTCGTGCTCTGCGCAGTGGCAGCCTGGCTGTTGCCGGGCTGCTCCCGCGTGGAGAAGCCTACCGGCTCCTCCGTGCCGGATATCGGCTGGCTCTTTACGGGCAAGGCGCCCTATACGCTCAACACCCATGTCGACGCCGCTCCCGGCCCGGCCTCTTTCCAACTGGTAACCGATCTCTCGCTGATGGCCGATACGCCGGAGGTGTTGCTGACCCGGGACGTCACCATCGCGCCGGACAGCACGCTGACCGTTCCGCTGGGCCACCTTGCGCCCGGTTTCTATCAGGTGCGCCTGCGCGATTCCATCCGATGGAACATCGGCGTGCGCCCCGACGCAGTCGTGAGTGCACCCGACCCGCAGCCCGATTTCGACGCTTTCTGGGAACAGACCCTCACCGAACTGGATCAGGTGCCGCTCGAGGCGGTCTGGAACGAAATTCCCGAATTCTCCAATGAACGGCGTACCTGCTACGAGGTGCGCTATCCTTCCTGGGGCGGGGGCATTTCGGGCGGTATCATCTCCATCCCTGTGGCGGATGGAAAATATCCTGTCTGCCTCCAATACATGGGCTATGGTGCGCCGGTCTACTATTTCGACCCGAACGCTGCGGCCGACCGCATCGAATTTGCCGTGAGCGTACGCGACCAGGGCATCTACAAGGGCGATCAGGACCGCTGGATCGACCGCGGCATCGCCGACAAGGCGACCTTCTACTACCGGGGTGCCTTCTGCGACGTGAAGCGGGCCATCGATTTTGCCGCTTCGCTCGACAAGGCCGATCCCGAACGCATGGTCACGATGGGCGAGAGCCAGGGCGGTGCCTTTACCTTCATCGCCGCTGCACTGGACGACCGCATCAAGGCGGCGGCTCCCGCCGTTCCCTTTCTGGGAGACTATCCGGACTATGCGAAGATTGTGTCGTGGCCCGTCCACGAGGTGTTCGAACAGGCCGACAAAGAGGGGATTGCACGAGAAGACCTGCTGAAGACCCTGTCGTATTTCGACGTGAAGAATTTCGCTTCGCGGGTCCACTGTCCCGTCTATATGGCATTCGGCCTGCAAGATCCCACTTGCCCGCCGCACACCAATTTCTCTATCTATAACAATCTGGGTACTAACGATAAACGCTATTTCTGCGTGCCTACTTGCGGTCACGCGATGTGGCAGGAGCCGTCGTGGGATGCCGAGCGTTCAGCATTCCTCCAGCCGTATCTTGAAACCGGACGCGAATGAAAACAATCAAGAACATGGACCGTAAAACTGTTGCCAAAGGGATCTGGTCCAACCTGGTGGCCTACTCCAAGAAGGTGGGACGTGCCGGCGCCCGTGTCGTCCTGCAATTCTACTATACCATGCTCTATGGCGACCTGACTGCCTCGGAGAAAGCCATGGTCTATGCCGGAATCGTCTATATCGTCGTTCCCCACGACCTGCTTCCCCGCAAGTTCCTGAAATGGTTCGGCCTGCTCGACGATATCGGCGTGGCGGCCTGGATCATCAACCGCATCGGAAAAAGCATCACCCCCGAGATCGAACGCAAGGTGGAGGAGACCCTCGACAAATGGTTCGGCCCGGTCATCACCATCGGTTACAGCGAATAATCAGATCTCCATGGAAGAGCCTGTCCTCAACGCCCACAACAAAGAAGAATATCCGCCGATGCATACGGCCGAGCACATCCTGAACGGAACGATGGTCCGGCTGTTCGGCTGCCCGCGTTCGCGCAACGCCCACATCGAACGCAAGAAATCGAAATGCGACTATTATCTCGAAACTTGCCCCACCGATGAGCAGGTGGCCCAGATCGAAGCGGCTGTCAACGAGGTTATTGACCGGGGTCTCGACGTGACCATCGACTTCATGCCGCGCGAAGAGGCCGCTGCAATCGTCGACCTGAGCAAATTGCCTGACGACGCCTCATCTACCTTGCGCATCGTGCGTGTGGGGGATTACGATGCCTGCGCCTGTATTGGCGCACATGTCAGGAACACGGCAGAGATCGGCCATTTCCAGATCCTCAGCCACGATTTTGAAAACGGTCGCTGGCGGGTCCGTTGGAAAGTCTCGGGTTGATATGGAAGGTGTGAACTATGTCTGATATGGAAAAGAACAAGAAAGGATTTCTCAACGACTGGTGGCGGCAGTTCCTGACCGGCGTCATGGGTACGGCCATCGGTGTCGGGCTGACTTTCGCCGTCAGCAATTGGGTGGAAGGAAACAAAAAGGAGCAGATCCAACGCCAGACGGCCATCATGGCTGTCTATGACATCGACGAGATCATCCGTGAGCTGAAAGAGGATTTGGAAATAGAAAATACTCTGTATCCGATTGCGTATTCCCTCTCCATCCACCCCGGGAAGCTGGATCTCGTTTCAGCTGATTCCGTCCGGCAGGCTGTCGGCTATCTGATCGAGGAAACCACGACGGTGCCCGACTGGGCCGCTGACACCAAAGAGAAGGCCTTCACCGGCAGCATGGATGTCTGGCAGAATCTGGAAAACAGCCAGTTCTACGACAACGTACAGAAATGCTACCAGTTGCGGGCAGAACTGCTCAGAATCGTAGAACGGGATGTGGTATTCCGCCATCCCCTTACCGAAGCCGATGTCGAGAAGTTTCTCGAAAAGGCATCGGCCAGTGACCTGGAGTACGATGGCAGCCTGACGTTCAACGCCCTCCGAAAGCTTTTGAAACAGACATACGGTAAGCCCGAGACCCTCCGCTACCTGCGGATGTATCTGCTGCGCAGCAATGAGTACAACCAGTATATCAACGAACTGAGCCGGCTGAACAAGGAGAACAAGTTCCTGATGTCGCTATCCGATGAAGAAATGGAGGCATATATCCGGAGAAACGTTCAGAAGACCAAATCCGCCACGCCAGCGCTTCTGGCCGGCTTGTGGGAAGAGCAGTTGAACGAGGGTGCCGAGATTCTTCGGCTCCGCCCGGACGGTGCGTTGGACATTACGTTCCATGCGATGGGCAATGCACTTCTCCATGACGAATCGGAAGATGTGGATGTCCAGGTCAAGGTCCCTGTTTCGTATCGTCTGAGCGGCGAATGGACCCTGGAGGGAGATTCCTTGCGCATATACTGTCCACCCGGGAAAGGAGAACTCCTTTCTATAGACCTGGACAAGGTCAGTCTGGCGGAATCTGTCCTGAAAAGCGGAAAGGAATGGGAGGAGTCCTACCGGCGGAGTTTTGACGAGTATCTTGAGTCGGCCAGCGTTGACCAATGGTATGCCGTCAGTTTTGACCTGACGGGCGACTTGATGTTCCTGTCCTATCCGTTTACCTCGCCCATGGGGGAGGTGCAGCAGGTCCGTATGCAACTGGTCCGGAAGCCGGATACAGAATAAAATGTCTATAAAAAACCATCGATATGAAAGCCAAATTGTCTCTTGCCAATCTCCCGACCCGCATCCAGCACTTGTCCCGCTGGTCGGCAGAATGCGGAAAGAATATCTATGTCAAACGTGACGACCAGACCGGCAGCGAATGGTCGGGCAACAAGATCCGGAAACTGGAGTTTGCTGTGGCGGAAGCCGTTGAGCAGGGCTGCAACCTGCTGATTACCTGCGGCGGCATCCAGTCGAACCACTGTCGTGCGACAGTGGCCGTGGCCACACATCTCGGGATGCGTTCGGCGGTCCTGCTGCGCATCAGTGAGCAGCCGCCACTCGACGGAAACTATTTCCTCGACCGGCTGATGGGCGCCGACGTGCGATTCTGCACCCGTGACGAGTACCGCGACCACCGGGCGGAGATCATGCAGGAGATGGCCGACGCCTATTCGGCACAGGGATTCAAGCCCTATATCATTCCCGAAGGAGCTTCGTTCGGCGTGGGTACCCTGGGCTATTACTTTGCGATGAAAGAGATTGTCGCACAGGAGCGGGAGATGGGCATCACCTTCGACACGGTGGTCGTAGCGACGGGTTCCGGCGGAACGCTGGCGGGCCTGCAGCTCTCCAATCTGCTGAACGGCTACGGGAAGCGGGTAATCGGCGTGTGCGTCTGCGACGATGCCGCTTACTTCCAGGAAATTGCCGCTCGGATTTCGCGGGATGCGCTGCCGTATCTGGTCGCCCAGGGCGAGCTGTCGCAGGACCGGGCCAACCGCTTCGCGGCTTCGCTCAAACCCACGGATTTCGAACTGTTTGAGGAATATGTGGGCATCGGCTATGCGTTGAGCCGTCCGGAAGAGCTTGTGCACATCCACCGGATGGCAAAACTTGAGGCGACGGTCTTCGACCCGGTGTATACGGGCAAGGCGACCTACGGCATGGTCAACGAATTGCGTCCCGGCGGCCGTCTCCGCTCCTCCGAGAATATCCTATTTATCCATACCGGCGGCCTCTACGGCCTGTTCCCGGTGTCCCGCAGTTTCCAACTGTAATCTTTATTGGCGCGGCTTGTGCTTGGCGCTCTGGTATTGGCTTGTTCTCGCAGAAAAAATGCTCGCCCAATCCAATACCACCCGCGCCTGTAAGCACAAGCCGCAGATGGCTCAACAGTCGTCGTGGTGGGCGGGCAGGTAGCGGAAGGAGACTTTGTATTTGGGCTGGCCGGAATGGTCGGTGTAGCGGTAGATTTCGTCGACTTCGATGCGGTCCTGCTCGTGGAGTTCGTAGAGGTCGGGGAAATGCTCCTTCAGGATTTCCATCATCGCTTCGTGTTCGGTGATGACCTCGGCGCCGCGCGGGACCATGATCCCGCACGACACCGGAGAAAGCATCAGCGAAAGCGTCAGGGCGATGGAAAGGAAACGCTTCATCGGCTTATACAGCTTTGCCCTGCAGATAGACCTGCCGGATGAAAGGAGAATGATGGAGATAGGGAATCTTCGTCAGGTTCCATCCGGGACGGGTCAGGATGAGGTCGGCCCGCTTGCCGACCGTGATGGAACCGCACCGGTCGCTGACCCCCATCGCATAGGCGCTGTTGAGCGTGATGGCGTTGAACGCCTGGTTCGGCGTGAACCGCATCCGGATGCAACCCAGCGCCCAGATGAAACGCATGTCGCCCGAAGGAGAAGACCCCGGATTGTAATCGGAAGCCAAGGCGACGCCCAGGCCAGCGGCGATATAATCTTTGGCCGGTCCGTCGGGAATGCGCAGGAAGAAGGCGCTGCCGGGCAGGAAGGTCGGCATTGTGGCCGTTCCCTGCAGGGCTTCGATTTCGGCTGCGCCCGACTGCTCCAGATGGTCGACCGACAGCGCACCGAATTTGGCGCCCACCTGTACGCCGCCGCTGACCGCCAGCTGGTTGGCATGGATCTTCGGCCGCAGGCCGGCCCGCAGTCCTGCCTCCAGCACCCGGGCCGCATCTTCTACCGTGAAGAAGCCCTGCTCGCAGAAGATATCGACAAAGTCGGCATAGTGCGCCGCATCGGGCATCATCCGGCAGACTGCGGCCACATAGTCTTCGTGCGTGTAGCCACGGCCGACGGCGTGTGCGCCGAGAAAGGTGGAACGGATGAGGGCGGGGGAGGCTGCCTTGATGCGGTCGATGACACGCAACATCTTCAGCTCATCCACCGGGTTCAGTCCGTAGCCGCTTTTGATCTCGATGGCACCGGTGCCCTGGGCGATCATTTCGTCGACCCGCTCCATCGACTGGCGGAAAAGATCCTCTTCAGAGGTCTGGTGCAGGAGGTCGGCGGAATTGAGGATACCACCGCCCCGGGCAGCGATCTGCTCATAGGAGAGGCCGTTGATCTTGTCGAGGAATTCGCCGTCGCGGCAGCCGGCATACACGATGTGCGTATGGCTGTCGCAGAAAGCCGGCATCAGCAGGCCGCCTTCACAGTCGACGACCTCGTCGGCCGCCGGGGCGGGAGTGGCGGCATCGCCGAAAGCGGCGATGCAACCCTCGTCGACCAGCAGCCAGGCGTCAGCCAACGCAGTTACTTCGTCCATCGCCGCGCCCTCCTTGCGGAGAACGCCGGCTGGAACGATGCCCGCGATGGTTCCGATATGCGTGAACAGCCGTTTCATGCTAAATGTATTGCTTATTCCGGAGGAACGCCGCGGAACGGATGATCAGCGGGTGCATGTAGGTGTCGACCGCGAGGAACGGGACTTCCTTCCGGTAATCGGCGTGGATCTGCTCGATGAGCGGGGAACTCTTGGCCGGACGGCGGAACTCCAGTGCCTGGGCGGCATTGAAGAGCTCGATGGCCAGCACGGTCTCCACGTTGTCGATGATGCGGACCAGCTTCGTGGCGGAGTTGGCGCCCATGCTCACATGGTCTTCCTGACCGTTCGACGAGGGCACGGAGTCGCAGGAAGCGGGCCAGCAGAGGCCCTTGTTCTGGCTCACGATGGAGGCGGCGGTGTATTGCGGGATCATGAAACCGCTGTTGAGGCCCGGATTCGGAGCCAGGTAGCGCGGCAGGCCACGGTAACCGTGGATGAGCAGGTAGACGCGGCGTTCCGAGATGCTGGCCAGTTCCGACAGGGCAATGGCCAGTGTATCCATCGGGATGGCGATGGGTTCGCCGTGGAAATTGCCGGCCGAGATCACCATATCCTCGTCGGGGAAGACGTTCGGGTTGTCGGTCACGCCGTTGATTTCGTTTTCGATGACCCACTGCACATAGCTCAGGTTGTCTTTGACGGCGCCGTGGACCTGCGGGATGCAGCGGAAAGAGTAGGGGTCCTGCACGTGTTCCTTGGGACGGTGGATGAGCTCGCTGCCTTCCAGCACCTGCAGGAAGCGTTCGGCGGTGGCCAGCTGTCCCTTGTGCGGACGGATGCGGTGGCTGAGCGGCAGAAAGGGCTCGATGCGGCCGTCATAGGCTTCGAGCGACATGGCGCCGATCAGGTCGGCCCATTTCGAGAGGCGGCGGGCCTGGATGAGCGACCAGATGGCGTGGGCGCTCATGAACTGGGTGCCGTTGAGCAGGGCCAGGCCTTCCTTCGACTGCAGGCGGATGGGTTCCCAGCCGAGTTCTTTCCATACTTCCGCGGCGGAGCGTACCTGTCCTTTGTAGCGTACTTCGCCCATGCCGATGAGGGGAAGGCTCAAGTGGGCGAGGGGCGCGAGGTCGCCGGAGGCGCCGAGCGATCCCTGCTGGTAGACCACGGGGAGGATGTCGTTGTTGTACATGTCGATCAGTCGCTGCACGGTGACCAGCTGGGCGCCGGAATGGCCGTAGGAAAGCGACTGGGCCTTGAGCAGGAGCATCAGGCGGACGATGTCGGGGCGCACTTCTTCGCCGGTGCCGCAGGCGTGCGACATGACGAGGTTGTGCTGGAGCTGAGACAGGTCCTCGGCGGGGATCGTTACGTTGTAGAGGGATCCGAAACCGGTGGTGATGCCGTAGACCGGCCGGTCGATGTCTTCCATCTTGGCATCGAGATAGTGACGGCATTTTTCGATGGCCGCGACCGCCTCCGGCGACAGCGCAAGCGGCTCGTGCTCCTCGATGATGTGCTGGATATGCTCCAGCTTCAGATGATCATGTGATATATAATGCATATCTATCTTTTATTATGCTCGCTTCGCTGCTCTGGTATTTGTCCCGCTCGCAGAAAAAATGCTCGCGGCTCCAAATACCACCCGCTGCTTCGCTCGCTGAGTGTCAATATTTGCTTGCGCCCAGGCGCGGGTGGGTATTGCATTGAGGACCCTAACCAGAAATGCAATACCCAGAGCGCCAAGCAAGCAAATCATCGATATCATTTCAAAACAGATTTGATTAATTCTTCATCGGCAAGGTTCGGGAGCGTAACCTTGAGTTCGGGGGTGCGGGCCATTTCGCGTTCGATGGCGAAGCGGGCGCCCTCGTTGCGGGCCCAACTGCGGCGCGCGATGCCGTTGTTCACGTCCCAGAACAGCATCTCCCGGATGTGACGGGCGCTGTCGTCGGAACCGTCGATCACCATGCCGAAACCGCCGTTGATGACCTCGCCCCAGCCCACGCCGCCGCCGTTGTGGATCGAAACCCAGGTGGCACCGCGGAAACCGTCGCCGATGACGTTCTGCACAGCCATGTCGGCCGTGTACTGCGAACCATCGTAGATGTTCGAGGTCTCACGGAACGGAGAGTCCGTGCCGGAGACATCGTGGTGATCGCGGCCCAGCACGATCGGCGCCGAAATCTCACCCTTCCGGATGGCCTCGTTGAAGGCCAGCGCAATCTTCGTGCGGCCTTCGCAGTCCGCGTAGAGAATACGCGCCTGCGAACCCACCACCAGGTGGTTGCGCCCCGCCTCCTCGATCCAGTGGATGTTGTCGCGCATCTGCCCGGCAATCTCCTCGGGAGCCGTGGCGGCGATTTCGCCGAGCACCTTCACGGCCAGCGCATCGCTCTTCGCCAGGTCTTCCGGCTTCTCGCTCATGCAAACCCAGCGGAACGGGCCGAAACCGTAGTCGAAATACAGGGGACCCATGATGTCCTGCACATAGGACGGATAGCGGAAACTGCCGTCGGGCTTCAGGATGTCGGCTCCGGCGCGGGAGCTTTCCAGGAGGAAGGCATTGCCGTAGTCGAAGAAGTACATCCCTTTGGCCGTCAGGCGGTTGATGGCATCAACCTGACGGCGGAGCGACGCCTGGACGGCTTCTTTGAAGCGCGCAGGCTCTTCGGCCATCATCTTCTTCGATTCCTCCAGCGAGTACCCCACGGGATAGTAGCCGCCCGCCCAGGGATTGTGGAGCGAAGTCTGGTCGGAGCCCAGGTCCACGTGCATCCCCTCATCGGCAAGCCGCTCCCACAGGTCCACCACATTGCCCACATACGCCAGCGAAACCACTTCCTTGGCGGCCACGGCCTTGCGGATGCGGGAAATCAGCTCGTCGAGGTCGCGGTGGAGTTCGTCGACCCATCCCTGGGCATGACGCTTCTCTGCTGCCTTGGGATTGATCTCGGCCGTGACGCTCACCACGCCGGCGATGTTGCCGGCCTTGGGCTGGGCGCCCGACATGCCGCCGAGACCGGCCGTCACAAAGAGTTTGCCGGCCGGGCTGCCGCCCTGCTTCCGGGCAGCGTTCATCACTGTGATGGTGGTGCCGTGGACGATGCCCTGCGGGCCGATGTACATGTAGGAGCCGGCCGTCATCTGGCCGTATTGCGATACCCCGAGGGCGTTGAATTTCTCCCAGTGGTCGGGTTTCGAGTAGTTCGGGATCACCATGCCGTTGGTGACGATCACCCGTGGCGCGTCCTTATGGCTGGGGAAGAGGCCCAGCGGATGGCCCGAATACATCACGAGCGTCTGCTCGTCCGTCATCGTGGCCAGGTACTGCATCACCAGGCGGTACTGCGCCCAGTTCTGGAAGATGGCACCGTTGCCGCCATAGATGATCAGTTCGTGCGGATGCTGCGCCACGCGCGGATCCAGGTTGTTCTGGATCATGGCCATGATGGCCGCCGCCTGACGGCTTCGGGCCGGATATTCGTCGATCGGACGTGCGTACATTTCATAGGAGGGCCGGAACCGGTACATGTAGATGCGGCCGTACCTGTGCAGTTCTTCGGCGAACTCCCGGGCCAGCACTGCATGATGGCGTTGCGGGAAGTAGCGCAGGGCGTTCTTCAGCGCCAGCACCTTCTCTTCGGGCGTGAGGATATCCTTGCGCTTGGGTGCATGGTTGATATCGGGATCGTAGGCTTTGACTTCCGGCAGTTCCGTCGGAATTCCCGCCAGTATTTCTTCTTGAAAAGTCATATTATTCGTCGATATGATGGTTGACAGCGTCCAGTACCTGTGCTTCCAGCGCTTCGGCTTCTTTCAGGATCTCGGCGGCACGGGCGATCAGCGGCCGGGCGGGAGCGGGATCCTTCAAGCCGGAGGCGTTGATGCGGACGTTGAGCTCGGCCCCCCGGCAGGCGGCGCGGGCGGCCAGGGCGGCCACGCCGGCGTCGGAGGCCGAAGCGGGATTGCCTTTCTGCGCCATTTCCAGGGCCAGTGGCAGGGCTTTCAGCGAAGCTTCCATGGTCTTCAGTGGAACGGAAGCAGCGTAGAGCGTAGCGTCTTCAATGGCAGCGGCACGGGCGGCTTTTTCTTCTTCGGTACCCTTGGGCATTCCGAAGCAGGCCATGATCCTGTCGAAGGCAGCCGTGTCTTCGTCCACGAGGTCGAGCAACTCCTGCATCAGCGCCTGACCTTGCTCCGCTACGTCGGAAAACTCCTTCCAGCGATCGTCCCAGCCCCGTTTGTGGGCCGAGAGGTTTGCTACCATCGTACCCAGGGCAGCCGCCAGGGCACCCATGTACGCAGAAATGGAGCCGCCGCCCGGGGCGGGAGATTCGGAAGCCGTTTCGCGGGCGAAGCCTTCCGTGCTCATCCGAACCAGGCGGTGCTTGCGCGCCTCTTCTTCCGGGTCTTCCATCAGGAATTCGATGACTTTCTCTTTCGGGTCGAAGGGTTTCAGGTCGTCGAGCGACATCGATTTGACGGCGATTTTGAGGATTTCGCTTTCATCGATGCCGAGCGAACGCTTTTGCTTGGCCAAATAGAATCTGCCGGCCTCGAGAAGGACTTTCTTGGGCACCAGGCCCACGATTTCGGCGCCCGTCACGCGCAGGCCACGGGCAGCCGCGGCGCGGGATACTTCTTCGTAGGCCACGTGGAGCGGCGTGGCGTCAATGTCGGTGATGTTCATCGACACCTGGGCGATGCCGTATTCGTCGATATACCAGCCGATGGCCTTGCAGCCTTTCAGCGTGCCGGGAATCCAGATCTGTTCGCCCTTCTCATCTTTGAGCAACTTGCCGGTGAGCGAGCCGCCTTCGCGGGCCTTGCGGCCCTTTTCACGCACGTCGAAGGCGATGGCCATGGCCCGGCGGGTGGAGGTGGTGTTGAGGTTGTAGTTCACCGCCACCAGGAAATTGCGGGCACCAACGTTCGAGGCGCCGCAGCGGGCGACGACATCGTTGTAGGCGGCGGGGCCGAAATCAGGACGGCGGGCCGGGTCGGCGATCTTCTCGGGCAGGGCCTCGTATTCGCCGGCACGGCAGACCGCCAGGTTTTTGCGTTCGGGCTTGAAGGCGGCTGCTTCATAGCAGTAGCAGGGGATGCCCAACTCTTCGTACATGCGCTTGGCGAGCGCCCGGGCCAGCACGGCGCACTCCTCGAGCGTGATGCCCGAAACGGGGATGAGTGGCAGTACGTCCGTCGCACCCGAGCGGGGATGGGCGCCGTGGTGCCGGCGCATGTCGATAAGCTCCTGCGCCTTGGCCGATCCACGGAAGGCGGCCTCGCACACGGCGGCGGGCTCGCCCACGAAGGTCACGACCGTGCGGTTGGTGGCTTCGCCCGGATCGACGTCGAGCACTTTCACGCCCTCGACGGTGGCAATGGCCGCCACGATGCTGTCAATCACTGATCTATCGCGTCCCTCACTGTAGTTGGGGACGCATTCGACAATCTGTTTCATATACTTGTAATTTGATAGTTTTTTATCTGATTTTGTCATCAGACTATCAAAGATACAAAGAATCTTGCAAATTTCATTATCTTTGTACGTTCACCAAAGAAAAACGAAAATGGCAGCGAAAGATACCCCCACGCCCCACATCGGCGCTCAGTACGGACAAATTGCGAAAACCACGTTGATGGCCGGCGATCCCCTTCGCGCGAAGTTCATCGCAGAGAAATTCCTGGACAATCTGGTACAGTTCAATGATGTCCGCGGCATGCTGGGTTTCACCGGCACGTACAAAGGCCGTCCGGTCAGCGTGATGGGTCATGGCATGGGTATTCCGTCGATCGGCATCTACACCTGGGAACTTTTCAATTTCTACGATGTCGACACCATCATCCGAATCGGTTCGGCCGGCGCTTACGATCCCGACCTGAAACTGGGAGATCTGGTGCTGGCCCAGGGCGCCTGCACCGATTCAAACTATGGCAACCAGTTCGAATTGCCCGGCGTCTATGCACCCATCGCCGATTTCGGCCTGTTGCGCGAGGCTGCCGATACCTGTGACCACTTGGGCTACAAATACAAAGTGGGCAACGTGCTTTCGTCCGATGCTTTCTATAGCCAGCACTCCAAGGCAATGAACTGGGCCAAAATGGGCGTGGTGGCCGTCGAAATGGAGGCTTCGGCCCTTTACATGAATGCCGCCTTTGCCAGGAAGAGGGCCCTGGTCATCTGCACCATCTCCGACCATCTCATCACCGGTGAGGTGACGACCGCCGAAGAACGCCGGACTACCTTCACGCACATGATGGAAGTTGCGCTCTCGCTTGTCTAATACCAGAGGGGTTTGTGGTCGGCGTTGGCGACGGAAAGTCCGACGGCGAACATCAGGCGGACGTGGGCCAGCGTACCGCTGAAATCCCAGTCTTCGAGATATTCATCAGAGGGCTTGTGATACCAGTCTGAACGGGGATACTTGTTCGGGCGGGTCGGATTGACGAGGTCGGTGCCATATTCGATGACCACGGCGGGAACCCCTTTCTTCACGAAATTGAAATGGTCGGAGCGGAAGTACCAACCGTCCGAATTGTCGTCGTTCCAGACGACGTAGCGACCCTGCGCCCCGGCCGCCGCCACGAGATAGCGGTCGAGTTCACACTTGCCGCCGCCCAGCACCATCACGTCGTAGGTAAGCGGTTCGGGTGCGATGCAGTCGAAATTGATGCAGGCCGCGGTCTTCTCCATGGGGAAGGCGGGGTGTGTGCAATAGTATTCCGAGCCGAAAAGTCCGCTTTCCTCCAGGGTCGGGATGAAGAACAGCATGGAACGGCGGGGGCGCGTCGGCAGTTCCGCGTAGCGCTTGGCCAGCCACAGCACGGCCGCCATGCCGGAACCGTTGTCAGCGGCACCGTTGTAGATGTTGTCGCCCGTTTCATCGGGATCGCCGATGCCGAAATGGTCCCAGTGGGCGCTGAAAACGACCACTTCGTCTTTCAAGTCGGTACCGGGCAGCACGCCGGCCACGTTGCAGGTCTGCTCGATTTTGTAGTCCACGTCCATCACGAGCGAAGTCTTTTCCTTCAGCGCGAAGGCCCGGAAACCCGGGCGTTTGGCGGCCTCGAGGGCTGCGTCAAAGTCGACGCCGGCCGCTTCAAAGAGCTTGCGGCAGCCGTCCTCATGGAGCCAGCCCTTGAAGGCCAGGGCATCGGCATTGCCGGTGGCTTCGTCATAGAGGGCCAGGTTGCTGCCCGTGTGGTTGGCCGCCACGTTCCAGCCGTAGCTGGCCGCCGCCGTGTTGTGCAGCACCAGGCAACCGGCTGCGCCGCGCCGCTGCGCTTCTTCAAACTTGTAGGTCCAGCGACCGTAATAGGTCATGTTCTTCCCCTGGAAAAGTGAAGCATCGTAGAAACCCGGATCGTTGACCATGGCGATGATGACCTTGCCGCGGACGTCGACGCCGTCGAAGTCGTTCCAGCCGAATTCCGGCGCATCGATGCCGAAGCCGCAGAACACGAACTCCACGTTCGGCAGCGTCACCTTGTCGGTGGCCCGCGCCGTCCAGATCACGAAGTCCTCCGGGAATAGCAGGTCCACGCGCTTGCGGGCGCCCTTCACCCGCATCTTGCCGCCAACGGGCCGGCAAATGGTGGAAACGGTCTTGACCTCCTGGAAATAACTGCCGCCGAAGGCAGGCTCCAGGCCGATGGCCCGCATCTCGCCGGCCAGGTAGTCGATGGTCTTGGTTTCGTATTCCGTCATCGGCATGCGGCCGCAGAAATCATCGGAACCGAGGGTTTGGATCCAATGACGGAGCAGCGCTTCGTCTTGGGAAGGATGGGTGATGGTCTGGGCGGCGGAAGGAATGGCCAGGCACGCCGTCAGTGCCAGCAGGGCAAGGCAGAATTTCTTCATGGGGTCGGCAGGATGTTATTTGTGCAGGAGGGGAAGGAAATACTTCAGGTTTTCGCGGCAGGGTTTCAGTTCGCCGCGCTCAATGCGGTGGATGACGTCGACCACCATGTCGTTGAGCGGGGTGGGAACGCCCACCTTCCGGCCGGAGGAGCAAACCACACCGTTGATGGCGTCGACTTCGCAGCGCTTGCCTTTTTCGATGTCCTGCAACATACTGGCTTTCAGGCGCATATGCTTGCGCATGGTGAGCGGCAGGATGGCGAAGGCGAGCGATTTCTTGATGGGGTTTTTGAAGTCGAGCAGCGTGACGACATCTTTGCCCTGGACGGGCTCGAAACGGATGTTGCCCATGTGGGCTACGTCGATGCACTCTTTGATCAGTGCGAGCGTGACTTTTCGGGAGTCTTTGGGTTTGATGGTTTCGCCGAACGTGGCGCCGAGCGCGGTGCTCAGGCCGGAGAACGATGCGTTGATCAGCAGTTTGGTCCAGCGGGTACCGATGAAATTGTCTTCTACTACGACGGGACCCATGAGCTGGAGAAGTTCCTTGACATCTTTCAGGTGCCGGTTGGGAATGGGGGAGAGAGAGCCCAGCTGGAAAGTGAGGCTGTCGGGCGAACTGGTCAGTTCGCTGACGCCGGGTTCCAGCAGCGTGGCGCCCCAGGCGACGGTGCAGCCGAGCACATGATCGGCGCCGACGATGTGGCTGATGAGCAACTCCGGGATGCCGTTCTGCAGGGTGACAATCACGCCGTCGGGTGTAAGGTAGGGGATCAGGAAACGGACAATCTGCTCGTTTTCCATCTGTTTGGTAAACAGGATGATGATGTTGTAGGTGCCGGCCATTTCGAGGGGGGTGATGGCGCGTACCGGCTGGACGAAATCAACACTGCCGACAATGTGGGCTCCTTTCTCCTGAAGTGCGTGCACGTGGGCGTAATTGTGGTTGACCAGGTCGATGTGACCGCCGTTCTTGGTGATGTATGCGCCCAGGATGGTTCCCATGGAACCGGCGCCGTAAATACAAGCTCTCATCCGCGTATTTGTCTTTTTATCAAACAAATATAGGAAAAATACGATTTTTTTCCAAGAAAACGGAGCTTTTATTCTATATTTGTAAATATGAAACGGTTTGCTATTCTCTTGTCCGCGCTGCTGCTGGGCAGTGTCGCGTACGCCCAAGTCTATGTTCCTTCCCCCGAAAATTTGCAAGCCCGCGAGGAATTCCGGCATCACCGCCTTGGCATCTTCCTGCACTGGGGCATCTACGCGACCTACGCCCAGGGCGAATGGTACCTCCAGACGGCCGGACTCAACAAAGATGAATATGCTGTGGCTGCCGAGAGTTTCAACCCGGTGAAATTCGATGCACGGGCGTGGGCCCGGGCCTTCAAGGGCGCCGGAGCCGGTTATGTCACGCTTACTTCGCGTCACCACGACGGCTTTTCGATGTTCAAGAGCACCGCTTCCGGCTACAACATCGTTGATGCGACCCCATTCGGCCGCGACATCGTGGATGAATTGGCAAAAGCTTGTGCGGAAGAAGGACTCGACTATCATCTTTACTATTCCCTGGTCGACTGGTACCGGGAAGATTATCCGCTGGGAGAGACCGGCCACCAGACCGGCCGCCGTGGTGACCGGCAAGATTACAATCACTATTTCGATTTTATGAAAACCCAGGTAGGGGAACTTATCGACCAGTATCCCAACCTGGCCGCCCTCTGGTTCGACGGCGTCTGGGACCAGGACGTCCATCCCGGCTTCGACTGGCGGCTGCCCGAATTGTATGCCTACATCCATGGACTAAAGCCGGCGTTGCTGATCGGCAACAACCACCACCGCATGCCTTTCGAGGGGGAGGATTTCCAGATGTTCGAGCGTGACCTGCCGGGCGAGAACACGGCGGGCTATTCGGCGGGGCAGGGCATCAGCTCGCTGCCGTTGGAGATGTGCCAGACCATGAACAGCTCCTGGGGCTACCGCATCGCGGATCCCTGGTACAAGAGCGTGAAGGAGCTGGTCCAGCTGCTCGTACGGGCCGCTGCCAAGAATTCGAACCTGCTGCTCAACATCGGGCCGATGCCCAATGGCGAGCTGCCGCACCCGGCTCTCGACCGCCTCGCCGGCATCGGTGCATGGATGCGCGGGCACAGCCTGTCGGTCGACGGCACTACCTCCACTACCATTCCCGAACAGGCCTGGGGCGTGACCACGCAGAACGCCGAGGCACTCTTCCTGCATGTCCTTTCGCCCGAAACCCTGCCGGTCCGCGACGGCGTGTGCCGGCTGGTCGTGCCGCTCCCGGCCGACATGAAGCCCGCCCGCAAGGATGCCGTTTCCCTGCTGTCCGGCGAAAAGCTCAAGTATGAAATCTCGAAAGACGGCTTCCTGACCGTCATTCTCCTTCAGTCTTCGGTCGAAGATATCGATACGGTCATCTCTATCCGTAGGTAATTTAAGGTTTGCTCCGACTAGGCGCGGGTGGTATCTCCTCCGGAGAGCATTTTTTCTGCTCGCCGGAGGAGATACCAGAGCGCCCGGTGCAAACCTCAGGCGAGCTGGATACCAGGACGCCTGATTGGTGCAAACCTTAGGCGAGCTGGATACCAGGACGCCTGATCGGTGCAAACCTTAGGTTAGGCGAGTTGTTCTGACAATCGGTGGGAAGTGCCCAGACGGGCCTCGACGACGTTGATGATGTAGTCGCCCGCCTTTTCGGCCTCGTTGATCAGGTCCATGTAGATGCTGCCGCTGTCGTAGCTGTAGACATGCTCGTCCAGATTGCGCATGTTCTCGTCCTTGAGCTCGTCGCGGCAGTCGTTGATCTGCTGCTCGATCTCCTCGGAAGGCCGGAAATCAAAGTCCTCGCGGCGGCCGTTGAGCATTTCGAGCATCCGCTCGCCCGCCCGCTGGGCAAGGGCCAGCATCCGCTTGATGCCGTTTTCCTGCTGTTCATTGAAATCGATCTTCGCCTCGTGCTTGCGGCGGATGACACGGGCCATGTTGTAGCCGCTGTCGCCGATACTTTCGAGTTCGCCGATCTGGCGCAGCATGGCACGGATCTTCTCTTTCGTATCGTCGCTCAGGTGGGCGTCGCTCACCTCGCCGAGATACTTGCCGATCTCGTTTTCCATGTTGTCGCTGATCTGCTCGTATTTCTGGATGCGCTCGAAGATCTTCTTGAATTCCGCTTCGTCGGTCGTCTTGTAGAGGTCCTTGACCATTTCCGACATCTTCATCATCCGCTCGCCGAACACGGCGATCTCCTTCTGGGCCTGCAGCACGGAGATTTCCGGCGTCTTCATGATACCGCCACGGATGTACATCAGGCGGAATTCCTCTTCTTCCTCGCTCTTCTTCGGCTTGATGATGCGGCAGACAAGTTGCTCGATCTGCGGAATGAACCAGATGAGGATCAAGGTATTGGTGACGTTGAAGAGGGTGTGGAACGTAGCCAGGGCAAAGGTGAGCTGTGTGGGTTCCTGCATCTCGGCGCCGGGATCCATGCCGACGATGCGGCAGACCAGACGGACGAAGGGATAGAAGCAGCACAGGATCCAGATTACGCCGAATACGTTGAAAAACAGGTGGGCGGCGGCGGCGCGGCGGGCCTGTGTATTGGCAGACAGGGCGGCGATGTTGGCGGTCAGCGTCGTACCGATGTTTTCACCCATGACGAGGGCGATGCCCTGGAAAATGTCAATCACGCCCGTCGAGCAAAGCACCATCGTGATGGCCATGATGGCGGCCGACGACTGGGCGATGAAGGTCAGGACCGTACCGACCAGCAGGAACAGCAGGATGGTAAAGTAGCTGCCGGAATCAAACGAATCGAAGAAATTCACGACGGCCGTGTTGTGGGCCAGATCCATTTCGACGCCTGTTACCCGGAGCATGCCCAGGGCGAAGAGCAGGAACGAGAGACCGAACAGGAAATCACCCAGGTAGCGGTGTTTTCCAATCTGGATCAGGATGATGGCGATTAGGAAGACCGGCCATACCAGCATGGTCACGTCGAACGAGAAACCAGCCGACATGATCCATGCCGACAGGGTGGTGCCGATGTTGGCACCCATGATGATGGAAATGGCTTGGGAAAGGGTCAGCAGGGCCGCGTTGACGAACGAGACGGTCATCACCGTGGTGGCTGCGGACGACTGGACGGCGACGGTGACCAGTGCGCCGGTGGCTACGCCCGTAAAACGGTTGGTGGTCATGGCGCCCAGCAGGTGACGCAGTTGCGGACCTGCCATTTTCTGGAGCGCCTCGCTCATCACCTTCATGCCGTACATCAGCAGGGCGATGGAGCCGAGCAGTTTCAAAGCTATCAACATAATCTGAAAACTCAAAAAAGGGGGCGGCTGAAGCCGTCCCCTTTATGATTTGCAATCTTGTTACGCTTGTTCGATAGCACCCATCGGGCAAACGCCGGAGCAAGTTCCGCAGTCGACGCAAGCGTTCGGGTCAATCTTGTAGATGTCACCGGCGGAGATGGCTCCAACCGGGCATTCATCGATGCAAGTGCCGCAAGCAGCGCAGTTTTCAGTGATTTTGTAAGCCATTGTATAAAAGTTTAAGTGTTGTTGTTGTGAAATCGTTGACAAAGATAATACCAAATTTCACAATTGCCAATTAATAGCCGAAAATTTCTTCGGTCGTAACCGGACGGATCGTTCCGTACCGGAGCAGACCCTTGAGATCCATGTCGCCCGTACGGCCCACGATGCCATAGCTGTGCGGTTTGCCCTTCACGTATTCCTGCTGGAATTTCACCACGTCGTCGAGCGTCAGGTCGGGCACCTTTTCGTAGATCACCTTGTTGAGATCGTAGTCGAGGCCGCGGCGCTGGGCGTTCAGGTATGAGGTCAGCACGCGGCTGCGCACGGTGCGCTGGGTGCGGATGTTGGAGATCAGCGATTCCTTGGCGATGTTGAAGGCGTTTTCGGAGACCGGCATCTCGTTGATGATCTCGTCGAAGGCCGAGAGGGCATCGATGAGCTTGTCGTTCTGGGTGCCAATGGAGAAGGAGAACACCGACGGGTGCTCGAGGTCGGCCGGGATGGAGTAGTTGGCACGGGCGCTGTAGGCCAGGCCACGGGCTTCGCGCATCTCCTGGAACACGATGGAGTTCATGCCGCCGCCGAAGTATTCGTTGTAGAGGGTGATGATCGGGGCGGTCTCCACGCTGAACGGAAGTTCGGTGTTGTAGTAGCCGGTGAGGTTGAGCTGGTTGGCGTCGTACTCGGCCAGGGCCACTTTGTTTTCGACCGTGGGCAGGTAGGCGAACGGGTTGCCCTTGACCACAGGGTTGAGGGTCTCGGGAACGTTGTGGATGCGGTTGATGGCCTCCACGGTCTGGGCTTCGGAAAGCGGGCCATAGTACAGCACCTCATGCTCGTTAGAGAAGAGGCCGTGGATCTTGTCGAGCAGCGCCTCGTCGGTGAGCTTCATCAGCTCGGCCGAAGGGATGACGTTGGTGTTCGGGTTCTTCGGGCCGTAGAGCGCGTAGGAAGAGATGCGGGAGGCATTGCTGCGCTGGTCGAGCTTGGCGTTGCGGCGTTCGTACAGCGTGTTGGCCTTGAGCATCTGGAGCGCTTGGGGATTGGCCTGGGCGTGGGCGATGACCTTCTCAACGAGTTCCATGGCTTCTTCCATGTTCTCGGCCAGGCCGTTGAGCGACACGTAGGTGCGTTCGCCGGAGCAGCTGACGCTCATGTTGCAGGCCAGGCGGAAGAAGGCTTTCTGCACTTCTTCAGGCGTCATATCGTCGGTGCCGAGGAAGGTGAGGTAGTCGGCGGCGAAAGGCATCACGTTGTCGGCGTAGCTGCCGGTCTCGAAGAGATACTGGATCTCGAAGA
Organism: uncultured Bacteroidia bacterium; assembly: GCA_902784965.1. GTDB lineage: Bacteria > Bacteroidota > Bacteroidia > Bacteroidales > UBA932 > Cacconaster. The sequence goes on along the minus strand of CACZWU010000008.1, from coordinate 28,276 downwards.
TGCCGTTGGTCTCGTTCTTCTTGTAGAGCACGGGGATGCCGCTCTTGGCCTGGAGGATCGACATGTCTTTCTTGTAGTCGACGAAGACGGGTTCGATAGGCTTGACCTTGGATGCCTGGATGTCGCGCAGGAACTGGCTGGCGGTGTCGCGGTTCATCATGATCGGCGTGATGGCCGGCTTGGCGATGCGGGTGTCGGTGGGGTCACGCTGCTCCAGTTTGTTGATCTGTACGTAGTTGTCCTTGAAGTGCTCGTTGGCGAAGGCCACCAGGTCGTCCTTGGTGATTTTCGACAGCTCGTCGATCTCGTTCACGACATCTTCCCAGGCGATATCGTTGATGAAGCTGTTGACCTCGAGGCGGACCAGGAAACGGGCGTTCTCGAGCATGCGCATCTGGTTGAGCTTCATGTTGTTGATGATAGCGGTGAGTAGGTCGTCGTCGAAATCACCTTTCTTGACCTTGTCGATCTCGGCCAGGGCGATTTCCTTCACTTCCTCGAGGCTCTGTCCCTGCAGCGGTTCGGCCATGATGAGGAATGCGGAGTAGTCGGCCATTTCCTCGGCCATGGCATACATGCCGAGGGTCTTCTGCTGCTGGTTTACGTCGAGGTCGATCAGACCGGCCTTGCCGTTCGTCAGGATGGAAGCCATCAGGTCGATGTACTTGGTGTCGGGGCTGTTGGCACCGGGGAAACGCCAGGCCAGGAGCAGGCTCGGCGACTCGAGGCCGAGCACGTCCTTCACGATGGGGGCGGTGATGGGATCCTCGGGCTCGAACTCCATCTTCTTGAGGTTCTTGTTGGGTTTCAGCTTGCCGAAGTATTTGTCGATCACCTTGATGGCGTCATCGGGATTGAAGTCGCCGGCGAGGCAGACGGCCATGTTGTTGGGCACGTACCACTCATCGTGGTATTTCTTCACGTTGGTAATCGAAGGGTTCTTCAGGTGTTCGCCCCAGCCGATGACCGGCGTATGGTAGGGGTGTTTCGGGAACAGGGCGGCGAAGGCAGCCTCCGATACTTTCTCCTGGTCCATCACGGCGTACATGTTGTACTCCTCGTAGATGGTCTCCAGCTCGGTGTGGAAGCCGCGGAGCACGCAGTTCTCGAAGCGGTCGGCCTGGATCTTGGCCCAGTTCTCCAGCTGGTTCGACGGAATGTTTTCGGTGTAGCAGGTCACGTCGTTGCTGGTATAGGCGTTGGTGCCGCGGCCGCCGATGGCCGCCATGGCCTTGTCGTATTCGTTGGGGATGAAAATCTTGGAGGCCTCATACGAAATGGAGTCGATCTGGTGGTAGATGGCCTTGCGTTCTTCGGGATCCGTGGTCTTGCGATAGACTTCGAAGAGTTCCTCGATCTGGTTGAGGAGCGGTTCCTCGAGCTCGTAGTTCTGGGTGCCGAGCTGCTTGGTGCCCTTGAACATCAGGTGCTCGAAGTAGTGGGCCAGGCCCGTGGTTTCCTGCGGGTCGTTCTTGCTGCCGACCTTGACGGCTACGTGGGCGTCAATGCGGGGTTCGTCTTGATTGACGATCATGTAGACCTTCAGGCCGTTGTCCAGGGTGTAGATGCGGGCGTTCGTAGGGTCGCCCTTGACGGACTCATACTTGTACTTGCTGCAGCCGGTGGTGGCGAGCAGGGCGAGGACCGTCAGAAACAACAGGGAAAAGCGTTTCATTGTGGTATGACATTAAAAATGGTTGGCTTGATTATTGATGCTATACTTCCTTGAAGTATTTTTGGCAAAAATAATCAAACAAATGGTATCTTTGCAATTTATTAGGAGAAAAATGAAAAAGACCATCATATTGCTGTCTGCCATCCTGCTCTCCGCCGCCGGGCTCCAGGCCCAGCAGGAGACCTATTTCAAGGAGGCCGACGTCATCCGTTTCGACAAGAAGGTCCACGATTTCGGCGACGTGCTGATGGCCGAAGGCCCCGTGACCTGCATCTTCACCTTCACCAATGTCGGTTCGCAGCCCCTGGTGGTCCACAACGTCATTTCTTCGTGTGGATGCACGACACCCGAATGGACGCGGGAGCCCGTGAAACCCGGCGCCACCGGCACGATCGAAGCCACTTTCAGCAACGACCAGGGTCCGTATCCTTTCGACAAGACACTGTCCGTCTATGTGGGTGTAGGGTCTTCCGGACTCGACCGTCCGGTGGTGCTGCGCCTGCGGGGCGTGGCCCACGAGAAGAAGAAAGACCTCGACGAACTCTTTACCTCGGCCATCGGCCCGCTGGGCCTGCGCAAGACGGAGACCTCGATCGGCTACATCGACCAGGGCGTGGTCAAGTCCGATCAGATGCAGGTGGCCAACCTGTCGCGGAGCGAGCTTACCGTCGAGCCCGTGCAGGTGACGCCGGGCCTGACGGTCACCGTTACGCCCAACCCGATTCCGGCCCGCAGCATGGCCCGGCTCAGCTATTCGGTGAACCCGGCCGCCATGGGCCGGACCGCCTGGGGCCGCCAGCAGTTCGAGACGGCCTTCCGCCTCAATGGCAGGGACTACGCTGACAAATTGTCCGTCTCGGGCGTGATCAAGGATAATTTCGAAAAACTGACCCAGGCCGAGATCGCCCAGGCCGGCGTCCCGCAGATCGACCGCAGCTACTATGAATTCGGCGAGCAGCGCAAGGGTGCCGTCGTCACGGCTGCCTATACCATTCGCAACAAAGGAAAGAACCCGCTGGTGATCCATCACATCGAAGGGCAGGGGGGTGCTTCCCGCGTAGAGGCCAAGTTTCCGCTCACCATCAAGCCCGGCGGCAAGGCCGACGTGAAGGTAAAGCTCGACACGGCTGCGCTCGATTATACCGGCGAGGTGATTGAAGTACTGACCGTCATCACCAATTCTCCGTCCAAACCCATTCTCAACCTGTTCATCACCGGAAACGTCAAATAACGATATGGCCATCGACAAAACGCATCAGGGAGACTTCTTCGACGACTACAAAAACGAAGACTCGAGTCTGATTATCAACGACGGCGTGAAGCAGCCGCCCATCATCAATCCCTATCTGAAGAAAGTTTTCAAGAAACGCCCCACCATCAAGACGGTGGACGAATATATGGAAGGCATCGAACGGGGTGATACCACTATTCTGAGCCAGGCCATCACGCTCGTGGAAAGCTACAAGCCCGAGCACCGGGCCGTGGCCCAGCAGATCATCCAGCGCTGCCAGGCCCTTTCCAACGAGAAGGAGACGATGCGCATCGGCATCACCGGTGTGCCGGGTGCCGGCAAGAGCACCTTCATCGAGGCGTTCGGCTCATATCTGACCAGCGAGGGGCACAAGCTGGCCGTGCTGGCCATCGACCCCAGTTCCGAGAAGAGCAAGGGCAGCATCCTGGGCGACAAGACCCGCATGGAAACCCTGTGCAACGACCCGAATGCCTTCATCCGCCCCAGCCCGAGTGCCGGATCGCTGGGCGGCGTGGCCCGCAAGACCCGCGAGACCATCCTCCTGTGCGAGGCAGCCGGTTTCGACGTGGTGTTCATCGAAACGGTGGGTGTGGGCCAGAGTGAGACGGCCGTCCACTCGATGAGTGACTTCTTCCTGTTGCTGATGCTTTCGGGCGCCGGTGACGACCTGCAGGGCATCAAGCGCGGCATCATGGAGATGTCCGATCTGATCGCCATCACCAAGGCCGATGGCACCAATGTGGAAAAAGCGCAGATGGCACGGGCGCTTTATGCGAATGCCCTGCACCTGTTCCCGCCCACCGAGTCGGGCTGGACGCCCACGGCGGTCACTTCTTCGGCCGTCACCAAGGAGGGCCTTCCGGAAATTCTGCAGAAGATCGAGGAGTATTTCGCGCTGGTGAAAGGAAATGGCTTCTACCGCAAGAAACGGCGTGAGCAGGCCCGCTACTGGATGTACGAGAGCATCAACGAGAGCCTGAAAAACATGTTCTATGAAGACGAGCGCATCGAGCGCCTGATGCCGGAATACGAGGAGGCGGTGCTGCGGGGCGACCTGGAGTCGTTCTCGGCTGCCACGGAACTGATTGAAAAATACCAGAAAAAACTGTAAACGACGATATGGCAAACCTATTGAAGAAACTGTTCGGTTCGAAAGCGGACCGCGACATCAAGCAGATCAATCCCACCCTGAAACTGATACTGGCGGCCTACGACCGCGTCGACAAGCTCAGCGATGATGACTTGCGTGCGGAAAGTGCCGCCCTGCGCGAGAAAGTGCGCGCCTATACGGCCGCCGAGGAAGAACAAGTGGCGCAGATCCGCGAACAGCTGACCGACCCCGAGATGGATGTCTCCCGCAAGGAGAAGCTGGCGACCGAGTTGGACGAACTGCTCAAGACCATCGACAAGAAAATCGAGGAAGTCCTCAATGAAGTGCTTCCCGAGGCTTTCGCCATCATGAAATCGACGGCCCGCCGTTTCAAGGAGAACGAGAAGATCCGGGTGAAGGCCACCGACTTCGACCGCGACCTGAGTGCCAACCACGATTTCGTGAACATCGACGGCGATACGGCGATCTGGCGCAACAGCTGGATGGCCGGCGGCAACATGATCACCTGGGACATGGTCCACTACGACGTGCAGCTGATCGGCGGCACGGTGCTGCACCAGGGCAAGATCGCCGAGATGGCTACCGGTGAGGGCAAGACCCTCGTGGCCACGCTCCCGGTGTTCCTCAATGCACTGGCAGGCAAAGGCGTCCATGTAGTGACCGTCAACGACTACCTGTCGAAACGTGACTCCGAGTGGATGGGCCCGCTCTATATGTTCCATGGCCTGAGCGTTGACTGCATTGACAAGCACCAGCCCAGTACCGATGCCCGCCGCAACGCCTACCAGGCCGACATTACCTTCGGTACGAACAACGAATTCGGCTTCGACTACCTGCGCGACAACATGGCCATCAGCCCGAAGGACCTGGTGCAGCGCAAGCACCACTTCGCCATCGTTGACGAGGTGGACTCCGTGCTGATCGACGACGCCCGTACGCCGCTCATCATTTCCGGTCCCGTCGAGCGGGCGGGTGATGCGACCTTCATCGAGTACAAGCCCTATGTGGAGCGTCTCTACAACGCCCAGAAGAACTTTGTGAACCAGACCCTCAATGAGGCGAAGAAACTTATCGCCGCGGGAGAAATCAAGGACAAGGGTGAAATCCTGCTCCTGCGCGCCCACAAGGGTCTCCCGAAATACCAGCCGCTGATCAAATATCTCAGCGAACCGGGCATCAAGCAGATCCTGCAGGATGCCGAGAGCAAGATCATCCGTGCCGCTTTCCAGGATAAGGATATTGAGCAGCGCGTCGTCACAAACGAACTCTTCTTCGTCATCGACGAGCAGCAGCGCACCGTGGAACTTACCGACAAGGGAAACGAGATCCTGGCCGAGGCTGTGGGCGACAAGGACTTCTTCCTGATGCCGCGCCTGGGCGACGAGGTGGCCGCCATCGAGAAAGGGGATGCCTCGCCCGAGGAGAAGCAGCGCCTCAAGGATGAACTGTATGCCAATTATTCGCTGAAGGCCGAGCGCATGCACACGGTCGACCAGTTGCTGAAGGCCTATGCTATGTTCTCGAAAGACGTCGACTATGTCATCATCGACGGCAAGATCAAGATTGTCGACGAGGGTACGGGCCGTATCATGGAGGGCCGCCGTTGGAGCGACGGTCTGCACCAGGCCGTGGAAGCCAAGGAAAACGTGAAGGTGGAGGCTGCCACACAGACTTTTGCCACCATCACCCTGCAGAATTACTTCCGCATGTACCACAAGCTGTCCGGCATGACCGGTACGGCCGAGACGGAAGCCAAGGAGTTCTGGGACATCTACAAACTCGACGTGGTGGTGATCCCGACCAACCGGCCGGTGATCCGCAACGATATGAACGACCTGATCTACAAGACCAAGAAAGGCAAGTATGCCGCGGTCATCGACAAGATCCAGGAATACGTGAAGGAAGGGCGCCCGGTGCTGGTGGGTACCACTTCGGTGGAGATTTCCGAGCTCCTGAGCCGCATGCTGAAGCTGCGTGGCATCAAGCACCAGGTGCTGAACGCCAAGCAGCACGCCCGGGAGGCCGAGATTGTGGCGCACGCCGGCGAACCCGCCACCGTGACCATCGCCACCAACATGGCCGGCCGTGGTACCGATATCAAGCTGACGCCCGAAGTCAAGGAGGCAGGCGGTCTGGCCATCATCGGCACGGAACGGCACGACAGCCGTCGCGTGGACCGGCAGCTCCGCGGCCGAAGCGGCCGTCAGGGCGACCCGGGCAGCTCCATCTTCTACGTGTCGCTCGAAGACGACCTGATGCGTATTTTCGGCAGCGAGCGCATCTCGAGCCTGGTCGACCGCATGGGCATGGCCGAGAACGAGGCCCTCGAGGCATCGATGCTGTCGGGCGCCATCGAGCGTGCCCAGCGCAAGGTGGAGGAGAACGACTTCGGCGTCCGCAAGCGTCTGGTCGACTACGATGACGTGATGAACAGCCAGCGCGAGGTGGTCTACACCAAGCGCCGCAATGCCCTCACGGGCGAGCGCATCGACGTGGACGTGCTCAATATGACGACGGACTACTGCGAGATGTTCGTCGAGCAGAACCGGGATCTCGATTATGAGAGTTTCTGTGAAGAACTGCGGCAAACGCTTTCGGTAGAGCCGGAGTTCGATGAGAAGTTCTACGAGAAATCGAACCGGTCCCAGCTGACCGAGGCGCTGCAGCAGTCACTGATCAACGTGCAGCAGCGTCGGTTCGACGCGCTGGTGGAGCGGGCCTGGCCCATCATCAAATATGTCTACGAGACCAAGCGCATGTTCTACCAGAACATCGCCATTCCCGTGTCGGACGGCAAGCTGGTTTACACCATCCTGGTCGACCTGAAGAAGGCCTACGAGTCGAAGGGCCGCGAAGTGATCCGCGCCGTCGAGAAGACGGTGACCCTGCGGGTGATCGACGACTATTGGAAGAACCACCTGCGCGACATGGACGACCTCAAGCAGTCGGTCCAGAACGCTGCCTACGAGCAGAAAGATCCGATCGTGGTCTACAAGACGGAGAGTTACAATCTCTTCATCACGATGCTGGAGAACCTGAACAAGGATGTGCTGGCCTTCCTGATGCGTGCGCAGATCTATCTGCGGCAGGAGCAGCAGCCGGAGGACGTGGTGACAGAAGGTCACGAGAAGCGTTCCGATATGAGCCGGATGCAGACGAGCCGTCCCGACATGCTGACCAACAGCACGGAGCCGAAGTCCAATGCACCGATCCACGTCGAGAAGCGGGTCGGCCGCAACGACCCGTGCCCCTGCGGCAGCGGCAAGAAGTTCAAGAACTGTCACGGAAGAGAAGCATAATCTCTGCTTGCTTGGGCACTCTGGTATTTCGTCCCGCTCGCGAAAAAATGCTTCCGGTACGAAATACCACCCGTGCCTGGCGCAAGCAGGCGTCATAATGGGAGCGAAAACCATCGATTTTGCTCCCGAGACGATGAAAAATAACCATCGGGGAGCAAAATGCCTTTTTTTTTGCACCCGCATTGATAGCATAATTGACTATGAAATACGATGTGATCGTCATCGGCGCCGGCCCGGGAGGGTATGTCGCCGCCATCCGGGCCGCGCAGCTCGGATTCAATACCGCAGTGGTCGAACGCAGTGAACTGGGCGGCATCTGCCTCAACTGGGGCTGTATCCCGACCAAGGCGCTGCTCAAGAGCGCGCAGGCGCTGCACTACGCCGAACGGGGTGCTGAATACGGCTTCACGGCCGAAAACGTCCAGCCCGACCTGGCCGCCATCGTCGCCCGCAGCCGCGGTGTCTCCGCCACGATGAACAAAGGCGTGGAATACCTTTTCAAGAAAAACAAGGTAACGGTGATCAAGGGCAGCGGCAAGGTGCTCGCCGGCAAACGTGTCGAGGTGACGCCGCTCGAAGGCGCCGTCGAGGTCCACGAGGCCGACCACATCATCCTCGCCACGGGTTCGCGTCCGGCCGAACTGCCGTTCGCACCTATTGACGGCGAGAGGATCTGGTGCTACTATCAGGCGCTCGTGCCTGAGGCGCTGCCGAAGTCGTTGGCCGTCATCGGCAGCGGTGCCATCGGCAGCGAATTTGCCTTCTTCTATCGCTCTTTGGGCGTCGAAGTGACAATCATCGAGTTCATGGACCGGGTGCTCCCCATCGAAGATGACGACACCTGCGCGCAGATCAGCCGCAGTTTCCGGAAGATGGGCATCAAGGTCATGGTCTCATCGGCAGTCCAGAAAGTCGATACTTCCGGCGACATCTGCCGTCTGACTGTACAGACAAAGAAAGGCGAGGAAATCGTGGAAGCCGAAAAAGTACTGTCGGCGGTCGGCGTGCGTCCCAATACGGAAAACCTGGGCCTGGAGGCGCTCGGCATCGAGCTGAACCGAGGCAAAGTCCCTGTAGACAAGAACTATAAGACTTCTGTTGACGGCCTCTACGCCATCGGCGACATCATCGCAACCCCGGCGCTTGCGCATGTCGCTTCCGCCGAGGCCATCTGCTGCGTCGAGGCCATTGCAGGCCTGAATCCCGCGCCGGTCAACTACGACAACATTCCGGGCTGTACCTACATCACGCCCGAAGTGGCATCCGTCGGCATGACGGAGCGCAAGGCCAAGGAACTGGGCATCGACTATATGGTTGGCAAGTTCCCGTTCACGGCTTCCGGCAAGGCCACGGCGGCCGGTGCCCGCGACGGCTTCGTAAAACTCGTGGTCGATGTCCCGACCGACAAGATCCTGGGCGCCCATCTGGTGGGCGACAACGTCTCGGAGATGATCGGCGGCATCGTCGCCGCCCGCAACCTCGGCATCACGGCGAAACAACTCGCCGGCTCCATGTTCCCGCATCCCACGATGAGCGAGGCGCTCATGGAAGCCGCTGCCGCAGTCCATTCCGAAGCGATCCATATTTGATGAAAAAAATTTTCTTTATTATCGTCCTGCTTGCAGGATTGTTTGCAGCCCTTCAGCCGGCGTCCGCGCAGAAACGGACGGTCCGGCTGATGAGCTACAATGTCGGTGCTTTCGGCAAGGAGTTGGAAGACAGCGCTCCGATGATAGCGCGGATGATTACGGAACTGGGCGCTGAGACGGTGGGACTCAACGAGCTGGACAGCTGCAATCGTCGGCACGACATCGACCAGGCACAGCATCTGGCCGATGAATTAAACGCCTTGGCGTCTGCCCGGAATGAAAAGCCGCGCTGGCAGGGCCGTTTCGGCCGTGCGATGGCGTATGCCGGTGGTGCCTATGGCTGTGGCATCGTAAGCTATGCCCGCATCATAGACAGTTTCCGCATCGCTTTGCCGAAAGGCGAAGGAAGTGAACCCCGGGTCTGCGTCGTCATCGAGACGCCGCGCTATGTCTTTGCCTCCTGTCACCTCGACCATATCGGCGAGGAGGCCCGGCTGGAACAGGCCCGTGTCCTGACCGAAACCTTGCTGCAGCGCTATGGCAGCAGCCGCAAGCCGGTTATCCTTTCCGGTGACTTCAACGACGAACCCGGCAGCGCCGTGATCCGACAGCTCTCCCGCGACTGGACACTTCTCTCTCCGCTGGAAAATACCTATTCCGCGAAAAATCCGCACGTCTGCATTGACTACTTCTGGCTCCTGCACAATGGCGTCCGGGTCGCCGTCACAGCCAGCGGCGTTCCCACCGCCTTTGCGACCGGCGACGTCCTGACCGCCTCCGACCATCTTCCCGTCTTCATCGACGTCAACTTTTAATCAGTCTCAAATAATCCGCTTGATGTTGTAGCGGTTGCGGTCCTGGGCATTGCGGGCTACCAGTTCACCGAGGAAGCCGGTGAGGAAGAGTTGGGCGCCAAGGAGGACGGCGACCAGGGCCAGGTAGAAGAGCGGTTGGTCAGTGACAGGACGGAAAACCGTGCCGTGGGCCTGGGCGATGAGCTTTTCGACAATCAGCCAGATGGCGATGACGGCACCGATCAGAAAGATCAGGGTGCCGATGCCGCCGAACAGGTGCATCGGTTTCTTGCCGAATTTCTGGAGGAACCAGATGGAGAGCAAGTCGAGGAAGCCGTGGATGAAACGGTTCATGCCGAATTTGCTCTTGCCGTATTTGCGCGCCTGGTGGTGTACCACCTTTTCGCCGATCTTGTCGAAGCCTGCATTCTTGGCCAGGTAGGGGATGAAGCGGTGCATCTCCCCGTAGACCTCGATGTTTTTCACCACTTCGTTCCGATAGGCCTTCAGCCCGCAGTTCATGTCGTGCAGTTTGATGCCCGTGACCTTGCGTGCCGTCGCATTGTAGAGCTTCGAAGGGAGATTCTTGGTCGCCACGTTGTCGTAGCGTTTCTTTTTCCAGCCCGACACCAGGTCGTAGCCCTCTTCGCGGATCATCCGTACCATCTCCGGAATCTCTTCCGGATTGTCCTGCAGGTCCGCGTCCATCGTTACCACAATATCGCCCTGTGCGGCCTCGAAGCCGCAGTAGAGTGCGGCCGACTTGCCGTAGTTGCGGCGGAAGCCGATGGCCCGGATCTGCGGATACTCCTTGGCCAGGGATTCGATGACCGACCAGGAGCCGTCCTTGCTTCCATCGTCGACCAGGATGATCTCGTAGGTAAAAGGATGGGGCGCCAGGGCCCGGGCGATCCACTCCACCAGTTCGCGGAGCGATTCTTCTTCGTTGTAGAGGGAGACGACGATTGAAAGTTCCATAGGGCTAGAAATTGAATTCGTCGTCGCCCGATTTCATCTCTTCGTCGGTGAAGACACCCCGCTGGCGTTTTTGGACGTTGGAGATGATGGCGCTGAAAAGGATGCCCAGGAGGGTGCACCAGAAGAAAGTGGTGATGCAACTGATCTGGGCATAGTTGTCCTGCATCTTGAGTAGCATGTCGGTGACTTCCTCGGGCAGGGACCCCAGCTGGTCGAAGGTGGAGAATGTCTGCTCAAAGGCTTCTGCGACAGCGTCGGGGAAAAGGAACTGGTATTCGATGAAGGCCCATACGGCGCAGACGATGGCAGACAGCAGGCAGACGATGACGCCATAACTGAACGTCGATTCATCCGGATGTGTGTTGCCGTACCGCTTCATGATGACGCTGAGCAGCCAGATGCTGCCGCCCAGTTTGACGGCCCAAAGCAACATTCCCAGGAATGTGCTCTCGGTCAGGAAGGTAAGGGTCGATACGACGACGGTGACGGCGGCCAGGATCAGTCCGTCTCTGGCGGCCAGGCCCCATTTGGAGTTGCCGGTGGATGCTGTCTGTTCCAAAGTGAAAAAATGTTTAACTCACAAATATATAAAAAATATCCTGTCAGTTTGCATTGCTCGAAAAAAACGCCGCCATCGCGAAGATAGCGGCGTTCATGAAATAGGGAACGGATAACCGTCCGTCGGTCAGATTATTTGGCTTCTACTTCTTTTACAGCTTCTTTCACTGCCTCTTTTGCGGCGTTGACGTTGCCCGTTACTTTGTTGTAGAAGTTCTTCACCTCTTTCTCAAAGCGGTTGACACCGCAGACGGCGACGATGTAGCCGAGGCCGAGCAGGCAGATGCCAAGGCCGATGAAGGTGGAGAGGGTAGCGGCGGTCACATCGAGGTTGCGGAGACCCAGCACACCCAGGACGGCGCCGGCGATGCCCAGCAGTAAGATGACCCACCAGTACGAGAAGCCGACTTTCTTGTAGTCAAAGCTCTGGATAGCCATAACAACACCTTCGACAAGCACCCAAAGCGCAAAGACGAGGGGCAGCGAAACGGTGACGAACAGATTGTGCGCCAGGAAGAAGATACCGAGGATGATCAGCAGGAGCGCCGAAAGCATGCGGCTGCCGCTGTTGGGCAGGAAGGCTTGCGTACGGAAGGTGAAGATCAGCTTGGAAATACCGGAAATCAGCGTGAAGCAGCCAATCATCCAGGCTGTTGTGAAAAGGGTGTCGGCGGGATAGCAGATGCAGAGCACACCCAGGACAATGAGGAGGATGCCGGCGATGACCAGCCAGATTTTAGTACTTTTTTTCATCATTTTAGCGGTATAAGAATTAGTAAATTTGGTAATTAGACAAATATAATAAAAAAAAGTCAAACCCTATTACCTTTCTTCGAGAATTTTTTCAAGAAGCGGAAGCAATGCTTCGTCTGCCGGGAGCCAGGTAACACTGTGCAACGTGGCCGCATCGAGCCACCGCGCCGCCTCATGCTCGTTCAGGTGCAGGGCATCGGAAACCAGGCTGCAGAGATAGCAGTGCAGCGTTAGATGAAATTCCGGATAATCGTATTCCACGGTTTGCAGCAGGCGCCCGACCGTGATCTCGGCTGACAGCTCCTCCCGGATTTCGCGCACCAGTGCCGCTTCGGGGGTCTCGCTGGATTCCATCTTTCCGCCTGGAAATTCCCACCAGTCCTTGTACGGGCCATAGCCGCGCTGGGTGGCGAATAGTTTCCCGTCCTTCAGGATGATGGCGGCGACGACTTCGATGTGTTTCATGATGATGCAAAGATAGATATTATTGAGAATAGTCGTATCTTTGCAGGGACTATGAAACGCTTTGTATTTTTTCTTCTGGGCCTGCTGGCCCTAACTGCCTGCCAGCACAAGGCGGCAGAACCTGCCTATGTCGTCCAGGTCTCGCTGGGCAGCTGGCATTCTCCCGATTATTCCGCTGAACAGATCATCAACCGCATCGATTCGGTCCGGCAGATGATTCCCGTCGAGAAAGTGATCATCGGCTGGAGCCTCGACAAGGACATTTATCGTGCGGTGGGGGATTACCTCCATGCGAAGGGGATCCGGATGCTGCTCTGGCTGCCGGTTTTTGCCGAAACCGAGGAAGTCTGCGACAATACGCCCGCCGTGGACCTGTGGGGCAACGTCCCTGCGAATTACGATCTGGCTGCCGGCGAAGGATTCCGCTTCAACTGCCCGTCCGATCCGCACAATGCTGCGAACGTGGTGGCCATCTATGACGATCATTTCAGTGACTGCGGCTTCGATGGCGTCTTCCTCGACCGCATTCGTACCCAGTCGTTCGTCAGCGGGGTCGGTGGTGTGCTCAACTGCGGCTGCCCGCTGTGTGCGGAGCGTTTTGCTGCGGAGGGTGTCGATTTGGAGGAGGTCCGGAAAGCCTGGTCGGAGAAGGGAGATGATTTCCTGTCGGTGACCGGCTATACGCCGGAAAGCGGTTTCGTCTTCCAGGATTCCCTGGCGGCCCTTTTCTTCGAAGCCAAGGGACATATTGTGAGCGGGGCGGTGGCGGCCATCGCCGACAGCCTGCGCAGCCGCGGTCTCGAGATCGGTATGGACCTCTATGCACCATTCATGGCCCCGTTCGTCGGGCAGGACTATGCCATTCTCTCGCAGCATGCCGATTTCATCAAGCCGATGCTCTACCGCATGACCTTCGCTCCTGCGGGGATGGGTTTCGAGTATGAGCTCCTGCGCAAGGCGGTGCCGGAGGCTTCCGGCTATCCGGATTTTTCGATGGACGAGGCGTTCCTCTCTTCCCAGCTGAAAGCGATGGAACCCTATTCCTGCGGCAAGTATCCGGGCATCGAGATCAACTATCGGAAAGATATCGCACCGACCTCTCCGGCGTATGTGAAAGAATCCCTGGATGAGATCATGCGTCACGGCTTTGACGGAGCCGTCCTGTCGTGGAACATCATGGAAGCACCGGATTCCCATATCAAGGCGTTGTCCCGCCAGGATTGAATGACAAAAAAACTTTGGATATCCAAAAAGAATCTCTATCTTTGCATTCCCTATGGTACCTGGGCCGGGAGGTTAGGCACTGGTCTGCAAAACCAGGTAGAGCGGTTCAATTCCGCTAGGTACCTCAAAGCAACGAGACCGATGACGGCCTCGTTGCTTTTTTTAGTACGGGAGAGAAGTCCGATTGGAAGGTCATCCGACGACTGTCAGCGGGGTGTCGGAAACTGAGGTAGGCGGCATGGAGCAACAGGCGGTCGGCCTGTGCTCCGCCGTACAGGCGGTCGCCAAGGATAGGGCGTCCCAGTCCTGCCGGGTGGGCGCAGTGGACGCGCAACTGATGGGTGCGGCCGGTGTAGGGGATGAGCCGGACGAAAGCGGCTCCGTCGGCGCGAATGTCGAGCACTTCATAGTCGGTGACGGCCGGCTTGCCCTGTTCGGGATCGACCCGCTGCCGCGGTCGGTCGTACCAGTCGGGTGCGATGGGCAGCGCGATCTTGCCTTTGTCTCCGACCTGCAGGGGCTTGTCACCCGCCATGACCCAGGCAAGGTAGGCCTTGGAGACTTCCCGATGTTCAAACTGTTGCTGGAGTGTTGCCTGTGCTTCGGGCGTCTTGGCAAAGACCATCAGGCCCGAGGTGTCCATATCGAGCCGGTGGCAGGCCAACACGGGACGGCCTGTATATTCGCCCAGCCAGTCCTGGAGCGACTTTCTCGGCGGGACGCCTTCGACGGGCCGTCCGGGGACGGCCAGCATTCCGGCGGGCTTTTCGGCCACGATGAGCGTGTCATCTTCATAGCGGACCAATGGATCGGACAGTTTCCAGTGGGCATCGCTCTCGAGGGGATTCGGTTCGACTTCGACTCCTTGCAGCATATAGCCGAGCAGCGGGCCGCATTTGCCGGTACAGGCGGGATAGAAGGCGCCGGAGCGGCGGATTTCCCGAGCCGGGGAGGCGCCATACCAGAACTCGCCGATGGCCAGGGGCCGGAGGCCGTGGGTCAGGGCGTATTGCAGCAGTTTGGGTGCGGCGCAGTCGCCGGTGCCGCCGGGTGGCACGAGGCCGCGGTCGGCGAAGATCTGTCGGATTGATTGTCGCTCGCCTCGTCCGTTGACGACGACATACTGGTCAAACAGCCAGTCCTGCAGCCGTCGGGACTCTTCGGGCGATGAACTCTGTATATCTTCGGGCTTCCAATCGAAAATCGGCGGCACGAATCCATCCACAAACGCTTTTCCGCCCGCCAAGCCGGAAAATGCAAACAGAAACATAGATGATCGCTCGCTGGGCGGCTCTGGTTTTCGTCCCGCTCGCGAAAAATGCTCGCGGCTCCGAAAACCACCCGCCGCCTGGGCGCTCGCTTCTGTGATGTCGGTGTCCGTGATGCTGGGGGAAGGGCTAAGGGTTGGCCTGGTGGAGCATTCAGTGTTCCTCGTGGCAGGCGCCCCCGACGCCACGAGGGTTCTGAATGCGCCTTGGGAAATGGCCCTTTCCCCAGCATCCGGGGCAGCAACCTCTAATACGCCCAGCATTTTTCCTTCGGAAAACAATGTGCGCAAAGAGGACGTGGCGTCGATGTGCGCCGAAAGGGCCCGGGCGGCTTCGACGATCGAGGGGGCGGGCGTGTAGCAGAAAGGATTATTCAACATAGAGGACCAGCCCCTTGAGGTAGGCGCCTTCCGGGTGGAAGATATTGACGGCGTGATCGGCCGGCTGGTTGAGACGGTCGATGATACGGACGCGGCGGCCTGTATCAGCAGCTGCACTGAAGATAGTCAGTGCAAATGTCTCGCGGTCAACGACCTGTGAGCAGCTGAAAGTGAAGATGATGCCGCCCGGTGCAATGGCGCTGATGGCCGCGGCATTCAGGCGCTGGTAGGCCCGGAGGGCGTTGGGCAGTGCACCCCGGTGCTTGGCGAAAGCCGGCGGATCGACGATCATCAGATCGTAGGCATCTTTGGGCGCCTCTTTGATGAAATCGATGGCATCGCAGCAAAGTGCCCGGTGCGGAGCCTCCGCCCCGAAGTTCAGGTTGATGTTCTCCTGTACGAGGTCGACGGCACGGGCTGAACTGTCGACCGAATCGACCTGCACGGCACCACCGGCCAGCGCGTAGACGCTGAAGCCGCCGGTATAGCAGAACAGGTTGAGGACACGCCGCCCCTGCGCATAACGCTCTACGAGCGCACGATTTTCCCGCTGGTCGAGGAAAAAGCCCGTCTTCTGCCCGTTTTCCCAGTCTACCAAGAACTTGTGCCCGTTCTCCAGAACCGTTCGCGGGCAAAGGGCCGAAGAATGACCGCCTTGCCAGAGGTAACCGTCGCCCAGCGGAAGACCTGCCTTGAACGGCGCCGTCCCTTCGCTTTTGTCGTAGACGGCCAGCAAGCGGTCGCCGTAAATGCCGCGAAGCGCCCGGGCGATGTCGGCGCGCGCCTGGAACATGCCTGCGGAATGAGCCTGCAGCACGCAGACCCCGTCGTACCAGTCGACGATCAGGCCGGGCAGGCCGTCGCCCTCCCCATGGACGAGCCGGTAACAGTTCGTCGTTTTCGCGTCGGCCAGGCCGAAAGCCCTGCGGGCATCCAGACAGCGCTGGAGACGTCCCTGCCAGAAGGAAGCATCCGTTACCGGCGCTTCATCCGGGTCGAAACTCAGCATGCGAACGGCAATGGAACCGATCTGGAAGTGGCCCCATCCTAGAAACTCCTTGCGTGTGGAATAGACCTCCACGATGTCCCCTTCGACGGGGTCGGGACCTTCGATACCTCCGATGGCTCCCGAGAAAACCCAGGGATGGAAACGCCGGAGCGATTCTTCGCGTCCGTTCTTCAGATAGAGTCGTGTCATGGGCGGGGTGAAGCGAGGAGAGCTTTGTACATCTTGACGCAGATCCAGGCGTCCGTGGCGGCGTAGAGGCACTGGGCTTCGGACAGGGGATCGGCTTCCCAGTTGGAGCACTGCTGGGCCTTGGATACCTTGCATCCCAGGATGATGGCGGCCATCTTGCGGACACTCTTCTCCTGGATCCCGTAGTCGGAGACAAACGATTGGAGGTCCATGAAACGGTGCGGCTCAAAAGGGCAGTAATGCTGGAGGCCGTGGATGTCTTCGTGGACGGCTGCGCCGATCTTGGTGATGTAGGGGTCGGCCATGATGTCGGCAATCTCCTGTGGCAGGCCGAGTTCGTGCAGGCGGAAGAGGAAGGCCTCGGTTTCGCTGGACAACTGCAGGAGCGC
The DNA here is from genome assembly GCA_902784965.1 of uncultured Bacteroidia bacterium. Lineage (GTDB taxonomy): Bacteria > Bacteroidota > Bacteroidia > Bacteroidales > UBA932 > Cacconaster. Next base: position 11,343 of record CACZWU010000008.1, on the reverse strand, counting down.
AGTGTGGTGTCGTGGCTGATGGGCTTGGAACACGGGTTTGGTCTCGGTGTCGAAGCCGATGAAGCGCTGGGTTTTCAGGTGTTTGATAGCGTGGGTCAGATCCCGGCCGGGGCGGGAGATGACATAGGTCTTGCCCGGGAAGGCGGCCAGTTCGAGTTGCTCGATCTCTTCGGGCGTAATGGTCTCTTGGAACATCAGGTCTATTTGAGCGTAGGGGCGATCAGCGCGTAGGAATAGGGAAGGAGTTCCTCGATTCGCTGCAGGTTGTTCGGGTCGATGTTGTCGTGGGAGAAAGGGACCGGTTTGGTGGTCTGCTCCTCCGTGCCGGGTTTGCGGGCGTATTTGTATTGATAGGTGAGGTGACCGTCCCGCGTCAGGCAGTCGTCTTCCAACAGGTTGCTGGGGATCGAGATATAGGCCTCGGTCTGGGTAGGGGTGATGCGGTAGGCCAGGTTCCCGTCTTCACGAAGGGTCTGGTAACAGTCGATGGCGGTGTAGATGGCCGGATCGATGAAGGTGACGGTGTCGGCGATCAGGTCGCGGTAGGGATAGCGGCCGTCTTCACGGTATTCCCGCAGGTAGGCGAGCATGTCCTTGAGGGTCTCCAGCTGGAAGGGATAGTGGGTGCAGCCCAGAATGATGCTGCGGATGGGCGTTCCTTTTTCGCTTCGGCGGTGGCGCTCCAGCAGCGACACGATGTTGAAGCGGGCGTAGTTGGCAGCGCTGTTGAGTTGCAGGGTAGCATAACTGCCGCCCGGATTGCGGCGGGCCAGGATCTGGTTGTCGGAAAAGTCGAAGTGGTAGGCCTTGAGCAGCTCCGGATGGATGTCGTTCTCGCCGTCGCCCAGGACGGGGCCGCGGTAGCTGCTGCTGGGTGCGAACAGGTTGGGATTTACATAGTCGGGGTCGGAATCCACTGCCTCCGCGAAACCGTCGCCACCTTCGCTGACGATGTCGATGCGGGTGGTGATGCCGCGGGCCTTGAGGGCATCCCGGATGGTGCGCTCATAGACGCCCGAGGCGATGGTTCCCGGAGTGGCCAGCACGCCGATGGCGAAAGGTGCTTCGTCGCCCTGGAGGTTCAGCTCGTCGAGCGTGGCGTTCACGCCGGCATCAATTACGCCGATTACCTTGACACCGGTGCCCGATTGGTCGAGCAGCGACTGGATCAGGGGCAGTCCGTAGGCGGTGGCGGTGTTGCAGGCCACCACGATGATCTTGGCGCGGGGCTTCCGGCCGGAAGGTTCTTCTTCGATGCCATTGGCGAAGTACCGGTCGCCGAGCAGGAAGATCGCGTCTTTGATGACCAGTTCCTGCAGATAGGCGGTGTTGCCTTCGGCAGCGTAGTTGCCGTAGGGCATGTTGGCCTGGTCGGCCAGGTAGACGAAATGCTCGCCGGCAAAATCGAGGATGCTGTCACGGCCCGCTTTACCGGTAATGTTGTCGAAATGGTCGAGACTGAGCAGCTTCTCCAGGACGGTCAGTCCGCCGGTACCGGAATCGAAGATGCCGATGGGAAGGTTCCGCATCTCTTCGGGATACGCGTCGAAATCCACGTAGAAGCAGGAAGCGGTGTCGTAGAGGGCCTTGTTGATGATCGCCGGATTGTTGACGGGCATCTGCGTTTTGCCGCAGGACGCCGTCAGTGCGAGCAGGACGGCTGCCGCCACCAGAACGCCGGGAAGAGAAAACCTGCAATGCATAATTTTGTTATTTATCTGGCAAAATTACTAATTTTGCTGAATATAAAGAAACGGATATGAAAAAGTCATTGATCGCAGGATTGCTGCTCATTCCGCTGACCCTCTTCGGCCAGAACCGTGTCCAGAATTATATCGACCGGCAGATGAAGACCGATTCGCTCTTTATCAACGCCGTGGTCGGCATCCTGGCCGTCGACCAGTACGGCGGGCAGATCGCTGCCTGGAACCCCGATATGCCCCTGTTGACGGCCTCTACCATGAAGACCATCACCACGGGTCTCGGCTACGAAGTGCTGGGCCCCGGTTTCCGTTTCTCTACGCGCGTGGCGTATGACGGCCATATCGAGAAAGGCGTGCTGCACGGCAACCTCTACATCGTAGGCGGCGCCGACCCTACGCTGGGTTCGCGCGACACCATCGCCTTCCCGGTCGATTCGATCTTCGGCATCTGGGCCAAGGCCGTGCAGGATGCCGGCATCCGCCGCATCAACGGCCATATTGTCGGGGACGACCGCATCTTCGACGAGGAGAACATCCCGGACAGCTGGTCGTACGGCAACATTGGCTACGATTACGGCAGTGGCACTTCGGGCCTGTCGTTCTGCGAGAACCTGAGTTATTTCGAACTGGCGCCCGGTGATGCGGTCGGCGACCCGATCCGGGTGACGGCGCTCGGTCCCCAGGCCCCGAACATGACCTACATCGTCGAAGCCGTGACGGGGGAGGCGGGAGAAGGCGACAACACCGAATACTACGCTTCCAGCATTTCCCATGTCGGAAAATTCGAAGGGAGCTACGGGCTGAAGAGGAAGCCGCGTACCCTGGCCCAGTCCAACAAATACGGCCCGGCCACCTGTGCCGCCGAATTCGCGGCCTTCCTGAGCGAAAGGGGCATCGGCTGCAAGGGCGTGAGCGACGTGCAGCAGCTCTCTTACGACTTTGCCGTTCCCGCACAGGCTGACCTGAAATACATCGCTGAAACCTACTCGCCGGAGCTCCGCCGCATTGTAAAGGTGACCAATACCATCAGCAACAACTTTTTCGCCGAGACCATCTTCAAAATGGTGGGCCTCAAACTGATCGAGCAGTCCACCGGTGAACCCTGCCTGGGCGTTACCTACTGGCAGGCCACTGAGGCCGTCAAGAAGTATCTAAAGGAGCGTGGCGTGTCGACCTACGGTTATACCCAGGACGACGGCAGCGGCCTATCGCGCCAGAATTACGTGTCACCCCGCTTCTTTACCCGCTTCTACGAGATGATGGCCACCAGCCCCGATTTCCGGGAGTATCTCTCGAGTTTCCCGGGCCCCGGTCGCCCCGGCACGCTGGAGAACGTGCTCCGCAAGGCCGATCCGGACATCAAGAAGACCATCTATGCCAAGAGCGGTTCGCTCTCCAGCGTGCGCTGCTATGCCGGATATGTGGATTCCAAGCACGGGCTGATCCGCTTCGCCATCCTGGTCAACAATTACGACTGCCCCACCAGCAAGGTGCAGCCCAAGATCGAGGGCTTCCTGGAAGAACTCGGTAAATACGGTGCCAATCTTTAAAACTCACTTACAATAATGCTCACACTATCGAAAAAGGCGCAGGCGATGCCTGCTTCTCCGATCCGGAAACTCGTCCCCTATGCGGACGCTGCCAAGAAACGCGGGATCAAAGTTTATCACCTGAACATCGGTCAGCCCGACATCGAGTCGCCGAAGGAAGCGCTCGACGCGGTGAAGAACAACCAGCTCAAGGTCGTGGCCTATGCCAAGAGCGGTGGCAACGATTCGTTGCGTGAAGGCCTGGCCCGTTATTACAAGGGTATCGGCATCAACGTGGAGGCCGCCGACATCAACATTACCAATGGCGGCAGCGAAGCGTTGCAGATTGCGCTTGCAGTGACGTGTAACCCGGACGATGAGGTGATCGTCTTCGAGCCTTTCTATACCAATTACAATTCTTTCGCGCTGCAGAACGACGTGAAGCTCGTGCCCATTACCACGCACATCGAAGACGGCTTTGCCCTGCCGCCGATGAGCGAGGTCGAGAAGCGAATCACCCCGAAGACCAAGGGTGTGGTGATCTGCAACCCGGGCAACCCCACGGGCTGCCTTTACAAGAAGGAGGCCTTGCTGGAGCTGGGCAAGATCGCAAAGAAACACCAGCTCTTCATCTATGCCGACGAGGTGTACCGCGAGTTCTGCTACACCGACGAGCCGCACTTCTCTTGCATGCACATCCCCGGGCTGGAGCAGAATGTCATCCTGCTCGACTCGGTGTCGAAACGCTACAGCCTCTGCGGTGCGCGCATCGGCTACCTCGTTTCGCGCAACAAGGAAGTGATGAACGCCGTGATGCGCTATGCACAGGCCCGTCTCTGCTCGCCGTCCTACGGCCAGATCGCTGCCGAAGGCGCGCTCGACGCCCCGGCTTCCTATTTCAAGGCCGTCCGCGATGAATATATCCACCGTCGCGACGTGCTGATCGATGGCCTGCAGAAGATGCCGGGTGTCATCGCCCCGCGTCCGATGGGTGCTTTCTACGCTGCCGTGCAGCTGCCGGTCGACGATTCGGAGAAGTTTGCGAAGTGGCTCCTCGAGGAGTTCAACTACAATGGCGAGACCGTGATGGTAGCCCCGATGGCCGGCTTCTATGCCACGAAGGGCCTTGGTACGAACCAGATCCGCCTGGCCTACGTCCTCAAGGAAGAAGACCTGAAGCACGCCCTCGTCTGCCTTGAAAAGGCCCTCGAAACCTATCCAGGCAGGGTGTAGCCCGTCATGCCCGGCTTGACCGGGCATCTCATCCACACCTGAACATCTAGTGCGGATGGGGCCCTTATAATGAACTCCCGTCCTCGGATTCGGTCGGAAATGAGGGCGGGAGATTCTTTTTATTCAATTTTCTTAAAATATCGCTTGCGATATAAAAATAAAGTCGTATATTTGCATCGTGAACGATATAAATATAAAAGATATGGCAAAGATCTATGATTTCAAAGCCCTGAACAACAGGGGAGTGGAGTTTGACTTCGCACAGTTTGAGGGCAAGGTGCTCCTCATTGTCAACACCGCGTCCAAGTGCGGTTTCACCCCGCAGTACGACGGCCTGGAGGCCCTGTACCAGAAATATAAAGACAGGGGACTGGCCATCGTTGGCTTTCCTTGCGACCAGTTCGCCCACCAGGAACCCGGCTCAGACGAGGAGATTGCTGAATTCTGCCGCATCAACCACGGCGTCACCTTCCCGCTGATGAAGAAGATTGACGTGAACGGCCCTGACGAAGCCCCGGTTTATACATATCTCAAATCCGTTGCCCCCACGGAAGAATACAAAGGCCTCAAGGGGAAAGCAACCCGCACGATGCTGAAAGGGCTCAGCAAGAGCGCAAAGAAAGACAGTGACATCCTGTGGAACTTCACCAAGTTCCTGATCAACCGAGACGGCACCGTCGTCAAGCGTTTCGCGCCCGTGGCAGAACCCGCTTCGTTTGAGAAGGACATTGAAGAGATGTTATGATCGAAGAGAAGTTCAAACTGGATAACCAACTCTGTTTCAGGCTGTACACGGCTTCGAGAATGATCACCCAGGCGTATCATCCGCTGTTGGGCGAGCACGGGCTCACGTATCCGCAGTACCTGGTGCTGCTGGTGCTGTGGGAGAAGGATGCGCAGCCGGTGAATGACATCGCCAAGCGCCTGCTGCTGGAGACCAACACCGTGACGCCGTTGCTCAAGCGGATGGAAGCCGAAGGTATTCTGACGCGTACCAAAGGCGAGAAAGACGCCCGCCAGATGATTGTAAAGCTCACGAAAAAGGGACGTGACCTGCAGAAAAAGCTTACTGACGTCCCGGAAGCCGTCGGCAGCACAGTCCTTTGCGAAAGCGTCACGCCCGAGACCGTCCCCGGTCTCTTCAAGATGCTGGACGACATCATCAACCAACTGAAAGACAATAATAAAACAACTGACTGAATATGAATCTCAGAAGAATCTTCCTGCTCATTTTTGTCGCCGTTTTTACCGTTGGCTGTGCGAGCGACAAAGACACGATCTACCAGTTCAAAGCCGAATCCAACGATGGAAGCCAGGTGAACTTTGCTGATTACAAGGGCAAGGTCCTGCTGATTGTGAATACCGCGTCCAAGTGCGGATTCACGCCGCAGTACGACGGTCTGGAGGCGCTGTATCAGAAATATGCGCCCGAGGGTTTTTACGTGATCGGTTTCCCTTGCGATCAGTTCGGCCACCAGGAACCGGGTTCCGACGAGGAGATCGTTGCATTCTGCAAGCTGAATTATGGCGTGACATTTCCGCTGATGGCGAAGTCCGACGTAAACGGAGAGAATGCCAACGAGGTGTTCAAGTGGTTGTACAGCAAGAAGCCGTTTGCCGGATTCGGCGACAGTGATACCGGCAAATTCATGGACGGAATGCTCTCCAAGGCCGATCCGGACTATGCCTCCAACCCCGACATCAAGTGGAATTTTACCAAGTTCCTGATCGATCGCAAAGGCCGGGTAGTCGCCCGTTTCGAGCCGGTGGTGACCCCGGAGGAGATCGATGCTCAGATAGCGGTCCTTCTCTAGGATGAATCCGGTCTTTATCGCTTTGATGATACCGTTCCTGGGGACTGTCCTGGGATCGGCTTTCGTCTTCTTTATGAGGCGGGATATGCCGGCGATGCTGCAGAAAGTCCTGCTGGGCTTTGCCTCCGGCGTAATGGTAGCCGCTTCCGTGTGGTCACTGATTATCCCGGCCATCGAGATGGGGCAGGGGACATCGGCTGTCGTGCCGCCTGTCATCGGCCTGCTGGCCGGCTTTGCCTTCCTCTTGCTGATCGACTACATCACACCGCACATTCATGCATCCGGCAGTACGGAAGGACCGAAGAGCCGTCTTTCCCGCACCGCCAAGCTGGCCCTGGCTGTCACTATCCATAACTTTCCGGAAGGCATGGCCGTGGGCGTAGCCATCGCAGGCGCCCTCACAGCTGATTTCAATATGGCCGGGGCGCTGGCCTTGTCGTTGGGTATCGCCATTCAGAATGTCCCGGAAGGTGCCATCATTTCCATGCCGTTAAGGGCAGAGGGTAACAGCCGCTGGAAAGCCTTCGGTATTGGGGCATTGAGCGGCATTGTCGAGCCGATCGGCGGCGCGCTGGTCTTGCTGCTGGCAACATCCATCCTTGGCATCATGCCGTACATGCTGGCCTTCGCCGCCGGCGCCATGCTCTATGTGGTGGTAGAGGAATTGGTTCCCGATTACTCTCAAGGGAAACACTCCAACATCGGCACCATAGGCTTTGCCCTTGGCTTCGCGCTGATGATGGTGCTGGATGTCGTGCTGGGCTAATCGTTTATCCTCGGTTTCAGCTCTTTGTCGAAGATATCCCGTGCAACGATGCGGTAGTGGGGGTGATAGGTCTCGTTGAAGATACGGCTGTGGTGCAGGATAAAATGCCCTTCGGCCATCAGGGAGTCGATGGCAGCCAGATCTTTTTCTGCATCCGCGAGGGCGGGGAAGTCCTTCCGGATGACAGCTGCCACGGCGGCCCATTTTTCTTTCCATTCGTCCGTTGACAGCGTTTTCCCTTCATTGGCACTCCTGACGAAGGCCGCCAGCAGCGTCTCTTCATCAACCAGTCCGTCCAGAACGACGGACAGGTCCACGCGGACGTAATTCCCCGCGTCACCGACGGAGACGCAGCGCATGGAAGGCTTGTCATACCGGCCGTTTTCGAGGTCTTCCCGAAAGGCCTGCAATTCTTCCAGCAAGTAGGCCTTCGCCGCCTCAGGATTGGGAATCAAATGCCCCGGCCCCAGATTATCCTGGCAGAAACTCTTGTAGATATCCTGCACCCGGGTCTCCGGGTACATCTTCAACTGCTGATTGATGGCTTCCCGTGTCGGATCCGACTGACAGGATGCGAGGCAGAGCAATACGAGGAATGAAAATGCCTTGAGGCTGATCGGAAATTTCTGGGTCATAGGAGAATCACTGATGCACAAAGATAGGAAATGTTGTATATTTGTATTCATGAAAAAGATACTTATCATCCTGACAGCCATTTGTGCCATTGCCTGCCTGAACGCTTGCGGCCAAAACACCAAGAAAGACATGAGAACCTTAGTAGCTTACTTCTCCGCCACCGGCACGACCGAAGCCGTGGCCAAGGACCTGGCCGAAGTGGCCGGCGCCACCCTCTATGAGATCAAACCTGAAGTGAAGTACACCGCCGCGGATCTGGACTGGCGCGACAAGCAGTCCCGCAGTACGTTGGAGATGAAGGACAAGAACTCTCGTCCGGCCATCGTGAAGGACCTGAAGGATGCCGACAGCTACGATGTCATCTACATAGGCTTTCCGGTCTGGTGGTACACTGCGCCCACCATCATCAATACCTTCATCGAGACGTACGGCTTCGCGGGTAAGACCGTCATCTTTTTCGCCACATCCGGCGGCAGCGACGTGACCGGCGCCGACAAACAGTTCCACGCGCAGTATTCGGACATCAACTGGAAGCCCGGCAAACTGCTGAATAACGCCTCCAAGAAGATACTGCAGGACTGGGTCGCGAGTAATCAATAAAGGCAATTAGATTGGCTTGCCCCGGCATCCCAAGACCTGTCACAATATGTCTTCGTAGGAAGCGTCGCGATTGAACAGGTTTTCTGCGTAGGGACAGACCGGCCAAATTGTATAACCTTTTTCCCGCGCAAAGTCCACCGCTGCATTGACCAACGCCTTGGCTACACCATGTCCCTGATACGCCTTTTCCACGACAGTATGCAGGATGGCGAATCGGGTGGTGGAGTCCCACTCATAGGACAGATAGCCCATGCGTTTGCCCTCCTCTTCCGCCAGGAAAAAGCCTTGTTCCCCGTCCTGATGGTGTGTAATGATCATTCTTTGTTCAGTCTGTAGGTCAACGCTTTGGCAGGGCAGGCGTCAATCTGGGCAATCAACTCTTCTGTCGTGGCATTCTCCGGTTTGCACCAGGGACGGGCGGCAGGATTGTAGACTTGCGGCAACCGCCGGACACACTCCCCGGCATGCTGGCAAAGCTCCGGCCTCCAGATAATCGTCAGGTCTTTGGTTTTGTATTCTTTCATGGCGAAATCATTTTCATTCATGCAAATTTACGATTATTACATAAGAAAAGAGCCGCCTTTTTTCAAAGACGGCTCCCAGCCGGGCTTCGTGCAGTATATCACATCAGTCGCGCAGGATCATCGGCTGAAGCGCCAATGCGCCCGCACGAACTCCTTGCGGCCGCTTCGCCGGCGCCAATAGGCGCGGACGAACACGGGAGTGCCATACGTACCTTGTACGCAGAGCAGGATCGTTATCTTTACGTCCATAGATAAATGCAGAATGGTAAAGTGTAAACGAAAGAAAGGAGCCTCCTCAGTACCTGCCCGACTTTATCAATAAGAGCACCTTCGCCTCACCGGTTCCGGTGCTCTTTCCTTTACCATTTGATCAAGGTTATCTTGATCTGCATTTACGGTACAAATATAATTACATTTTTCAAAATCCTACCCGCGAAAAAGCAATTTATTAAAATCAGATAATCGGGCATCTCCTCACGCCGCCCCTGCAGCGCTCTTCTTATTCGCAAGGCTCGGAGTGGGTTCGGAGATGGTTCGTTATGCCAAGAGTGAGGGGAGAGCAAGGCCCTTACTCGATTATTTTGTTGGAAGATTGATATAATGTCTGTATTTTTGCATCAAAGGAGACAAATCCGAAATCTGCGTAGTTTAGTCTATTTGCGTCGGTGCGCCATCCAAACAATGACTCTTAACTAGAAAACATGTTGCCCTTTTCCATCATCTGATGAAATGATGGAATGAAGGAATGATGAAAGGGGAGTTAAATTGTTTTGTCAGGTTCTAGGAATAAAACCCGCTTGCCATTAGCCCGGGCATACTCAATCTCGGACCTGGTGCTGGAACCGATGTATCCTCCGACATTGATGACGTAGATGGCATCGGCCATGTCAATCTTTCGCTTGTGCATATCATCCAGCATCTCCTTGGTGCCGGGGGTCCAGACTTCCACATCGCCAGAATGCCCGAACAGACCGACACTGATGACAATGTTGCCCTCAAGCGTAAGCCGTTTCTGAGCTTCCAAAAACTGCTCCTTGAAACGCGTGCTGCCGCAAAGGGTAATAACGGGGAATGTGCCTACCATGATTGATTACTCCACGGCAGTTTTTTCCATTCGCGACCGGATGTCATCCAGGATCTCACCCTCATAGGTAAAAAATTTGGCTCCCTGGTATGCTCCAGAGGTATTTCGCCTCTCAGCCGGCATGAAGGTACCGACGAAAGGGGAGAGTTTGAATATGCGCCCTTCGTACTCAATTTGGTCGTCACTGGCCACCTTGACTTTGATGCCAGTAGGTACGAAGGTCAATTCAGAGCCGATGGGGATACCGACCATGCTGAATTTGAAGCGGGGACGTTGCTTTTTATTCTCTGAATTGCCATTTTCATATTCGTCTGATGAAACCGCTTTATGGATTAGGTTGCCATTGACAAAGGTCTCTATCTCAGCATCATCAAGCGTTGAGGCAATATCTTTGAGAATATCCAGTGCAATGTCGGGCCTGACATTAAAGAATTCCCGGTTCTGGCGGATACGAAGATCCGTTAATCGATCGATGGTTTTGTGGACGAGTTTCTCAACCTCGCCATACTTGATGGTCTTCAGCGTGGCATAGATTTCAAAAGGAAGCGGAACGGCCGTGTTGTCCAGCTCCTTCGAGCGAACATTCACAGGACGGGAACTCTTTCCGATCTTGACCCAGTCCTCACGGAAACTGGGGTTGGTGAGTATGTAAACATAGCCAGGTTCTTTTGCCATAAGCGATGCGGATTTTATTGTTGTTTCGCAAAGTTACTGATTATTTATGGATTCAGCTATCATCAACCGATAGGGAGCTTTATCTATAACGATGATGTACCTTTTTATGTCTTAACTCTTTCTGAGAACCGATTAATTCATAGATAGAATAGCAAACATATTCAGAAAACCATTAAAAATGTTAAATTTGCAATAATGTTCGTGTAATCTTGTATTATACGAAATTGAGGAAGCAGAAAAACAAATTCGACATACTTATGTGCGATAAAAAGCAGTTGTCCGAAGAGGACATTAAACTGCAATTCATCACACCTGCGCTGAACAGTGCTGGGTGGGATAATCAACATATTCGCATGGAATATGCGTTCACCGATGGGCGAATTATATTCCAAGGTCAGTCTTCTCACGCAAGGAAGGCTAAAAAACGTGCTGATTATCTTTTACAGGTTGGCGCCAATAAAACACCCATCGCAATTGTTGAGGCTAAGGATAATAATCAGCCTATTAGCGGCGGTATCGGCCAGGCAAAAGTCTATGCCGAAATCCTGGACCTGAAATTTGCTTACAGCTCCAATGGCGACTGTTTTACTGAATATGATTTCACCTCTGGTATTGAGAAGAATATCGGTCTTGATGAATTCCCCTCACCCGCACAGCTTCAGGAACGTTTAATTAAGGCTAAAGGCCTGACTCTGGAACAACAGAAAGTTGTTGAAACGCCATATTACTTCGATTTTGATTCTCACGAGCCTCGTTACTACCAGAGAATCGCCATTGAC
>CACZWU010000007.1 GCA_902784965.1 uncultured Bacteroidia bacterium | reverse complement strand
GGAGATGATACCGGTAACTATACCTGTTGTTTTCATTATCTATACTTTAAATTGTTCTGCATTGATTCCATGGAAGGTCCCCCGGACTTCATCGACGAACTGCCGGAAGAGTGCGGTGCCGGTCTCGGGGTCGAGACGGTTCCAGCGTTCGACCAGATGGAGGCGCGTCAGCAGCGACAGGATGGTGTCGAGGGTGAAAATGTCGAATTCCACGAGTTCGGCCGCCTTGTCCCACAGGAGCCGGTCGAGCAGTTTCTCGCGCTGGGCGAGGTTGTCGACACGGAAGATGATTTCCACCTTGTCGAGTTCGGGAAACTCTTCCTGCACCGGTTTACCCTCCAGGTACGCGACCTTGGCCAGCCGCAGTTTGCGGTCGAAGCCGAACCAGTCGATGAGGAAGTGGCAGCGGGTTTGGCGGATGTTTCGGTAGAAATGAGGGGTCAGATGACTTCCTACCATCCCGAATGACAGCCAGTCCACCAGTTTGCCGTCTTTCTCGGAAAGCTGGCTTTTCACTTCGTCGACCACGGCCTCCACGTCGAGTGCATGCCGTTCGTAGTCGAGCAGCAGGTCGGGGAAGCTGGCGATGATATAGGGATAATTCGCCATCAGTCGCCGAAGAGGATCTTCTTGGAGGCCGGACGCAGGTATTCACCGACGAGGCCGGTAAAATCGTCGGCCGTGAAGCTGATCTGGTAGCCGCCGTCCTTGGGACCGATCTTGAAGCCATTGGACAGGCCTTTGACGTTCTTTACCTCGACGCCCTTGCCGAGGGTTTGGGTCAGTTCGTTGGCGAAGGCCTGCTCCAGCTCTTTCTGTGCAGCGGTAGGGAGGATGACTTCCAGGCCGACACCGTCGGGATTCGACGCATTGAAGGCGCGGACCACCATCGCGATGAGGTCATTTACGAATCCTTCGTCCGAAAGGGCGGCGCCTACGGGCTTGGCCACGGTTTGGGTGATGATCATGTTCTCCACCTGCTGTTTCAGGGCGGCGATGGTTTGGGTAGAGGCCATCTTCAGGTCGCCCTCGACCGTCGTACGGGTCTCGGATGCTTTCTTCTCGGCGTCCCTGACAATGGCGTCGGCTTCAGCCTGTGCCTTTTCTACGATTTCCTTCGCCTCTTCCTTCGCCTTGGCGAGCAATTCTTCTGCTTCCTGACGACCCTTCGACAAACCTTCTTCGTACAGCCGGTCCGTCAATTCTTGCAATTTGTCCTGCATATTAATCTCTCTCTTTTTGTATTCGAATCTATCTAGCAAAAGTACGAAGAAAAAGGCAGACTGCAAATAGTAAAAGAGGAATAATCTTGATGTTTGGTCGGTAAATCAGATCAACTTTTCCAGCACCTTCTGATCAGCATTTGGGAAGAAGTCCCGGACATGGTCGATGATCTTTGCGCGGGAGGCGGCGGGTGTGAGATTTGTGACGAGCGGGTTTGTCAGAGGGCGGGCTGAGGTGAGGGGAAGATCGGGCGCAGCGAAGAGTTCGTCGGGAGTGGTGTTCGAAGCGCGCTGCCAGCCGTTGTAGGTCAGATCGGGTCCGCGGTAGACGCGTTCGAAGTCGCCGATGACGGTCCAGGTGCCCATCTGCAGGAATTGGATGACGCTGTCCATTACGTTCTTCTTGACAGGCTTCTTCTCTGCTGCTGAGCAGATCAAACGGAGTTCTTTCGCCTCCAATGCGCCCGCTTGCCGGATGGCATCAAGCGCTACGGGCGCGAGACGTTTCATCAATTTGTCGTGTTCGGTCGTGGCGCGGTAGCGGCCGCCTTCCGCCATCCGCCAGCGGGGCTGACTGCGGCGCCAGTTCATCAGTTCACGGTACCATTCGACCGTGGCGAAAGCCGCTTTGCCGCCCAGAAACTTGCCGTAGGCGATGTCACCTTCGCGCACCGCATCGATTTTCCAGTCCCAGGGACCGAGCACGGCTTCATCGTCTTCGAAGATCCAGCAACCGGGCGCCGTCAACTCTTCGACCGACCAGCCGGGGATACGGCAGCGGAAGAAAGGCAACATGCCAAAACGTCGGATTTCGGCAATCAGGGCCTCGGGCGAATCGATGGGACGGTTGGCGCTCATCGGGCGATGGGTTGTTGGTCCATCGTCTGGAGCGTGTGGAGGACGACGGGAACGGCGAAAAGGAAGGAACAGACATCGGCCAGCGCCTGGGAAATCTCAATGCCCGTGAAACCCCAGAGGGCGTGTCCGATAAAGAGGATCGGCAGGAAGAAAATCCCCTGGCGGGCAGAAGCCATGATAATCGCGGGAATGGTTCTCCGGATATTCTGCAAGTACATGTTGGCCAACACGACAAAACCGGTCAGCGGGAAACTGTAGCACTGATAGCGCAACACTTCGCGGCCGATGCGGATCACCTCGGGGTCGTCGGCCCGGAAGAGAGCGACCAAAGGTCCGGCGAAAAACCATCCCAGCAGCGCCAGCACCGTGCAATAGACAGTGGCAACGCTGCAACTGTGCCAGTAGGCCCGGCGTACCCGGTCGAACAGGCCGGCTCCGTAGTTGAAGCCGCAAACGGGCTGGAAACCTTGCCCGTAGCCGATCATCGCAGCACAGGCCAGCATCATGATTCGGTTGACAATGGAAAAAGCAGCGATGGCCTCGTCACCGTAGTTCGACGCCAACTGGTTCAGGCAGATCGCCGAAATACTCATCAGGCCCTGGCGGGCCAGCGACGGCAGGCCGCCGGCAGCAATGTCGCGGTAGCGGCGCAGCGTCGGTTTGAAATGGTACGGCCGGATGGGCAGCGAACCCCGCTTGCCGATCATGCTCAGGATGACGATGAAGCCGATGATCTGCGAAAGGGCCGTAGCCATGCCCGCTCCGCGGATGCCCAGCCCGAGACCAAAGATGAAAATCGGATCAAGGATGATATTGAGGACGGCGCCCGACACAATACCAATCATCGAGAGCATCGCATTGCCCTGGTGCCGCATCTGGTTGTTGAGCGTGAAAGTGCCCATGATGAAGGGCGTGCCGATCAGAATATACTGGAAATAGTCGACGGCATAGGGCATAATGGTTTCCGTCGAGCCCAGCAGGGCAAGGATCGGCCGCATGGCCAGGAAGCTGGCGCCGGCCAGGATGATGCCGGTCAGGATGGAGGAGCCCAGTCCGACGGCAGCCATTTCTTCAGCGTCAACTGTCTCACGCCGGCCCAGTGCCCGGGAAATGTAGTTGCCCGAACCTTGTCCGAAAAAGATGGCCAGCGACTGGATCAACACCATATAGGCGTACACAATGCCCATGGCTGCCACCGACGGGGTGTTGATCTGCCCGATGAAGAAGGTATCGGCCAGATTGTAGATGCCTGAGACCAGCATGCTCACGATGGACGGGATCGCCATGGCTGTGACGAGCCGGCCGACCGGCTGGGTCGTCATCCGGACAAATTTGGTGTCCTGCTGCAGTGCTCTCTGGGCGTCTTTGGGCATCACAACGACGATGAAAAGCTATCTCTTCTTCAGGTCGCGCACCGGGAAGGTGAAGTAGGTGTCGGGGTAGGGTTCATCTTTGAGGACGAAATGCCACCATTCTTCTTCGATGGGGAGGAAGCCGTGCTTGAGCATGAGGTTGCGCAGGAGCATGCGGTTGTTGAACTGCTCTTCGGTGATGCCCTTGTAGTCGGGATGGGATTCTCCACCGAACCAGTCGAAGCCGTAGCCCATGTCGAGGTCACGGCCGGTTTTCATGTCGACGAGCGTCAGGTCGGCGACAGAGCCACGGGAGTGGCCGCTGCGGCGGGCGATATAGCCCTGGTCGAAAACCACGTCTTTGTCGAGGTAGGGATAGAAATAGCGCTTGGTGAGGGTATCGCTCACATTTTCGCCCCAGCGGCAGAAATGGTCGACAGCCATCTGCGGACGGTAGGTGTCCCAGATCTTGATCCGATAGCCGAGCGACATGGCTTCGTCGCTGACCTCCTTGAGCGCCTGCGCAGCTTCGCGGGTCATCAGCGCGATGGGCTCGTCATAACCATCCACACGGGTTCCAACAAAGTTGAAGGTGCTGTAGTAGCGCATCTCCAGAAGGACGTCAGGCACGACGTCGGTCAGGACGACGAATCCGCTGGGATCGTCAGGACCGGTGGATCGACCCTCGCCCGAAGCGACGGCAGTACGGCTGGCACCACAGGAAGCCAGCAGGAGTATCAGCGAGACCAGCGTGGCGGTCATCGGAAAGAAACGGGTTGCTTTCATTTGAGCTTGCTTTTCTGCAAATTTACAAAAATCGCCGTATCTTTGTATGGACTTACCCAGAATCTCTATCGTTATGGATTTGCAAATCGGAATCAAAGGGCAGGCTTCCTGGCAGGTCACGCCCGAAGTGACGGCAGACCGGGTCGGCAGTGGCGGCCTGGCCGTGTTTGCCACCCCGATGATGATTGCCCTCATCGAGAAAACCTGTTACGACAGCGTTCAGCCTTATCTGGCAGAAGGACAGGGGACGGTCGGGACGCGTGTCGAGGTGTCTCACGTGGCAGCGACGCCCGTTGGAAAAACGGTAACAGCTGAGAGCGAACTGGTTGAGATCGACCGACGCCGGCTGGTTTTCAGGGTCTCGGCCCATGACGACCGGGGCTTGATCGGCGAAGGAACCCATGAACGCTTCATCATTGATATCGACCGCTTCCTGGCAAAGACCTATGGTAAATAGCGCGATGGACAAGCGGAACTTTGAACTGGACTTCATCCGGGCGGTGGCCATCCTGCTGGTCATCGTGCAGCACGCCTGGTCGATCCTGGGACTCGACGGACCCGCCCCGGCCATCTCTTACTATGGCTACAAGGCCCTGATCTACGGAGTTCCGCTGTTTGTAATGCTCTCGGGCTACCTGCAGTTGCGTCATCCGATGCCGCTGCCCGATTTTCTGAAAAAGCGTTTCACCCGCATCCTGCTGCCTTTTCTTTTCTGGGCCGTCATTGTCTACGTGATTTCCGTCTGCATCCACCACTATCCCGAGGTGACGACGCTGCGGGAAGCGCTGCTGCAGTTCTTTCCGCGCCTGTTGACCAATCGCATCAATACCGCCTACTGGTTCGTTTTCATGCTCATCGGGCTCTATCTGGTGACCCCGGTCCTGCAGGCGGCGCTGCAGGCCGCGTCTGACCGCAAGCGCCTGTTGGAATACTGCCTGGCGGTCTGGGTGGCTTTCATGGCTTTGCAGGATGTGTATCCGGCCTGTGCCCTGATTCCTTTCTTCCCGATTGCCGGGAAATACCTGGGCTACTATCTGATGGGCTGCTATCTTTGCGAGCAGGCGAACCAGCGCGCACTGAACCTGAAAATCGGTGCGATAGGTTTCCCGCTGGCCTATGCCCTGAATGCCTGGATGATGTCCCGGGGACACGATTTCGTGACGCTGGAGATCCTGGAGGTCCTCTGCCTGTTCCTGCTGCTCAAGTCGGTGCGGATCCCCGCGCAGCCGGTGCAGTCGTTCGTACAGTGCATCAGCCGCTACAGTTACACCATCTACCTGACGCATTTCGTTCTGATCGCTTTCTTCTATTCGGTCTTCCCGCCGTATTTCCCTCAGCACGGGGCCACGCCGCTTTACACGTCGATGCTGGTTCTCCTGCTGGAATACCTTTTCTGCTTCCTCCTCGAGAAGATCCGGATCATTCCCGCGAAGATCACTGGAATTTCAGAAACATAGCTGCGGGTGCAGCGAAGAAAAAAGGAACCGGATGCGGATCCGGTTCCTTTTTGATGGATGCCGGGTCAGGCCCGGCATGACGTTGTCTACAGGCGCTGATTAACCCAGGAAGCCCAGCAGCATACCGGCGGCGACGGCAGAGCCGATCACACCGGCCACGTTCGGACCCATGGCATGCATCAGCAGATAGTTCTTCGGATCGTACTCCAAACCGACGTTGTTCGAAACGCGGGCGGCATCCGGCACAGCCGACACACCCGAGTTGCCGATGAGCGGGTTGATCTTGTTGCCCTCTTTGAGGAAGAGGTTGAAGAATTTCACGAAGAGCACACCGGCGAAGGTGGCGATCACGAAGGAGCAGGCACCGATGATGAAAATCTTCACCGACTCCCAGCGGAGGAACTGGCTGGCCTGCGTGGAGGCACCGACGGTGACACCGATCAGGATGGTGACGATGTCCACCAGCGGACCGCTTGCCGTGTTGGCCAGACGCTTGGTCACGCCGCTTTCCTTCAGCAGGTTGCCGAAGAACAGCATACCGAGCAGAGGGATACCGGACGGCACGATGAAGGCCGTGAGCAGGAAGCCGATGATCGGGAAGAGTTTCTTCTCGGTCGGGGATACCGGACGCGGCGGTTTCATGTGGATCAGGCGCTCCTTCTTGGTGGTGAGCAGACGCATGATCGGCGGCTGGATCACCGGCACGAGAGCCATGTAGGAATAAGCGGAAACCGCGATGGCGCCCATCAGGGTCGGAGCCAGACGCGACGACAGGAAGATGGCGGTCGGGCCGTCGGCGCCGCCGATGATACCAATGGCACCCGCCTGGGCGGCATCGAAGCCGAGCGCCAGCGAGATGGCGTAGGCACCGAAGATACCGAACTGGGCGGCAGCGCCGATCAGCAGCAGCTTCGGATTGGCGATCAGGGCGGAGAAGTCTGTCATCGCGCCGATGCCCAGGAAGATGAGCGGCGGATAGAAGCCCCGCTGCACGCCCTGGTACAGGATGTTGAGCACGGAGCCCTCTTCATAGACGCCGACATTCAATCCGGCGAACAGCGGAATATTACCGATCAGGATACCGAATCCGATCGGGACCAGCAGCATGGGCTCCCACTCGAACTTGATGGCGAGGAAGATGAACAGGCACCCGATGATGATCATGATAAGGTACCCGATCTCGAAATTCGCGAAGCCGGTGAACTGCCAGAACTGCCTCAGGTTTTCAATGATATGTTCCATAAGCGTGTACTAAGCGATGACGGCCAGCGGAGCGCCTTCCAGCACGGAGTCGCCCTTCTGGGCCTTGATGGTGACGGTACCGTCGCAAGGGGCCTCGATGGCGTTCTCCATCTTCATGGCTTCGAGGACCATGATGACCTGTCCCTTGGTGACTTTGTCGCCGTCCTTGACCTTGACTTCGAGCACGACGCCCGGGAGCGGGGAGTTGACCGTGGCGCCACCTGCGGCAGCAGGAGCGGCGGCGGGCTTGTTGGCGGGAGCCGGACCTGCAGCAGGAGCGGCGGCGGGCTTGTTGACCACGCTGATGGTCTTGGGCTTCGAGAGCGGTTTCTCGAATTCGACGTTGTACGGAGTGCCGTTGACCTCGACCTTGGCTACATTGTCCTCCACCTCGTCGATGGTAACATTATAGTTGTTACCGTTGATCTTGATTTTATACTCTTTCATTTCTTTTCTGGGTTAGGGTGTTATCTTCTTTTGTTGAGCGACGGGGTCTGGCGGAGCGTGTAGATCTTGGAGCTCCACGGCGAGTAGGTACGGTCCGTATGATGGAGCGTCACGACGAAGCTTTCCTCATCGTGTCCCTCGTCGTCCTGCTGGTATAGGTGCATGGCCATGGCGATGGCGGCATAGACCTCGCCGGGCGTCTCACCGTAGGCCGACGCCTTCACATCGGTACCGGCGGCAGCGGCGGAGCGCTTCTTGCCGGCCTTGATGTTGGCATTGCCGATGGCTTTGAAGATGAAATAGAGGAGGATCAGTGCGAGGAACACCACCGACATGGCCGTCAGGGCAAGGATCCAGCCGTACGGGTCGATGGCCTTCATGCGGTCGGGTTTCGCTGCCTTGTCGATCAGGGCGTTGTTGGTGCTCGGGGAGGTACGCGGCTGCACGTTCCAGCCTTCTCCGCTGCCGTCCACGGAACCGATACCGTCTTCCGCGCGGCCGAACGAGACGTTCTCGCCCAGGTCGTGCTTGACGGGGATGCGGTCGATGATGGTCTTGCCGTCACCCTTGGTGAAGATGATCTCCTTGGCGCCCGCCAGGTCGAACGACACGTGGAACGTGCCGCGGTACGGCTGGTTGTCCGCCCAGAAAATGACGTGCTGGCGCGGCTTGATCTTGGTCAGGACGTCGCCACCCGGAATGGCGTATTTCTTCAGGTTGTCGGGGTCGTCGGACAGGAAGCATCCGGCGATGTCCACCGTGCCGTAGGAGGAGTTGAAAAGCTCGATCCAGGCGTTCTGCTGCCCGAAGTCATCCTGGAAATCATCGGTGTTGATCACCAGGTACTCGTTCAGGCGCATGGCGTCCTGGCTCTGCGCTCCTGCCGTGAAGCACAAGGTCAAACCGACAACCGCCAAAAACAGTTTCAAATGTTTCATACGTTGCAGGTTTGATTACAGAGGCATGTTATCGTGTTTCTTGGCCGGGTTCGAGAGCTTCTTGGTGGAGAGCTGCTCGAGGGCGCGGATGACGCGGAAACGCGTGTTGCGCGGTTCGATGACATCGTCGATGTAGCCATATTTGGCTGCATTGTACGGGTTGCAGAAGAGGTCGTTGTACTCTTTCTTCTTGGCTTCGGCGATTTCCTTCTGTTTGGCGGGATCTTCCTCGGCCTTGATTTCCTTGGCATAGAGCACGGCCACGGCACCTTCGGCACCCATCACGGCGATGTTGGCGGTCGGCCAAGCGTAGTTGATGTCACCACGCAGCTGCTTGCAGCTCATCACGATATGGGAACCACCGTAGGACTTGCGGAGCGTGACGGTGACTTTCGGAATGGTGGCTTCGCCGTAGGCGTAGAGAAGTTTCGCGCCGTGGACGATGATGCCGCCGTATTCCTGCTGGGTACCCGGGAGGAAGCCCGGCACGTCGACAAGCGTCACGATGGGGATGTTGAAGGCGTCGCAGAAGCGGACGAAACGCGCACCCTTGCGGGAAGCGTTGATGTCGAGCACGCCGGCCAGGTATTTCGGCTGGTTGGCCACGATACCGACGGCCGTACCGCCAAAGCGGCCGAAGCCGACGATGATGTTCTTCGCGTAGTCTTTGTGGACTTCGAGGAACTTGCCGTCGTCGACGATGGAGCCGATGACTTCGTACATGTCGTAAGGTGCGTTCGGGCTGTCGGGAATGATTTCGTTGAGGGAGTCCTCCTTGCGGTCGATCGGGTCTTCGGTCGGCACGTACGGGGGCTCTTCCATGTTGTTCTGCGGGAGGTAGCTCAGGAGTTCGCGGATCGTGGCGATGGCATCTTCCTCGGTAGCGGCCTTGAACTGGGCCACACCGCTCTTGGAAGCGTGTACGGAAGCGCCGCCGAGTTCTTCCTGCGTGACGGTCTCACCGGTGACCTGCTTGACCACGGCCGGACCCGTCAGGAACATGTAGGAAGTTCCTTCCGACATGATGATGAAGTCGGTCAGGGCCGGGGAGTACACGGCGCCGCCGGCGCAAGGGCCGAGGATGGCGGAGATCTGCGGGACGACACCCGAAGCAAGAATGTTGCGTTCGAAAATCTCGGAGTAGCCTGCCAGTGCATTCACACCTTCCTGGATACGGGCGCCGCCCGAGTCGTTCAGGCCGATGCAGGGAGCACCGTTCTTCATGGCCATGTCCATGACCTTGCAGATCTTCTGTGCCAGGGTCTCGGAGAGCGAGCCGCCGATCACGGTGAAATCCTGTGCGAAGACATAGACCAGACGGCCGGCGATCGTGCCGTAACCGGTCACCACACCATCACCCAGGTAGGTCTTCTTCTCCATGCCGAAGTTGGTGCAACGGTGGGTCATAAACATATCGAATTCTTCGAAGCTGCCTTCGTCGAGAAGCATGTTGATGCGTTCGCGAGCGGTGTATTTTCCTTTGGCGTGCTGGCTGTCGATACCTTTCTGGCCGCCGCCCATACGAGCTTTCTCTCTCAGTTCGATAAGCTCTTTTACTTTTTCGAGTTGCTGACTCATTATAGTAAGATCTAGGGTTTGTATTCGGTTTTGCTTACTCCTGCGGCTTCTTCATGCAGAATTCTGTGAGCACGCCTTTGGTCGACTTCGGGTGGACGAAAGCGATCATCATCTGCTCGGCGCCCGGACGGGGAGCCTTGTCGATGAGGCGGACACCTTTCTCTTCGGCTTCTGCCAGGCAGGCAGCCACGTCGTCGGTGGCGAAGGCGAGGTGATGGATGCCTTCACCGCGTTTCTCAATGAAAGCGGCGATGGTGCTTTCCGGGCTGGTGGGTTCCAGCAGCTCGAGTTTGGTCTGGCCGATCTTGAAGAAGGCGGTCTTCACTTTCTGGTCAGCGACCTCTTCAATGGCGTAGCATTTCAGACCGAGTACGTTTTCATAATAAGGGATGGCCTCTTCCAGCGATTTGACCGCGATTCCGAGGTGTTCGATGTGTGTGAGATTCATAATATAGTGTGTTAAAATAGATTATTCTTCTTCCAGGTTGTGGAAGACGTTCTGGACGTCGTCGTCTTCCTCGAGTTTCTCGAGCAGTTTGTCGAGTTCCACGCGCTCCTCGGCGGTGAGGTGTTTCATCTCGCCATTGGGGAAACGGTCGAAGCCGGCTGACACGAGTTCGTAGCCTTTGTCTTCGATGTACTTCTGGATGTTGTTGAAAGCGGTGTACTCGCCGTAGATGGTAATCACTTCTTCGGTGTCGCCGTCCTTGTTCTCGAATTCGTCGACGAACACTTCGTCTGCGCCGAAGTCGATGAGTTCGAGTTCAAGTTCCTCGATGTCGATGTCGGGGCTGTTCTTGATCTTGAACACACATTTGTGGTCGAACATGAAAGCCACGCTGCCAGAGGTACCCAGGTTGCCGCCGAACTTGTTGAAATAACTGCGGATATTGGCCACGGTACGGTTGGTGTTGTCGGTGGCGGTCTCCACGAGGATGGCTACGCCGTGAGGGCCGTAACCCTCGTACACCACTTCCTTGTAGTCGGCCTGGTCCTTGTCGGTGGCCTTCTTGATGGCACGTTCGATGTTTTCCTTCGGCATGTTCTCACTGCGAGCGGTCTGCAGCAGGGCGCGGAGGCGCGGGTTGCCGGTCACGTCGGGTCCGCCGTTCTTGACGGCGATGGTGATTTCCTTGCCGATTTTGGTAAACGTCTTGGCCATGTGACCCCAACGTTTGAATTTTCTTTCCTTGCGGAATTCAAATGCTCTTCCCATAATCCGGATTATTGCTGGTTTTCAATGCGGGAGATATATTTTTGGATATCGTAGCCCTCGAGGGTCTGGGGGTACTTCGTCTCAATTTCCTTGTAGCATTTCAGGGCGCCGTCCTTGTCTCCAAGCTCTTCCGAAACGATGCCGGCTTTCAGCAGATAACCGGCGGCATAGGCGTTGTCTTCCAGCGCGGCGGCTTTCTTGTACCAGTTGAGGGCGGCGGTGTAGTCCTGCATGTTGGAATAGGCGTCACCCATGGCGCACCAAGCACGGCCTTGCATCAGTTTGTCCTTGGTGCTATACTTCTTGAGGTTGGCGATGGCCTCTTCGTTGTTGCCGAGCTGGAGGTTGCAAAGACCTGCGTAGAGGTATACGCTCTTGCCGGCGCGTTTGCCATAGTTGGCGATGATGTCGGCGAAGCCGAGGACGTTGCCGTCACCTTTGAGGGCGGTCTCGAAGTCGCCGAGGCGGAAGCTCTGCTCTGCCTGGAACATCTGTTCCTGCGCTTCCTGGCGGGCGGGTGTCACGACCCAGCGGTTATAGGCCAGGATGCCGAGGATGATCACGACAATGGCGATGAGTGCCCATTCAATCCATTTCTGGTTTTCCTTGATAAAACTTTCTACACCGGAGACAGTCGTTGCGACCTGCTCCTGCTGAACTTCAGGTTGTTTGTTCTGTGCCATTTTTTATAGTTTTTTCGTAATTTTCGTATCCTGCAAATTTACGACAAAAATGGGAATCACCAATATTATTTTATATATTTGTGCATAAGTTCAATTATGTTTTTAAACCGGATCATCCTTCACGATTTCAAGAACATCTCCGAGGCGGAAATCACTTTCTCGCCGAAGGTCAATTATGTCTACGGCAGCAACGGGGCGGGGAAGACCAACCTGCTCGATGCCGTGTACTACCTGTCGATGACCAAGAGTTACTTTTCCGCCTCCGACCAGTATGTCTACGCCTATGGCGCGCCGGAGGCGACGCTTTGCGGTTTCTATCGGATGGATGGCGGCACGGAGGAGAAAATATCCGCGTCGGTGCGCCGGGGCGGGGAGAAGACTTTCCGGCGTGGGGCGAAGAACTACGCCCGCTTTTCCGAACACATCGGCCTGCTGCCCGTGGTGATGGTGTCGCCGCTCGACGCGGCGCTCATCAACGATGCGGGCGAAGACCGTCGCAAATACCTCAATTTCATCCTCTCACAGAGCGACCGGCAGTACCTGCAGCATATCCAGGCCTACAACCAGCTGCTGCTGCAGCGCAACAAGCTCCTCAAGTCGGAGACGGTGTTCCCGGCGCTGCTCGACACGATTTCCGAGCGGATGGCACCCCATGCTGACTATGTCCATGAGGCGCGCCGTACCCTTTGTGAGCAGTTGCGGCCCCTCATCCAGTCGTTCTACGCCCGGCTTTCCGAAGGAAAAGAGGCGGTCGATGTGGCCTACCGCTCCGACCTGGACGACTGTCCGCTCGAAGAGCTTTTCGCCCGCGAGGCAGAGAAGGAGCGGGTACTGCACTATACTACGGCAGGCCTCCAGCGCGACGACCTGCTGTTCCATATCGACGGGCATCCGCTGCGCCGCTGCGGTTCGCAGGGACAGCAGAAGAGTTTCCTGCTGGCCATGAAACTGGCGCAGTTCCGCTTCGTGCGGGAGAGCTGCGGCCAGACGCCCATCCTGCTGCTCGACGACGTGTTCGACAAACTCGACATGCAGCGGGTCGAGAACCTGCTGTCGCTGGTTTCGACGCTCGATTTCGGACAGATTTTCCTGACCGACAGCAACAAGGTACGGCTCGACCAGGTGTCACACGGCATCGATTCCGATGTCCGGAGCTATCATGTGGAAGCGGGGAGGATTTCGGCCGAATGAAACGCGAGAAGACCAAGAGCATCGGGGAGGCGATTACCGCTTACGTGCAGGAATCCAATTTGGGCGAGGGCCTGCTCCAGGCCCGGATCTGCGGGATGTGGGATGCCTTGACCATCGGCCAGATACGGCTGGGCGACTACACGGCGAGCCGTTCGTTCCGCGATGGCGTGCTGCGCTGCAAACTGAAATCCTCGGTTGTCCGCGCGCATCTGCAGACCCTGCTCGAAGACATCCGCGTCCAGCTCAACAAGCAGCTGGGGGAAGATGATATCCGGCAAATCAAATTGACATAAATGCAGCGTCCTGTTCTGGTAGTCGATCGTGATATCCCCTTCCTGGAAGGAGTAACGGATCCGTGGTTCGAAGTCCGGGCCTTGCCTGGCAAGGCCATCGGCCCGGCCGACGTCCGCGATGCCGCCGCGCTGCTGGTGCGCACGCGTACGCGCTGCGACGCGGCACTCCTCGACGGCTCTGCCATCCGCCTGGTCGCCACGGCGACCATCGGCACAGACCACATCGACCTGGATTACTGCGCCTCCCACGGCATTACCGTGGCCAGTGCGCCGGGCTGCAACGCTGCCGCCGTTGCGCAATATGTGCGTGTCGCCCTGCATACGCTCGGTCTCGATCGCCCTGGCACTACGCTGGGTGTCATCGGGGTAGGACATGTCGGTACGCTCGTTGCTGAAGCCGGACGCCGCCGCGGCATACGCGTCTTGCTGAACGACCCGCCGCGCGAAGCCGCCGAAGGCCCGGCCGGCTTCACGCCGCTGCCCGAACTCCTCGCGCAATCCGACGTCGTGACGCTCCACATTCCGTTATGGCCTGAAAACCGGGACTTTGCGGATGCGGCTTTTTTCGCGGCTATGAAACCCGGCGCCTCTTTCATCAACGCCTCCCGCGGCGAAGTCGTCGACGAGGCCGCCCTGCTGGCCGCCCGCCCGAAACTGGACAAACTGGTCATCGACGTCTGGAAAAACGAGCCGGACATCAACCGCACCCTCCTCGCCGCCGCCGACATCGCCACGCCCCACATTGCCGGTTACTCCATCCAGGGCAAGATGAACGGCACCACCGCCGTCGTCCGCGCCCTCGGCGAGGCGTTCGATATCGACGAACTGAAATCTTTCACCGTCTCAGGCGTCACCCTTCCCCAGGACCCTTATGATATCCTTCAAGATGACGCAAAACTGCGCAACCATCCGGAACTCTTCGAACAACTGCGCAGTGTATATGCGTATAGAAACGATCAGTTGTAAGCGTAGCAGTCGGGTGGTTTACTCCCGAAGGTCGTGCTCTCGCCTTTGGCTCGGGTTCGGAGCCGCGAGCATTTTTCTGCGAGCGGGACGAAAACCAGAGCCAGCGAGGCGCTAGCGGCGTTTTTTCTTCTTCATGAGGCGGGCGGCCATCGGGTTGGTGGTCGTCATGTTCTTCATGACCTTGCGGGTGCTTTCGAACTGCTTGAGGAGACGGTTGACATCGACGAGCGTCGTGCCGCTGCCATTCGCGATGCGCTTGCGGCGGCTGCCGTTGATGTAGCTGGGATTCTCCCGCTCGAAAGGCGTCATCGACAGGATGATGGCCTCGGTCTGCTTGAAGGAATCGTTGTCGATGTCCACGTCGCGCAGCGCCTTGCCGACACCCGGAATCATCGAAGCCAGGTCCTTGATGTTGCCCATCTTCTTGATCTGCTGGATCTGGTCGTAGAAATCCTGCAGCGTGAACTGGTCGCGGGCAATCTTCTTGTGCAGCTTGCGGGCCTCCTCCTCGTCGAACTGCTCCTGCGCCTTCTCCACGAGGGTGACCACGTCGCCCATGCCGAGGATGCGGTCGGCGATACGCTTCGGATAGAATATGTCGAGCGCCTCCATCTTCTCGCCCGAAGAGACGAACTTGATGGGCTTGCCCACGACGGCCTTGATCGAGAGCGCCGCACCACCGCGGGTGTCACCGTCCATCTTGGTGAGCACTACGCCGTCGAAGTCGAGGTACTCGTTGAAGGTCTTCGCCGTCTCCACGGCATCCTGACCGGTCATGGCATCGACCACGAAGAGCGTCTCGGTGGGGTTGACCGCCTTGTGCAAGGCGGAGATCTCGTCCATCAATTCCTGATCGACGGCCAGACGGCCGGCGGTATCGATGATGACCACCGAGTAGCCCTCGGCTTTCGCCTTCTTGATGGCATTCTGCGCAATCTGAATCGGATCCTTGACCCCGTCTTCCGTGTAGCAGTCGACCTGGATCTGCCCGCAGAGCGTCTTCAACTGCTCGATGGCAGCCGGACGGAACGTGTCGCAGGCCGCCACCAGGACCTTCATCCCGCGCTTGCTCTTGAGATAAAGCGCCAGCTTGCCGCAGAAAGTGGTCTTACCGGAACCGTTCAGACCGGCGACCAGCACAATGCCCGGATTGCCTTTGACGTTGATCTCGGAGGCCTCGCTGCCCATCAGGTCGACCAGCTCGTCGTGGACGATCTTGATCATCATCTGTTCCGGGCGGACGGCCTTGAGCACGTCCTGGCCGATGGCCTTCTGCTTGACTTCGTCGCAGAAAGTCTTGGCAATCTTATAGCTGACATCGGCGTCGAGGAGGGCCTTGCGCACATCCTTCATCGTCTCGGAGATGTTGACCTCCGTAATACGGCCTTGTCCTTTGATGAGCCGGAACGATTTCTCCAGCCTGTCGGTCAAGTTTTCAAACATAGCGTATACTTTTTCTCTACTTCAAATCGTCGGAATAAACGGCTTTCGCCAGATCCCGCTGGTTGTATTTCATGGCCATCACCTGACCGTAGGCGCCGGCGGAGTGGATGGCGAACAGGTCGCCCCGCTTGCAGGCGTTGATCATGCGCCGGGTGCCCCAGCAGTCGCTCGACTCGCACACCGGTCCCACCACGTCGTAGCGGAGTTTCCGTCCGGTGGAGGAAAGGTTCTCGATGTCGTGGTATGCCTGGTAGAGGGCGGGACGGATGAGGTCGTTCATGCCGGCGTCGAGGATGGCGAACTTCTTTTCCTTGCCCACCTTCACGTAAAGCACACGGCTGATGAGGTGGCCGCACTGGCCCACCAGGGCGCGGCCCGGTTCGAAGTGAATCTTTTGTCCGGGACGGACCACCAGGTTCTTGTGGATGATGTCGAAATATTTTTCAAAATGGGCGATGGGATCGTCGTTGGGATCCTGATAGTTGATGCCCAGGCCGCCGCCCAGGTTGATGTTGCGGACGGGGACCTCATGCTCGATGAACCACTTTTGCAGTTCTTCCACACGCCGGCAGAGGAGGGCGAAGACAGGAAGTTCGGTAATCTGCGAACCCACATGGAAATGCAGGCCAAGGAACTCGATGTGCTTGCAGCAGGAGAGGAGGCCGGCGACATCCTGGAAGGCCCAGGGGCTGATGCCGAACTTGTTCTCTTTCAGGCCGGTGCTGATGTATTTGTGGGTGTGGGCGTCGATGTCGGGATTGACGCGGATCGAGATGCGCGCTTTCTTGCCGAGGCCGGCAGCCAGGTCGTTGATGATTTTGATTTCGGGCACGCTTTCGCAATTGAAGCTGAAGATGCCGGCGCGCAGCGCGGCGCGGATCTCCTTGTCGGATTTGCCGACGCCTGCGTAGACGATCTTCTGCGGGTCGAAGCCCGACCGGACGGCCAGTTTCACTTCGTTGCCGCTCACGCAGTCTGCTCCCAGGCCGTAGCGCCTGATGGTGTCGATGATGCGGTCGTTTGCATTGGCTTTCAGCGCATAGTGTGCGTTGTAACCGTGTTTGTCGATCTGCGCCTTGTAGACATCCAACGTCTGGCGCAGGAGGTCCATGTCGTAGAAATAGAAAGGCGTCTCAATCGAACCGAAAGCTTCAACCTGCTGTTTTGTAATCATGCCGTGAATAATCTTTATCGATATATCCGGCAAAGATACAAAAAAACATGAAAATGCTATTGGCTTGTGCTTGGGCGCTCTGGGGTTTGATTATCGGACCTTCGCTTCGCTCATCCCTCCCACCGCTTCGCGGCGGGCCCCTCCCGCTATCAAGCGCGGGTGCTTAGGGTCCTCAAATCAAATCCCCACCCGCGCCTGGGCGCACGAGCCGCAGAAGAATTTATCTGGTCAGGCGATTGTAGTGGCAGACGAGGAGTTTGCCCTCTTCGTCGTGGAGATGCATACCGTTGCCGCGGCAGTAGCGGAACATCTTGCAGTCGGCGCAGATGCCCTGGCGGGCCCAGCTGCGGTCGCGGTACATGCTGAAGCCCTCGTTCCACACCGTCCAGAAATCATCTTTGTAGATGTTTCCCTGGTAGAATTTCGAGCGGATGCTCGGGCAAGCGGAAATGGAGCCGTCGGCCAGTACCGACGCCACCGAAACGCCTGCGTCACAATGGTAGAAAACATCCCGGACCTCGCCCTCATAACCGCCCAGGAAGCCCTCGCAGGCGAAGTTCAGCGCAATGCGGCCTTCTCTGCGTGTGGCTACGATGAAATCCATCAGCTGGGTGAACTGCTCGTTGGTAAGCTGCAGCTCCGGGTATTGCCGCGCCCGGCCCACCGGGAAGATGGTGAAGATGCGCCAGGCCTTTGCGCCCAGCGAGATGAGGTACTCCTTGAGCTCGGCCAGACGGGGGAGGCTGCGCTGGTTTACGCAGGTCACCACGTCGAAGACAAAGTCGGGCTCCTGCGCCATCATCCGGATGGCGTTCGAGGCGTTTTCGAAGGCCTTGGGATGGCCGCGCATCCAGGTGTGCTCCTCCTGGAAACCGTCGAGGCTGACGGTGGCAGTGTGGATGCCGCCCGCGAGCAGGCTGTCGAAACGCCGGCGGTCGAGCAGAATGCCGTTGGTCACGATGCCCCAGGGGTATTCGCGGCGGTACAACTCGCGGCCCACCTGCTCCAGGTCGCGGCGCATGAGCGGTTCGCCGCCCGTAAAGATGATGAAAGTGGTGTGCGGGTCTACGTGCGGGGTGAGGGAGTCGATGACACGGAGGAAATCGGCGGCCGGCATGTCTTTCACTGCGGAACTGATGCGACAGTCGCTGCCGCAATGGATGCAGGCGGCGTTGCAGCGCAGCGTACATTCCCAGAAGAGCTGCCGGAGACGATGCTCTTCGATGCGTTTGTCCTGAAGTTTGGCAAAGAGTTCGAGTTTCAGCCGCTTGCCCGGCCCCACATGCCGGCCCGTCATTTCTTTTTCAGCTTGACGGTGGGCACTTCGACCTTGGCGTCGCCATCATACCAGGGATCCTTGTTCTTCGGGTCTTTTACGATATTGACGGGGACCTGAATGCTGTCGGTGGCGAATTCACCTCCGTTGGCATCGCCGTCGGTGTCCGTAAAGATGATTTTCAACGTGGAGGTGGGCATGTCCCTGGGCTCCACAGACCATTTTCCATCCGCGCCGGATGAAATAGGAGCTGTTATGTCATCGTACCAGATGCGGTTGTCTCCACTGGCCTGTCTTTGCACTCGCACCTGGATGCCATCGACAGCTTTGCCATTTTCATCCGTGACCTTTCCCTTGATGGAGTAATGGACGGTGGGAACGCCATACATGACTTCCATACGGAAGTTGGGATCGTCTTCATTGAGCTCTCCGCAGCCGCCGATGCCCAGCAGGGCGAGCAGCATGGCAAAAAAGCCCCAACGATTCTTTTTGTTGCTATTCATGGTGATGTGTTCTTACGTTATCGCTTCCTGACGACGATATCGGGCACGTCGATCTGGGCGGTGCCTTCATACCAGCCGCTTCCGCCTTTGTATTTGAAATCGCTGACGACCACCGACGCATCGCCGAATTCACCGCCGTTGTCCGGGCCGTCGATATCCTTCACGTCGACCTGCAGTTTAGAGAACGGGAAACCGCTGGAACTGACCTGGTAGACGCCGTCGGGCCCTGTCTGCAGGGTGTCGAGCGGCCAGTAGTTCTGGTCGTAGATGACGCCGGGTTCGTTGTCGACCCGGTTGCCCAGGGCCACCTGCAGGCCGGGAACGCCCTGGCCCGTCTCATCGACCACCTTGCCTTTGATCGTCCAGTCGGCGTTGGGGGAGCCGTACATACAAGGCATAATGCACCCCGATGCACCCAGTCCGAGGAGTCCCAGCAGCAGGGTGAAAAAACTGAAATGATTGCGTTTGTCTGATTTCATCGTCTTTGTGCTTACACCATATAGATGCACAAAGGTACGAAACGTTGCGTGCTCAGTGCAAATTTCTGTAATTATATTTTTCGACGACCGCACCGTCGTGCATCACGAGGATCACGGGATAGGCGCCGTTGGTGATGCGGAGGAAATCTGCGGGCTCGATGAAATGAACCTCATCGGGTTGGAAGCCCGTTTCTTCGAGGAAGGGGGCCGGGTCGGGGTTGTCGCCGCGGCCGAAGATGGCGATAATGGGCGCGGGGGAGAATTCGCCGCGGGCGCCCAGGGTCATCAGTTTTTGTGCCGACATCTTGCAGTAGTGGCACTTGAGGCTGTAGAAGCACACCACGTGGTCGCCGTTCGCCACGGAAGCGGGGAGCGTGCCGGCCTCGATGGCCTCCTGCAGGGCCTGCTCATTGACCAGCTCGTGCCGCGCATAGGAATCGTAGCGCCAGTTGTCGGGCGGCGAGACGATCAGGACCGTGGCCAGCGGTACTACACACGCGAGCGTGAGCCACAGGGCCTTGTGCTTCACCCGGAAGGCCGGTACCCCGGCACTCAGGAGCAGCAGCACCAGCATGCCGGCGTTCTTGAGCAGGGACTGTTTCGGATTGAGGTCCACCCATTCGCCGAAGCAGTGACAGTTGTCCTGATTGCCAGCCAGCAACAGTCCGGCCAGGAAAAAAGAAAAGCTGCACAGCATCGCCAGGCTGCCCCAGAAGGCCAGCCGGGGGTAGAAGTTGGCGATCAGCAGGATGCCCAGCGTGTATTCGGCGGCAATCACCAGCCGGGCCAGCAGGTAGGCGCTGCCCAGGCCGAACCATCCGAAGCTGAAAAGGTAGATTTCAAACGCATCGATGCCGACGAGCTTGGCTGTGGCTGACAATAAAAAAAGTATTCCGAGCAGGGCCCGGAATACGTACTTGATGATCTTGTTTCTGTTCAAGTGCTTGACTTAGAAGAGGATCGGGGTGCATTTCAGCTCGGCGGAGACACCGATGACCGGAATGTTGATCATCTTGTTGTAGTCGGCGCATTTGTCACCATCTTCCAGGGAGACGTTGGTTTCGTAAACGACCTCACCATTGTACTTGGCGGTGCAGTTGCACTCCTTGGAGCAGCTGGCCATCGTGAAGATACCGGCAGCCAGGATCAAGGCGAATAAAACTTTCTTCATGATACTTTTTTGTTTAAGTGTTTTGCGGAGAGATCGGGATTCGAACCCGAGATACCCTTTTGGGGTATACACGCTTTCCAGGCGTGCCTCTTAAGCCACTCGAGCATCTCTCCAATGTCCCTTTCGGGACGGCAAAGGTAGCAATTTTTTATAAAATAGCTAGTTCTCGCTTAAAAATTTGTTGATATTGGCCTCGATACGCGCCTCCACGTCCTTGTCGTTGTGCCGGATGAAAGGCGTGCCGGTGATGTGCTCGTAAAGTTCGATGTAGCGTTCGGTAATGCCGTCCACCACTTCGTCGGTCATGGGCGGCACCACCTGACCGGCCTTTCCCTGGAAGTTGTTGGCCATGAGCCATTCGCGCACGAACTCCTTGGAGAGTTGTTTCTGGCGCTCGCCGCTGGCGAGACGCTCTTCGTAGCCTTCTTTATAGATATAGCGCGAAGAGTCGGGCGTGTGGATCTCGTCCATCAGGTAGATTTTGCCATCGCGCTTGCCGAATTCGTATTTGGTGTCCATCAGGATCAGT
This sequence comes from uncultured Bacteroidia bacterium, assembly GCA_902784965.1. Taxonomy (GTDB): domain Bacteria; phylum Bacteroidota; class Bacteroidia; order Bacteroidales; family UBA932; genus Cacconaster. Next base: position 30,235 of record CACZWU010000007.1, on the reverse strand, counting down.
CCGCGAGCAGCAGCCAGTTCCTGACCGCGCTGGAAGAGGGACAGGGTATATTTCTCCAGCTGGGCGTAGTCTTCGGCGGAAACCAGTCCCTGGGCGATGATCTCGTCGCGGCTGATGTCCTCGTCGTGTCCTTCGGCGGCCTTGGTGGTCGGGGTGATGATGGGATGGGGGAGCCGTTCGTTCTCGCGCATTCCTTCGGGCAGCACCTCACCGCAGAGCGTGCGCTTGCCTTCCTTGTATTCCCGCCAGGCGTGGCCGGCCAGGTAACCGCGGACCACCATCTCCACCTTGAAAGGCTCGCAGAGGATGCCGACGGTTGCCATCGGGTCGACCTCGGCGACCTTCCAGTTCGGAACGATGTCGGCGGTCTTGTCGAGGAAACTCGATGCAATCTGGTTGAGGACCTGTCCCTTGCAGGGGATGCCCTTGGGCAGGACGACGTCGAAGGCGGAGATGCGGTCGGTGGCGACCAGCACGATGTATTTTCCGCCGATGAAGTAGACGTCCCGGACCTTGCCGACATACTTGCCGGTCTGTCCCGGGAAATGGAAATCAGTGTGGGTAATGGCTTTCATCACTTTTTCAGATATTCTTTTTCGTAATAATCAATATAGGCACGGTTCAGCAGCTTGTAGCCGCCCGGGGTGGGGTAGTCGCCGCTGAAATACCAGTCTCCCGGATGGTTCGGGCAGGCGTTGTGCAGGCCTTCGAGCGACTGGTACACGATCTCCACCTCGGCCCCGATGTCGTCGGGTCGCAGGAGCTCCACGATCTTCCGGCTGATCTGGTCGTCGGTGAAGGCGTCGTAGATGCGCCTGACGTAGTTGAGGCAGCCGGTGGCCGGCAGGTTCTCCTGCTGCTTGCACTGCTGGTAGACAACGTCGATCAGGCTGCTCATCCCGTTCTCCTTGAGCAGGGCGATGGCTGCATGGAAGGCGATGAACTCGTGCATGTGCGACATGTCGATGCCGTAGCAGTCGGGATAGCGCACCTGCGGGCTGGAGCTCACAATCACGATCTTCCTGGGATGGAGACGATCGAGGATGCGGATGATGCTTTCGCGCAGGGTGGTGCCGCGCACGATGCTGTCGTCGATCACCACGAGGTTGTCGACGTAGGGAGTCAGGGTGCCATAGGTAATATCGTATACATGTCCGGCCAGGTCATTGCGGGCGTTGCCTTCGGTGATGAAGGTACGGAGCTTGATGTCTTTCGACACGACCTTGTCGGCCCGCACGCCCGGATAAAGACTTCGGATGCCTTCCACCATGCCGTAGTAGGCCACTTCGGCCGTATTGGGGATATACGAGAACACGGTGTGCTCGATGTCGTGCCCGATGGCCCTGAGGATATTGTCGCGGAGCTGGAATCCAAGCTGCTTGCGTTCCCGGTGGATGTCACGGTCGTTGCCGCGGCTGAAATAGATGCGTTCGAAGCTGCAGGCCGCCATCCGGCGGGGCGGGAGGATCTGTTTGAGCGACATTTCGCGGCGCCCGTTGACGATCAGGGCCTGCCCCGGCATTATTTCATGGATCTGGTTGTATTCGGCGGCGAAGGTGGTCTGGAGCACCGGACGCTCGCTGGCGACGGCCACGAGTTCGTCGTCGGCATACCAGAAGGCGGGCCGGATGCCGTTGGGGTCGCGCATGGCGAAGAGTTCCCCGCTGCCGGTCAGGCCGCAGACCACGTAGCCGCCGTCGAAGTGCGGCATCGTGGTCTGGAGCACGTTGGCGATCTCCACGTGTTCGTCAATATAGTGGGTGATGTCTTTTCCTTCCAGCTCTTTCTTCTTGGCATCCACGTAGTTGCGCTCCACCTCGCGGTCGAGCCGGTGTCCCATGAGCTCCAGCAGGATGTAGGCGTCAGCGCTGTTGCGCGGGTACTGTCCCTGCTCGGCCAGCATGGCGAACACTTCGTCCATGTTGGTCATGTTGAAATTGCCGCAGATGCACAGGTTTTTGGCTTTCCAGTTGTTGCGGCGCAGGAACGGATGGACGTAGGTGATGCCGCTGCGGCCGGTGGTCGAATAGCGGAGGTGGCCCATGTAGAGCTCGCCGACGAAGGGCAGCGGATCGTCTGCCGGAGCGTCCTCGATCTGGCGGTGTACCTCTGCGAAGACGTTCGTGATGGCGTCTTTGCCCAGTGCTTTCTCACGGAACATATATTCATGCCCCGGCTCGGTCACGATCTTGACGCTGGCGATGCCGGCGCCTTCCTGACCACGGTTGTGCTGCTTCTCCATCATCAGATAGAGTTTGTTCAGCGCATAGAGTTCCGTACCGTATTTTTCCTTGTAATAGGCGAGCGGCTTGAGGAGCCGTATCATCGCGATGCCGCATTCGTGCTTGATCTGTTCCATCGATTGACGTAACTAAGCCGCAAAGATAATCAAAAGCATGAAAAGAATGCAAGAAATTAAAAATTAGGGCGGCCTTCGTGAGGAGGTCGCCCCTTTTTGCCGGGCAGTCTGCCGGATCCGCCCGGTTTTTTATCAGAATGCTGAAATCAGTTCGTCGTTGGTGTAGGCTTCGGCGCCGTAGCAGGTCTTCAGATAGGCCAGGCCACCCAGATAATCCTCCTCGGTGAAGGAATTGGTGGCTTCCTTGGCGACGACCACGTCGTAGCCAAGGCAGTAGGCGTCGGCCGAGGTGTGGCGGCAACACATATGCGTGTGCAGGCCGACGATGATGACGGTCTGGACGCCCAGTTCCTTGAGCAGGATGTCCAGGTCGGTCTGGAAGAAACCGCTGTAACGGCGTTTGGGAACCACATAGTCCTTGTTGCAGAGCTTCAACTCGGGGATTACTTCGGCACCCGGTGTTCCGACCAGGGCATGATCGCCCCAGATCTTCAGTTCTCGGTCGATGCCGGGACGGTGTGCGTCGTTGCAGAAAATCACAGGGACGCCCTTTTCGCGCGCAGCGTCAAGCAGACGGGCGGTGGCGGGAACGATGGCGCGGGCACGGTCGCAACCGATGACGCCGGTGACGAAGTCGTTGAGCATGTCGACGACCAGGATGGCGGGTTTGTTGAGTTTTTCCATTTCTTAAAAAACAAAGGTTTAAGTAAGCGGAAGAAAAAATACCAACTTCTGTGCCAATCCTGTATCTTTGCGGCCCAAACAAACGAAACTATGCAAGCAATCTGGACCATCCTGATGCTGGTCTGCTCCAACATCTTCATGACATTCGCCTGGTACGGGCACCTGAAACTGCAGGAAATGAAAATCTCGACCGGCTGGCCGCTGATCCTCGTCATTCTCTTCTCCTGGGGCATCGCCTTTTTCGAATACTGCCTCACCGTGCCGGCCAACCGCATCGGCTTCAACGGAAACGGAGGCCCTTTCAACCTGATGCAGCTGAAGGTCATCCAGGAAGTGATTTCCCTGACGGTTTTCTCCATTATCGTGCTCTTTGTCTTCAAGGGCCAGCCGCTCCAATGGAACCACCTGGCGGCTTTTGCCTGCCTGGTGCTGGCCGTGTTTTTCGTCTTTCTGAAATAAAAAAATCCTATCTTTGTAAGATATGAAAACAATAGTACCCCTTTTATCCCTTATCATCGTACTCCTGGCGAGTGCCGGTTGCGCCAACCAGGATTACAATACAGACTTGCTCGACAAGGAAATCACGCTCTTCGAGAGAGAAATATCGGTGCCGGTCGGAGACATCGGCCCTTTCACGCTGGAACTCGCCCTGAAATCGAAAACCATCGGTTCGCTGCTGGGCAGTGTCCTCCAGACAGAGGAAGACGGCACCATTATCGGCAAGAAAACAGAGGTTTTTTACAAGATCAACGCCTATGAGATCGTCGCCAAGACGAAAGACCTGTCCCAGCCTTTCACCTACTCGGTGGGAGACCAGGACCTTTCGCCTGCCGCCATGTCCGTCTCTTTGCTGTCTGGTTTCGGCTTCAGCCCGGTAGACCAGCATGTCTCCATCACGGTGAACAACCCGCTCAAAGAATCCTATACCCTGGGGGACAGCAGTTTCGTCAGATGCGTGAAGAGCGGAGACCCTACTTTTGAGAAATACGTCGCCTTGAAAGAAATCACGATTCCCAGCGGCTACGGTACCACGACGCTGCTGGAGACGGACATCCCGGAAACGGCTCGCGCCGTGCCGAATAAGATGGGTGTGAAAAACCTTTCCTTCAACCTCCCCGCCGACCTCATGGACAAGATCAGCAGTTCCAACGCGGAATTCACCTTTACGTCCAACTACACGGGTCACATCGCTGCCGGCGAGAACCTGAACCTGGACCTGGCATCCCTGGGCCTGGGAAGCATTTCTGCCAAGGCCAAACTGCCCATCGGCCCGTATCGTCTGAAAGACGTGCAGGTGTCCTTTGACCTTGAGAATACGTTCCCGCTGGATGTAACGCTCTCCAGCCTTCAGCTGATGACAGGCGAGGAACCTGCCGTGGATACCAATCTGGAGGTTTCTCCCGGAACCCTGGTCATCGGCGGCGGCTCTCCCCAAAAACCCACCGTCACCCCCATCACCCTGAGAATCAAAGCGCTTTCCGGGGCGATTCCCGACATCACGGGTATCCAGGTGGGGCTGAAATTATCGTCCGCTTCCGGCTATGCGACAACGCCGCTTTCCGTGAAACAAGGTATCAGTGTCAAATCGGCTTCCGCAACCCTCCGCGGCGGCATAACCTTCGGTAACCATGAGTAAGAGAATGATCCTTTCACTGGCGGCCCTCATGGGAGCCACCCTGTGCCTGAACGCCCAGTCTTTCCAGGAAGGTTTCTTCCTTCGCCACAACAACCTGGCGTATCAGTATAACCCTGCCTTTGTCGGGGATAACAATTTCCTCAGCGTGGGTCAGATAAACTACAATGTCCAGAACAACGTGGGGGCCGGGTCTTTCCTGTTCCCCAAAAACGATGTTCTGGTGACCGGTTTCCATTCCGCCATTCCTGCCGAAGTCTTTCCCGGGAAACTGCCGGAGAACTGCCGGCAACAAGGCGACCTCAATGCCACGATCTTCGCCTATGGCTTCCATAAAGCCAACGCTTTCCATACCCTCGAACTCAATGTGCGTGGCATGTACGGCCTGTCCGTGCCCAGGCAGGCCTTTGAGTTCTTGAAGAAGGGGACCGGATCCAGTGCTTTCGACATGGGTCAGTTCCGCGTGACCGGAAACCTGTTTGCGGAAGTGGCCTACGGTTATGGCCGCAAACTGAACGACTGGCTGTCGGTGGGTGCCCGCGCCAAGCTCCTGCTTCCGCTGTACGGCCAGCGCTTCGACATCTCCGACCTGTCCGTGACGGCCAACACAGAGGAGCTGTCCGTCAATTACAAGGGCAACCTGTACATGACCAACCGTTCCGGCAAGATGGAAATCGATGAAGCGGGATATGTAAAGCCATTCAAGTTCTCGAATAAGGAGAAACTGGGCCCGTGGCCCGCAGGCGCAGGACTGGGGCTGGATCTGGGCATGGTGGCCACGCCCGTCGAAGGTCTCACCGTGAGTCTCTCCATGCTGGACCTGGGCGGCATGTACTGGTACTATGGGAACCGGGCCGCTTCTTCCGGTCCCCTTACCTTCGAAGGACTGGAAAACCTGACCTACGAACAGTTGAGCGCAGATGACCTGAAAAGCAAGCTGCTCGACATTGGCAAGGAATTCCTGCAGGTGATGAGACCTGTGCCGAAGATCGACCAATGGCAATGGCAGGCGCTGCATCTGCAGGCCAACCTCGGCGTGAAGTATGAGATGCCGTTCTATCGCCGGCTGGCCGTCGGTGCCACGGGGCGCTATCTGGGCAGCCAGGGTCTCCCGTATTGGGAAGGCCGTTTCGGCCTGGAAGTCAATCCGTGGGACTGGCTCGACCTGACCGCCGACATCGGTACCGGTTCGCGCGGCATGGTTTGGGGCGTTGCAGCTGCTGTCAGAATCTGCCGTTTCCGGATCACGGCCGGCATGCAGAACGGCTTCGGCGGAACCATCCCGTACAGCAGCCGTCCTATTGAGCCCAACTTCAAGTCCCTGAGCTTCGGGCTTAGCTACGATCTGTAGCTGCGTGGCAGATAAGCTACTGGCTATCAGTATTTTAACGAAAATCGATTGCGCATTTTGACGCAATCGATTTCGTTTATTTATCTGATTATCAGATTGATATCTGCCAGGGGCTAGAAACAGGCGCGGAGAATCTCGACGATGTTGCGGGATTTGCCCATCGTGTAGAAATGGACGGCAGGGACGCCGTGGGCAAGCAGGTCGCGGCACTGGGCGATGCACCAGTCAGTGCCGATGCGGTAGACGGCTTCTTTGTCGTCGCCCGCCCTGCGCACATCTTCCGTCAGGGCGACCGGAATGTCGATGGAGAAACTTTCGGGCAGCAGCGCGATCTGGCGGGCCGTAGACAGCGGCTTGAGACCCGGCAGGATCGGTACGGTGATGCCTGCGGCGCGGCAGCGGTCGACGAAGCGGTAGAACACCGCGTTGTCGAAGAACATCTGCGTGATGATCACGTCGGCCCCCTCATCGACCTTCTTTTTCAGGTTTTCGATATCGGTCTCGATGTTGGCCGCCTCGAAATGCTTTTCGGGATAGGCACCGACACCAATGCAGAAACTCCCCCCGTTCTCGCTTTCGAAACGACGGATGGCCGCAACCAACTCGCTGGCGTGTGCATAGCCCGCAGGATCGGGGGTGAAACGTTTCTCCCCGGTCAGGGAGTCGCCCCGGAGCGCCATCACGTTTTCGATGCCCATGAACTTGAAATCCTGCAACAGGGCTTCCGTCTCGTAGGCGGGTGTCCCGGCGCAGATGAGATGGGGTACCACCTCCACCTGAAAACGGCTCTGGACAGCGGCGCAGACCGCCACGGCGCTCACGCGGTTGCGGACGATCCGGTGGCGGAAACTGCCGTCGGGCTGCGGGTCGAAACGCACTTCGTCGCGGTGCGTGGTCACATTGATGTAACGCGGAGCGAATTCCATCAGCGGGGCGATGCTGTCAAGGAGTTCTTCCTTTCGGATGCCGCTCATGGGGGGCACGATTTCGAGGGACGGGAACGGCTGGCTGCCGCCACGGAGCATGTCGGAGATTTTCATAGCAGATGGGACAGGAAGAGTCGCGCCTGGTCGGGCGAAAACCCGCGGGCGGCGGCGTAACGGTCGTATTGGGCCTGGCTGATGCGACGGATGTCGGGATAGCTGGCTTCCGGATGGGCGATGATCAGGCCGCAGATGGAAGCGGCGGGGCGCATGGCGCAGGTCTCTGTGAGGGTGATGCCGAGCGTGTCGGCTTCGGGCAGGAGGGCGAGAATGTCGCGCTTGATGCTGTGGTCGGGGAAACTGGCGTAGCCGGCGGCGGGTTTGGCCACTATCACGCCAGGCCGGCGGATGCAGGCAGAGAGCTGCGCATCCAGCCATTTGGAGGTGGCTTCAGCAAGGGTGACTTTCACGGCACGGCGCATCATCTGTTCGTATTCGTTGTGGCAGGCTTCGCACGTGCAGCCTTCGGGATGCCGGTCGGCGTCGTGTACGCTGAGGGCGAAGACGCCCAGCGGCCCCCAGGTGCCATCGGCAGGCACGAAATCGGCCAGCGAGCGTCCGGCGCCTTCCTCCTGCCGCAGCATGGGCAGCGTCGTGTCGGCATCGAGGCGGATGGCATTGCCCTCCCGTGTGGCTTCGAAGAAGCGCAGGGAGAGACGGATGCGGAATTCGGGATGCTGTAGTGCTCGGTTGAGCAGCGCATGGGCTTCGGCCACCAACTCGGGCGCCTCGTCACCTTTAAGACCCCAGGTCAGGCGGAATACCCGGTCGTCGAAATACGGGATCACTGCCTCCAAAGGTAGTTCGCATGGCTGCAGTTTGCTGAAATCGTATTCCCCGGGGCGGAGATAGCTTTCCGGTGCGAACGCGTGCTGTGGAGTGGATGCCGGTGGGTTGGTTTGGCGCTGCCGCAGGTATAGCGTGCGGATGTGTGCCTGGGCGGCGTGCTGTTGCTGCTCGAAAGCAGCGCGGTCAGCCAGGCAGCGCTTGGCCAGGACAGCATTCGCCGAGGCATCGGGCGAATAGAACACGTGGTCGTAGAGCGGTGCGAGCTTTACGGCCGTATGCAGGGCGGAGGTGGTCGCGCCGCCGATGAACAGCGGCGTATCGAGGCCGCGGGCGTGCATCTCGCGGCAGAGCTCCTCCATCTGGAAGAGCGATGGGGTGATCAGGCCGCTCACGCCAATCATGGCGGCGTGGTGTTCCTCGGCCGCGGCCAGGATGGCCTCCTTTTCCACCATCACGCCAAGGTCGACGACGTCGAAGCCGTTGCATCGCAGCACGATGCCTGTGATGTTCTTGCCGATGTCGTGGACGTCACCCTTGACCGTGGCGTGGATGACCACCGGCCGTTCGGATGTAGCTTCGGCATCCGCCTCCATGTAGGGTTCCAGCACGGCCACCGCATCTTTCATGACCTTGGCAGATTTGACGACCTGCGGAAGGAACATCTTGCCGGCGCCGAACTGCTCGCCGACCTGCTCCATGCCGGCCATCAGCGGTCCTTCGATTACCTTGACGGCGGTTCCCAGCACTTCCAGGCAGTGCAGTACGTCGCCCTGCAGGTCGGCGGCCTTGCCGGCCACCAGGTCGGCGGCCAGTTGTTCTTCCGGCGACAACGTCGCAGCGGTCTCCTGTGACGAAGCGCCCTGCTCCTTCTGCGTCAGATAGCTGGCGGCCAGGGCAGTGAGGCGTTCCGTAGCGTCAGGGTCGCGGGCCAGGACCACGTCTTCCGCCGCCTGCCGCAGCTGCGGCTCGATGCTGTCGTAGGGCTTGAGCTGTGCCGGGTTGACGATGGCCATGTCGAGGCCTGCCCGGATGGCGTGATAGAGAAAAACGGTATGCATGGCGGCACGCACGGGCTCGTTGCCACGAAAGGCGAACGAGAGGTTCGAGATGCCACCGGACGTATACACGCCGGGCAGGTGCGCCTTGATCCAGCGCACAGCTTCGATGAAATCGATGCCATAGCGGGCGTGTTCGGCGATACCTGTGCCCACGGAGAGCACGTTGACGTCTAAGATAATCTCCTGCGGCGGGATGCCGGCCTGAGTGAGCAGGCGGTAGGCACGTTCACAGACGGCGATCTTGCGTTCGTACGTCGTGGCCTGTCCGACTTCGTCGAAAGCCATGACAACCATCGCAGCGCCGAGGCTGCGGATCTCGCGGGCCTTGGCCAGGAAAGCTTCTTCGCCCTCCTTGAGACTGATGGAGTTGACGATGCACTTGCCCTGGGCGTTCTTGAGCCCGGCCAGGATGCAGCGCCAGTCGGAGGAGTCGATCATCAGCGCGGAACGGGCCACGGCGGGATCGTTCTGTATCTGGCGGACGAAGCGTTCCATGGCGGCGGGACCGTCGAGCATGGCGTCGTCCATGTTGATGTCGATGATGTCGGCGCCGCCCGCGATCTGGTCGGCGGCCACTTGCAGGGCGGTGTCGTAATCGCCGGCGGCGATAAGTCGGGCGAATTTGCGCGAACCAGCCACATTGGTCCGTTCCCCGATGAGCGTGAAGTTGTTGTGCTCCACATCTAGCGTGACGGTATGTAAGCCGCTGACACGCAGGAGGTTATTTGCTTTTTGGAAAGGGCGGGGCGACAGGGTGGTTACGGCAGCCTTCTCGGCGGCGATATGCTCCGGTGTGGTGCCGCAGCAGCCGCCGACGATGTTCACGAGCCCGGTTTCGGCCATCTTCCGGATGGAAGCGGCCATTTTCTCGGGCGTCTCGTCGTAGAGCCCCATTTCATTGGGGAGGCCGGCGTTGGGGTAGCAGATGACAGGCACTTCGCTGAAGCCGGCTACCTGCTCGATAAGCGGCAGGAGTTGCTCTGCGCCAAGTGAGCAGTTGAGGCCGAAGGCGGTCAGCGGATAGTGCCGGACAGCGGTGTAAAAGGCTTCGAGCGTCTGGCCGGTGAGCGTCCGGCCGACCCGGTCGCCAGGCGAGACCGACACGATGACGGGGAATCCCCATGCCACATGGCAGGCGGCATACAGGGCCGCCTTGGCGTTGAGGGCGTCGAAACAGGTCTCGATGAGCAGCAGGTCGACACCACCGTCGATCAGGGCTTCCATCTGTTCCTGGTAGATGGCAGCCAAGTCGTCGAACGAGAGGGAACGGCCTGCTCCGTCGGCCAGGTCGGTGGCCAGGGTCAGCGACTTGGAAGTAGGGCCGATGCTGCCGGCGACCCACACGGGGCGTCCGGCGCGGTCGGCTTCGGCGCGGGCGATGCGGGCGCCCGCACGCGCCAGGTCAGCGGCACGGCCGTCCATCCCATATTCTTTCTGGGAGATGCGGTTGCTGCTGAAGGTGTTGGATTCGATGATGTCTGCACCGGCCTCGATATAGGCCCGGTGTACGCCGGCCACCAGCTCGGGCTCAGAGAGATTGAGGGCATCGAAATTGCCGCTGCGGCCGCTGCGCTGGAGCATCGTGCCCATCGCGCCGTCGAGCAGCAGGATCCGCTCCCGCAATGCCTGCCGTATATCTTCGTCCGTTTTCACGGCGTAAAGGTACGAAAAATGTTTTCGCCCAATGTTCAATTGTTTTTGTTCTTTGTTCAAATCGCCGGAGAGTGTTGGCAGTGTATTTTTTATTCTGTAAGTTTGTAGAGTGGAATTCAAAAAACCAATCATTAAAACAATATGAAAAAATTCTTTTTGTTACTGACTGCTATGCTTTGCACGCTGTCTCTTTCTGCCCAGCCGAAGCTGCGCACCGACAACATCGATGAAATCCTCAAGGCGATGACCCTCGAGGAGAAGGCCACGCTGCTGGTCGGCGGCGGCTGGGGCTCGATGACGGCCGGTTCGATGACCGCTTCGAGCGAGACCCTCGTTTCTGGTGCCGCCGGCACGACCCGCCCGGTCGAGCGCCTCGGCATCCCGGTGACCGTCCTGGCCGACGGCCCTGCCGGTCTCCGCATCAACCCGACCCGCAAAGGTACGGACAAGACTTTCTACTGCACTGGATTTCCGGTGGGTACCGTCCTCGCCTCAACCTGGAACACCGCCCTGGTGGAGGAACTGACCGACGCAATGGGCAATGAGGTGAAAGAATACGGCGTCGACGTGCTCCTCGCTCCGGGCCAGAACCTGCACCGCAACCCCCTTTGCGGCCGTAACTTCGAATATTTCTCCGAAGATCCGCTTCTCTCCGGCAAGATGTCCGCCGCCTATGTCCGCGGCGTCCAACGCAACGGCGTGGGCGTGAGCATCAAGCACTACGCCGCCAACAGCCAGGAAGTGAACCGTCAGCAGAACGACGCACGCATCAACCCGCGTGCCCTCCGCGAACTGTATCTCAAAGGATTCGAGATCGCCGTCAAGGAGTCCGATCCTTGGACCGTCATGTCCTCTTACAACAAACTCAACGGCGCCTTCACCCAGCAGAGCCACGACCTGCTCACCACCGTCCTTCGTGACGAGTGGGGCTTCAACGGCATTGTGATGACCGACTGGGGCAACAAGGAAGGCACCGTGGCAGCCGTCAATGCCGGCAACGACCTGATGGAGCCCGGTATGGAAAATGAGATTGAGCGCATCATCGCCGGTGTCAAGGACGGCCGTATCTCGCAGGAACAGCTTGACGCCAACGTGCGCCGTATGCTCGAATACATCGTGCGCACCCCGCGTTTCCAGGGTTACAAATTCTCCAACAAACCCAATCTGAAGGCCCACGCCCAACTCGTCCGCGAGGCGACCCCCGAAGGTCTGGTCCTCCTCGAGAACAACGGCGTACTGCCTTTCTCCCATGTAAAGAAGGTAGCCCTTTACGGCACAGGTTCCTACGACTTCATTGCCGGCGGTACGGGCTCGGGAAACGTGAACAAGGCTTATGTCCGCAATGTCGCCGAAGGTTTCAAGGCCAATGGCCTCGAAGTGGACGCCGACACCCAGACCTGGTATGAACAGTACATCGCCTTTACCAAGACGCAGTTGCGCAACAATGCGGCCGACAACGGAATGGGCATCCTGCTCGGTGACCCTGTGGTTCCCGAGATGGCCATCTCCCGCGGTTTCATCGAGAAGAAACAGCCGGTGACTGACATCGCTGTGCTGACCATCTCCCGCAACGCCGGCGAGGGCGACGACCGCAAGGCCGCCGACGGAGACTGGACCCTGACGGGCCTGGAACGCGAACTGATGCAGACCCTTGCCGACGTGTATCACGCAGCCGGCAAGAAGCTCGTAGTTGTGCTGAACATCGGCGGTGTCATCGAGACCGCTTCCTGGAAGCACATTCCCGATGCCATCCTGCTGGCCTGGACACCGGGTCAGGAAGGTGGCCTGGCCGTGGCAGACGTGCTCTGCGGTGCAGCCAATCCTTCGGGCAAGCTCCCGATGACCTTCCCGGTCAATTACTTCGACATCCCTTCGTCCTTCAATTTCCCGCACAACTATCGCGGCGGTAACAGCATCGACCTGGCAGCCCTGCTGGGAGGCAACGTGAGCCGTCGTCCGGTCAAGGACGTGACCTACACCGACTATGCTGAAGGCATCTGGGTGGGCTACCGTTACTTCGCGACCGCTGGCAAGAAGGTGTCCTACCCGTTTGGCTATGGCCTGAGCTACACGACTTTCGCTTACAGCAAACCGCTCGTCAAAGTTGAGAAGAACGGCACCGTGACGGCTACCGTCACCGTGACCAACACCGGCTCCGTCGCCGGCAAGGAAGTCGTCGAGCTTTATGTGACGGCCCCTGACGGCGGCCTCGTCAAACCCGTTTACGAACTGAAGGGCTTTGCCAAGACGAAAGCGCTGAAGCCCGGAGCCTCCGAGACCGTGACCATCACCATCGATCCGTACAACCTGGCATCCTTCAACGAGAACACTTCTGCCTGGGAGACGGCTGCCGGCAACTACAACGCCCTGTTCGGCGCCTCCTCGACCGACATCCGCTGCTCGGCTCCCTTCAAACTCGCCAAACCGCAGAGCTGGCCCGTCCACCGCGTCCTGCTTCCCGCCGAGCCTATCCAGGAAATCGTCGTGAAGTAATCCTACATTGAGCATCAAGCCCGGCCTGTACTTTCCGTCAAGCCGGGCTTCCTTTTTAACGAAAAATCTCACGCCCGTTGCTGCCGGTCCGGAATTCTCACATCATTCGCCATACGCTGAGGCATTACTTGGCGGCGGCTATTTTTGCCGGCATTATCATCCAGCTTAACAGCACGATAGACAGTATGGTGGCAGGGCAGTTCATTGGGGCCGATGCTGTGTCGGTCATCATCCTGGCCCTTCCGCTCGTAAACATTCTGATGCTGCCAGGAACCATCCTCCTGATGGGAACGACGCTCCTGATAGCACCGGCCTTCGGAAACCAGGATTACAGTCGGGTAAACCGGATACTCACAGTGGGATTGGCGGCGGCCCTGCTCGTCAGCGGCCTCTTTACGGCCCTTCTGGCCGTTTTTGCGGGACCTGTTTCCCTCCTCATAACCCAGGACGCGCGTTTGCAGCCTATGCTGCAGGAGTATCTTCCTTTTGCTTTTGCAGGAAGTTTCTTCGGCCTTTTTGCCTGCGCGGGCAGCCAGTTCGTCCAGATCAGCGGGCGTCCACGGTTGGTCGCCTGGTTCGTTGGAATATTCGGGGTCTTGAACCTGGCCCTGGATATTCTATTTGTACGCGTACTGGAGATGGGCATCCGGGGAGCGGCTGCAGGTACTTCCGCAGCGGCATTTCTGGGCTTTCTGGTGATGGTTCCGTACCTGTTGCGGGAGCCTCGTCCTTATCGTTTATCCTGGCCTGAATGGACCGGTATCCGCCATCATATCCGGGAAATCCTGTCTCGTGGCACCCCCGCAGCCATGACGGGCGTTTCTATGATCCTCCTCAATCTGGGACTCAATACCCTGGTTCTGCGTATGCTGGGGGCGGACGGGATGTTCACCCTGAGCATCTGTATGCAGTTGCTGATGATCTATATGCTGGTGCTCACCGCGACGGGTGGTACCATAACGGGACTGGGCGGCATTCTGTCCGGGGAGGAGGACTGGGATGGTGTGGGACGGCTCATCACTGTGATTCTGAGGCTGTCGCTGGGGCTGGCACTTGGCGCATCCGTTTTGCTGCTGGCTTTTCCTGCAGGGGTGGCGTCGCTCTTCGGGGCCGATGAGGCGCTTGCGCAGCTTTCGGCCGCCCCGCTTCGCATTTTCAGTGGCGTCTTTCTTCCTGCTACGGTGCTGATGACGCAGGCCAACGCTTTTCTGCTGGTGAAGCGGGGGCGTCTGGCCGCTTTGCTGCAGGCAGGCATCGTCATCTGTATCCTGCCGCTTGCGCTGGCCTTTTCCCGCTGGAATCTGTGGGTGGCGCTGCCGCTGGGAATGCTGCTCCCCATGCTGGGGGGACTGGCGACTTCTGCCCTTCTTTCAAGAAGGGAAGGGAAGTTGCATCCGGTCTGGCTTATCCCCGTAGGCGACACGCGTCATTCTTTTACCGTGAGCGTGGCTTATTCCAATGGAAGCGTTGCGCGGCCATTTCTTCTTCTCTGCGAAAGGCTTGAGGCGATGGGGCTTCCCCAGCATGAGAATACGGCCATCACGCATTGTGTGGAAGAGATGATGCTGCACCAGCTGGAGATGGGGCAGTCCTGTGGGCTCAAGGGCAGTTTTGATGTGGGGATTGTGGACGGCGACCATCGTTTCACGATCCTGGTCAAGGCGGCGGGAAAGGCTTTCAATCCCCTGCGCGGATATGGGCAGCATACACCGGATTCACTGAGCCTCCGCATCGTGCAAGGCTTCTGCCGGGATGTCAACTACCGCTATGCCAGCGGAGTCAACTGCGTCTATCTGAATTTCGACAAGCATTAAATCCGGGACTTTCGGATACGGTATCATATCATCTACGCCACCCGCGCTAAGTGCAGAGGTGCGAATAGCAGCAGGGGTGACAGCGGGGCGACGATTTGCGAGCGGCAGGAAATACGCGGCCAAGCGGGAGTCCCGTCTCGTGACGGCGCAGGTTCTTCGACCGTTAGCGGAGCGTAGCGACGGCTAAAAGGGAGAAGTTCGCCGTCAAGGGACGGAAAGCGGCATCAGCCGCTAGCGGAGGCCGGGCAGGGTTAGCCCGCGTGATAGCAAGGCCGGAGCGGCGGGGTTCGGGGCAGCGCCCCGTAAGCAATTCCGCGCTGCCGCGAGCCTTGAGGAGCAACGCTGTCAGCCCTGCGCAGGAAGCACCTTGCGCAATAACGGGGTCAGAGAGGCTGTTCTAGCCGACGTACTCGGACGGCGGAACGCCGAACTGTTTCTTGAAGGAGGTTGAGAAGTGGGAGAGGGTGTTGAAGCCGGTCATGTAGGCGATTTCCGACATGTTGTACTTGCCCTCCTTCAGGAGGTCGGCGGCACGGTTCAGCTTGTAGCGCTTGAAAAAGACCGACGGGTTCTCGCCCGTGAGTCCTTTCACCTTGTAGTAGAATTTCGTACGGGAAATCTTCATCATCTCGGTGATGCGCGTGATGTCGAGGTCGGTGTTGTCCAGCTCCTTCTCCATCAGGTCGTAGAGCTGCTTCATGAAAGCGGCGTCGCGCGGGGAGAGGGCTTCCGGCTCGATGGCGTCGGTCGAGGTAACCGAACCCAGCTGGGAACGCATCTTGTCGCGGTTGCTCAGCAACGACTTGACGAGCGCCAGCAGGTAGGCCGGCTGGAAAGGCTTGGTGACGTAGGCATCGGCCCCCTTGGTCAGGCCCTGGACCTGGTTCTCGACTGCCACCTTGGCCGTAACCAGGATCACCGGGATGTGGCTCAGCTGCAGGTCGCCCTTGATGGCCTCGCAGAGCTCGTAACCACTCTTTCCGGGCATCACCACATCGCTGATTACCAGGTCGGGGACTTCCGCGGCCATGCCTGTCAGTGCGGAATCCGCATCGAAATAGACGTTCACGCGATAGTTGGGCTGTAGCAGAACTTTCACGTAGTTGGCCACGTCGATGTCGTCGTCCACGACGGCGATGAGGCGCTGGCCGCCTTCCGGTTCGTCTGCGGGCATATCCGGAACGAGCGGCGCGGAGACCGGGACGATCTCCGGCTGCCGTTCCGTGCGCTCGTCTTCCGTGTAGGACGATCCGCTGACCGGAAGGATGAAACGGAACACGGAGCCGCCTTCCGGACGGTTCCATGCCTTGAGGTAACCGTGATGAAGGGATGTCAGCGCGCGGGCGTAAAATAGGCCGATGCCGGACCCCATCGACTTGTTTTGCTCGCCGGAGCGGTAGAAACGCTCGAAAATCTTTTCGAGCTCTTCTTCGGCGATGCCGCTGCCTGAGTCGGAAACGGCGATGCAGGCATACTGGTGGTCGGTATCCTTGTCCGTCAACGGGAAGAGGTCCGTCAGCTCTTCACGGGGCAACACGTCGAAGGAAAGCGTCACTTTCCCGCCGGACGGCGTGTATTTCATTGCGTTGGAGAGCAGGTTCATGGTGATTTTCTGCACCTTGTCGACATCTGCCCACATCACGAGCGGCTCTTCGAGCCCGACGGCTGAAAGTTCAATCTTCTTGGAGTCGGCGTTGAAGCGGAATAGCTCCACCGTATTCTGCAGCGGGGCTACGATATCGGTCTTGGCTACTTTCAGCTGCAACTTGTTGTTCCCGATGCGGTTGAAGTCGAGCAGCTGGCCCACCAGCGAAAGCATCCAGTTGGCATTGCGCTGGATGATGCCCACCAATTTCCGGTCACGTCCCTTGACGCCTTCCGATTCGGCCAGCTCGGCCACCGGACCGGCGATCATGGTCAGCGGGGTGCGGAATTCATGCGCCACGTTGGAGAAATAGTTCATCTGGATCTTGCTCATCCGCTGCTCCTGCTCTTTCTCCATCTGGGCCTTCTCCCGCTGTTCACGTTCTTCGCGGATGTGTGCGGCGTGCTGGGCACGCTCCCGGTGGATGCGGCGGAAGAGCAGCCAGAGGATGGCCAGGAAGCCCATTCCCAGCAGGAAGAACAGCACGATGGCCCACCAGGTCTGGCTCCAAGGGGGCAGTACGCGAACGTTGAGGTAGTCCTCGGTCTCGACGATGCTGCGGTTGTTGTTGGTAATGCGTACGCGGAACTGGTAGCGTCCGGCGGGCAGATTGGCATAGTAGGCTTCGTGGTTGTTGCCTGCATCGATCCAATAGCGGTCAAAGCCCTCCATCATATAATAGTAATGGGAGCGTTCGTGCTCACTGTAGTCCAGCGCGGCGAAAGAAATGCTGAATCCGTTCTGGTCCTGCCGGAGGATAATGTCGGGTTTCGTGCAAAGCTCCCGGCTGATGGGGGCATCGGGGCCGGGTTCGACCAGGTGGTTGTGGATCTTCAGGTCTTCGAACACCAGCGGCACGGTGCGGCGCTGCGATACATCGATGGGGTTGAAGACGGTCAGGCCGTGGGTGCCGCCGAAGATGAGGGTGCCGTCGCCTAGCAGGCAGGCGGCCCGGTCGGAGAACTGGTTGCCGCCGATACCGTCAGCCGCGTAATAGTTGACGAATTGGTTGATGGTCCGGTCGTATTTGCCCAGCCCGTTCATCGTCGAGACCCAGACATTGCCCTGGCGGTCTTCCTGGATGGCGCAGATGTCGTCGCAGGGCGCTCCGGGTACAGGTTCAGTGAGGTTATGCTGGTAATCGTGCCGGAGCAGGCCGTTGGCGATGGTTCCGACCCACAGGTCGCCGCCGCTGTCGCGGAACAGCACGTTGGGGATCAGGACGGAGCGTCTGATGCAGTTTCTCGTTTCCTCTTCCGACAGTGCAACGGGGGTTATCAGGCCCGTATTCGTGTTGAGTTGCAACAGTTTCGTGCCGTTGGCGGCCACGAACATCCGGCCGGGTTCTGCGAGCATCAGGTCGGAGACGACGGGCCAGTCAGAATTATCGGTGTAAGGAACGTCAGTGACGCTTCTTGTGGCCTTGTCGTAGCGAGCCAGATCCAAAGCGTTGCCGCCCACCCAGATACGGCTCTGGTCGTCCTGGGCGATGGCGGCGGGGTGGGTGAAGAAGAAGCTGTCGATGAGTTGGAGCCGTCCCTGTGCATAATGGCAGCGCACCACGCGGTATTTATCGCTGAACAGCAGCCAGAGTTCCCCTTCCGTGTCGCAAAAGACCTTACCGCAACGGAGGTAGCCGATGTGCGCATCGGGGACCAGATGCGAGACGTCCACGCGTCGGACCTGCTCCGTGCCCGGCTCACGCATCCACAGTCCGTCGGTCATCGTCGCAATCCAGAGCCTGTCGGCTTTGTCGCAACAGAGGGACACAACGGTCTTGTGGTCGAAAGCGGCGGTCAGATGTTTGTTGTTGTTGAACCCGTCGCGGTAGTGGTAACTGGTAGTGTATCCCTGGTCGACGGTGCCGAACCAGAGGTTCTGGTGACTGTCGCGGAAGATGGTGCGGATTTCGGTGCCGGGAATTTCATAGGGAAATCCTGGATCGTCTTGGAAGAGGACGCGGTCGATGTTGCGTTGCCAGCAATACATCCCTTTCCCGATCACATTGAGCAAGAGCGTGTTGTCATCGACGGAGAAGAGGATGTCGACGTCGCCGCCCGTGATGCCTTTCTCACGCCGGATGGATTCGGGCAGCGCTTTCCAGCTGCCGGTGCGGGTGTCGTAGATCTGCAGCCGGCCGACGCCCGAGAGCCAGATCTCACCGTTTCCGACGTGGCAGATGTGGTAGGCGTTGAAGGGGAGCGGGATGCTTTCGATGACGGAAAAGTCGTGGCTGCTGTAGGCCTTGAGCGTTGTCCGGCCGTCAATGCTGTACAGACGGTCGCCTACCCAAGTCTCCGCAGGGAGACCAAAGGCGTTGTAGTCGGCCACCACGGTTCTGAGGGTCTCCGTTTCAGGATCGAACGCGAAGAGGGAAACCGCGTTGCTCATCAGGATCCTCCCGTCGGGGGTTTCCAGGACTTCCCGGAAATTGCCGAAATTACCTTCGTAGGGTATGCGCCGGAAGTCTCCCGTTTCCGTGCGCAGGGCAACCCCGTTGACCGTCGTTACCCACAGGCGTCCATTCCGGTCGCAGTGGACATCGTTGATCTGGTTGTCGGGCAGTCCGAGCGTGTCGTCGGTGCAGAAATACTGGTGGTATTCGTGGACGTTGTATTTGTTGAGGCCGCGAGCGGTCGCAATCCAGATATGTCCGTCGGCGTCTTCGGTAAAGGCGTTGACTTTCTGGTTGGAGAGGACGTCGGACACTACGGCGCCACTGTTATGACGGATGCTTCTTCCGGGTTTCCGCTCGTTTTGGCAGGCGTTCAGGCACAGAAGGAGACAAAGAAGGGTCACAAAACGTTTCATATGCCAAAAATAAATAAAAATCAAGAGATTTTGCCTGTTTTTTTAACAAATAGGAAGATATTTGAACAAAGTTGTCAGGCAATCCGTACGCACAGGCAAGAAGTTGTAAGGGAGAAAAAGACTTTGCGGAAGGGATTGACGAAATTTGCATAAGTTTTTGGTTGCATTATGAGAAAACTTCAATCAGTTGTATTGCTGTCGGCTGCGGTCGTGCTGACCGCAGCCTGCGGCGGTCCGTCCGGCGAACGGACCCAGACGGCCGCTCCGGCCGCCTTGGAGACTTCCACCAAGGCTTCGACCGTCCAGACCGTATCCGGCCCCGTAGCCGGTTACATCGACGACGGCGTTTATATCTACAAGGGCATTCCCTATGCCAAGGCAGCGCGCTTCATGCCGGCCGAAGATCCCGATTCCTGGACGGAAGTCCGTGCCAGCCGGGCCTACGGTCCGACCTGCCCGCAGGACAAGCGGATGGGGTGGTACGACGACAACCAGGCTTTCGCGATGCATTGGGACGACGGTTTTCCCGATGAGGACTGCCTGCGCGTCAATGTCTGGACTTCCGGTATCAGGGACAACGGCAAGCGTCCGGTGATGGTATGGCTGCACGGCGGCGGTTTCCGGGCTGGCAGCGGCCAGGAGCAGATCGGCTATGACGGCACCAACCTGGCCCGCGACCACGGCGTGGTCGTGGTGTCGCTCAACCACCGGCTCAACGTGCTGGGTTTCCTCGACCTGTCGGCCTATGGTGCCAAATATGCCCATAGCGGCAATCTGGGCATGATGGACATCGTCAAGGCGCTCGAATGGGTGCGTGACAACATCGCCCAGTTCGGCGGAGATCCGTCCAACGTGACGATTTTCGGCCAGTCGGGCGGTGGCGGAAAAGTTTCCACCCTGATGGCGATGCCTTCGGCCAAAGGCCTGTTCAACAAGGCCATCGTCCAGAGCGGCTCCATCACGCAGTTGATGGAACCCAAGTATTCCCGCCGCGTAGGTGCCAAGACCGTCGAAGCCCTGAACCTGAATCCCTCGCGCATAAGCGAAATTGAGAAGGTGCCCTATGACGATCTGTTGGCCGCCTACAACGGCGCCATTGCTGCCGTCCGGGAAGAGGCGCAGAAAGATGGCGTATTTCCCGAGAATATCCTTTCGGCCATCCTGTACGGACAGGTGCCCGTGGTGGACGGCGAGATCATCCCCGCGCAGCCCGCGACCCTGGAAGCCCTGGCGCTGTCGAAAGACATCCCGGTAATCATCGGCACCACCTATCACGAATTCACGCGCGACCGCGAGGATCCGATCTTCAAGCCGCTGGCCCTCCAGCAGGCTGCTGACCGCACTGCAGCCGGTTGCGCTCCCGTATACCTCTATCAATTTACCTGGGAATCTCCCGTACTGGACGGCGCGTTCGGCAGCACCCATTGCATGGAGATTCCTTTCGTGTTCGACAATGTGGTCCTGCACCGCACCCTGACCGGTGGCGGCCCCGAAGCAGCAGAACTCGGCCATCGCATCAGTCGTCTCTGGACAAATTTTGCCAAGACGGGCACCCCGGAGGCAGAGGATATGCCCACCTGGGAGCCTTACCCTAAAAAGATGATTCTGAATATCGAAGCAACAATCCAATAATTAACCTAAAAAACCTTTATTTATGAGAAAATCCCTCTTTCAAAGGCTGACGATCGCCTGTCTGGCCCTCCTGGTCAGCGGTGCGCTCTTCGCTCAGTCTCAGGTGACGCTCTCCGGTACGGTCGTCGACGATTTCGGCGAACCGCTTATGGGTGTAGGCGTCATTCAGCAGGGAACCACGAACGGCGTGGCCACCGACCTTGACGGTAATTATTCCATCACCGTCCCTGCCGGTACCGTCGTCGAGTTTTCCTACATCGGTTTCAAGGCCCAGACTTTCGTGGCCGAAAAGACGATGACCATCAACGTCAAATTGCTCCCCGACACTGAAATGCTCGAAGAGACGGTCGTCGTGGGCTACGGTGTCCAGAAAAAATCCGACGTCACCGGTGCCATTTCGCAGGTGAAGCAGGAAGACATCGCAAACCGTACGATCGCAACGCCGGAACAGGCCCTCCAGGGCAAGACGGCCGGTGTCCAGGTGTTCTCGGCATCCGCCCGACCGGGTGCGGCGCCGAGCGTCCAGGTGCGTGGTATTTCTTCCAACGGTTCGTCCAATCCCTTGTACGTGGTGGACGGCCGCCGTACCAATTCCATCGCCGGCATCGACCCGAACGACATTGAGTCCATGGAGGTGCTGAAGGATGGTGCTTCCGCCGCTATCTACGGCGCAGAAGCCGGTAACGGCGTCATCATGATCACGACCCGTAGAGGTCAGGGCGACGGCAAGATCAGCTATTCCTACCAGCTGTCATCCCAGAGTCTCAACCATATCCCGAAGGTGATGAACTCCGAGCAGTATATGCAGTACTTCATTGAGAACGGCCGCTACAGCATGCAGGACTTCTACGCCAACTGGGACTTCGTGACCAACACCGACTGGCTCGCCTATTCCTATGAAAACTCCCTGATGCACCACCACAACCTGTCTTTCTCGGCCGGTAACGATCGTGGTAACCTCTATGTTTCCGCTGCTTACCTCAACAACAACGGTATGTTCGCCGGTGATGCCGACGTGTACAGGCGCATCACTTCGATGGTCAACGGCTCCTGGAAGTTCAAACCCTGGATGGAAGTCCAGACCAACAATCAGGTGGAGTACTACAAGGCACGCAGCGTTTCCGAGGGTTCCGACTATGGTTCCGCGGTGCTGTCCGCCCTGCAGCTCGATCCGCTCACCCCGACGACCTATACTCCGGAAAATCTGCCCGATTTCATGAAGGATTATCTGGCGCAGGGCCGCACGCTGATGCAGGACGAGAAGGGCAACTACTATGGCATCTCCTTCTTCAACCCTTCCGAGAACGTCAACCCGCGCATTATGCGTGACCGTGACTACAGCACCTCGCAGGGCTTCAATATCAACGGCTCCACGTCCCTTAACTTCACGCCCTGGAAGTACCTGACCATTACTTCCCGTGTGGGCTACCGCTTCTCGGCTTCCGACAGCTACGGTTATTCCCTGGATTACTACGTGAACCAGAACGCCTATCAGAATTACATCGGCCTCTCGGGCTCCAGCAGCAACTCCATCTACTACCAGTGGGAGAATTTTGCGAACTGGAACCAGAACTTCGGACGCCACAACGTCAACGTGATGGTCGGTACCTCTTATTCCAACAGCCGCAGTTACAATGTGAGCGGTTCGTACCGCGGCAGCGACGATGACCTCGGTGTGAAGCAGAAGAATCCGCTCTTCTACTATTTCGCCTATCATTCCGCGAATGCGGTTCCTTCGGTGTCCGGTGCCGAACCTGGCATCTCCCGCAAACTTTCCTACTTCGCGCGTGCCGGTTGGAACTATATGGGCAAATACAATGTACAGGCTTCTTTCCGTGCGGATGCAGCCGACCTTTCGATTCTGCCGAAACCGATGCGCTGGGGTTACTTCCCCTCCGTATCCGCCAGCTGGACGATCTCCGAAGAAGATTTCTTCGCGAATGCCAAGCGGGCTATCAATTATTTGAAACTGCGCGGTTCCTGGGGCCAGAACGGTTCTCTCGCCGGCCTTTACGGCTACCGCTACGCCAACGTAATCGCTTCGACGGGCAATTATCCGATCAGCAGCGTTTCGCCGATCTACCTCATCGGCTATGCGCCTTCTTCCTCCGGTAACGACGAGCTCAAGTGGGAGACCTCCGAGCAGCTCGACTTCGGTGTCGATATGCGCTTCCTGCGTGACCGCTTGACCTTCAGCGTCGACTGGTTCCGCAAGATGACCAAGGACCTCATCGTGACAGGTATCACGCCGTCCACCGTGGTGGGCGTCACCGCTTCTCCGGTGAATGCCGGCAACGTGCTCAACACCGGTTTCGAGTTTGAGCTCAAGTGGCGCGACCAGGTTGGTGACTTCCACTACAGCGTCAGCGGAAACCTCTCGACCCTCAAGAACCGGGTGACCTACATCCACGAGACGCTCTCTGACGGTATCGACGGTGTGGGTGTCCGCAACTATGGTACGATCACCCGCTTCGAGAAAGGCTATCCCGCCTGGCATTTCTATGGCTATCATTTCATCGGCATTGACCCGGCCACGGGCGACGCGATGTTCGAAGATCTCGACGGCAGCGGCGACGTGACGCAGGCCGACAAGATGGACCTGGGCTCCGGTATTCCGAAAGTCAACTTCGGTGTCACGCTCACGGCTGCCTGGAAGGGCATCGACGCCGTGGTCTTCCTGACCGGTGCGGCCGGCAGCAAGATCTACAACTGCCTCACCGTGGTCGACTATCCGTCCAACCGCTTGAGCTTCCTCACGGAAGACCGTTGGACCCCGACCCATACCAACGGTACGATGCCGGCGGCCAACGCCTCGAACTGGCAGCAGTTCCTGACCTCCGACGGTGTCGTGTTTGACGGCAGCTATGCCAAGATCAAACAGATCCAGCTGGGTTACACCCTCCCGCAGCACTTCACCAAGAAATTCTTCGTGGACAATCTGCGTATTTACGGTTCCCTCGACGATTTCTTCACCTTCTCCAAATATCCGGGCTTCGATCCTGAGATCACGGGTACCGGAAGTGGACTCGGTGTCGACAAGGGCAGTTATCCGACCGCCAAGAAGGTCGTCTTCGGTGTAAACATCACTTTCTAATTCTGACAGCCTTATGAAAACGAGAAATATATTTTTGACTGCTGTCGCAGCGATCTGCACCCTCTGCCTGACCTCCTGCTCCAATCTGCTGGACATCCCGCAGCACGGCGTGCTGGACTATAATACCTATTACCAGACGGATGACCAGATTACGTCGGCCACTGTGGCGATGTATCTGGAGGTCCGCGGCTGGGAATACAACGTGAAACTCTGCAAGGCGATGCTGACCGATGATTTCTGGGCAGGCGGTTCGATGCGGGGTGACAACAACAACCTGGAACACCTGAATGAATTCACCTTCGACGCAGAAGAGGACTACATCCAGAGCATGTTCACGACGTACTACACCCTGATCTACAAGGCCAACGTCATCCTGGGTCACGTCGATGAGGAAAAGGGCGCAGTGGCCCGCCAGGCCCGCGCCGAGGCCAAGGTCTTCCGTGCCTTCGCCTACTTCGACCTCAAGACGATGTGGGGCAATCCGCCGGTGGTGGACCATGAACTGGCTCCGTCCGAGTACAACGTGTACAACGGTTCCGACGAGGAACTCTGGGGCCTGATGGAGCAGGACCTCACCGAGGCCATCGCATCCGGCGCGCTGGCCGAGAAGAACGGCGTCGGTGACACCGATACCTGGCGTGTCACCAAACAGTTCGCCCAGGCGCTCCTCGGCAAGGTCTATCTGTGGCAGGGCAAGAATGCCGAAGCCGCCGCCCAGTTCGACGCCGTGGTGAATTCGGGCAAGTACGCGCTGCTGGATGACTTCAGCCAGATTCACCGTGCTTCCCACAAGCACAACAGCGAGATCCTCTTCGAGAGCAACCGCATCCACGACGACAACGACTCCTTCCAGAACTTCTCGATGTACGCCCTGATGACCAACTGGCGTATGGACAAGATGAACTGGCCTTCCGACACGCCGATCATGAATACCGGCTGGGGCTTCCGCGTTCCGACCAAGAGTCTGTATGATGATTTCGTGAAGGAAGAGGGTGTGAACGGTTATCGTCTGAACAACTCTCTCAAGACACTGGACCAGCTTAACAGCGAACTGGGCATTACGCTCAAGAGCCCTGTGATCGGTGAAGGCTACTTTATGTGGAAACTCCGCATCCTGGCTGAAGAGCGTGGTATGGGCAACGACTTTGTCTATATGGCCAACACTGTCTGGATGCGTTACGCTGAAGTACTGCTGTGCGGTGCAGAGGCTCATCTGGCCGCCGGCAATGTCGGCAAAGCAGCGGAGTATCTCAATATGGTCCGTTCCCGTGCCCAGTTGCCGCCCAAGAATGGTGTCACCCTCGACGATATCAAGATTGAGAAACGTCTCGAACTCTTCGGCGAAGGCACCCGCTTCCAGGACCTGCTCCGTTGGGGCGAAGGTTCCAAGATGGCCAAAAACGGCGAGACATATCCTGAGCTGCAGGTCAACGGACAAGTCAAGTACGTCCCTTGCGGCAATCCTACCTATGGTTTCAAGCCTGGCAAGCACGAGAGGCTTCCTTATCCTGCTACCGAGAAACGCCTGAATCCCAATATCGATCAGAATACGGGCTATTAATCGTCAAAAACTGAGATTATTATGAAAAAGAAAATATTCCTTTTCGCTATGATGCTCCTGGGCCTGGCCTCCTGCCAGACGTCGGTGCTCGATCCGCTCGAGGGCATCTTCACGCCTCCAACAGTAGGGGAAGATTTCTCCATCGTCAGCTGTGATGCCTACAAAGTCGACGGAAAACGCTTCTTCGACCTCCACCTGGGCGGCTCCGTTACGCTTAAGGCTACGCTCATCGGTGATTCCTACTGCCTGACCTCCAACGCCTATACCGAGGCTCCGGAAGCCACCGCCAAGAAAGGTAACTTCATCCTCGGCAAGACTACGGTCAACGGTACGCAGGTCGAAACCGGTACCATCACCGTAACGCAGCAGGAAGGGGATTCCTACCGCATCAAAGCCATTCTCTTCGTAGTGGGCGGTGCTGCTTATAAAATCTCCTGGACCGGCAATCTCCACTTTGAACCCGATCCGGAGCCGATGGTGCTGACGAAACTGCTGGCCGCACAGGTCAACAGCAACAACACCGTGACCTTCAAACTGGGTACCGACGATATGAGACTCGATATGATGGGTACGCCCGAGGGCGACGGCTATGCCTTGACGGCCGACGTCTACAGCGCCGACGGCTTCCTGGCCGAGGGTGTCTATCTGCCCGCCGTCGATCACGACAACGTAGGTCCTTTCCAGTACGCTCCCGGTTACGAGTACGACCTGAGCGAATGGGGAATGGGTATCATGCACTGGGGTACATGCTGGTGGGAATGGCCTACCGTCACGTACATCAACACGGAACCCATCACCGTGACGAAGAAGGGCTCGAAATATACCATCACCTGGGGCAGTGAGGAAACCTATCCGAACTGGGCTACCTTTACGGGTGAGATTCCTGAACTGACGCCGTCCGGCCCCTCGATCGAGTATGACTATACGGAATCGGTCGCTCCGCTCGAAGAAGGCAGCTCGGTGATGAAGCACACCATCCACATAACGGAGGGCAACGCCCTGATCGCCGTTTTCGAGCTGCTGCTCGCAGAAGGTGACGACGAACTTGCCGGTACCTATGAGTGCAAGGAATACGCTTCCGAGCCGGGCCTGGTCTGCAACGGCTACAACTTCCCTGACTGGGGCATTTCCGGCGGCTCCTTCTATATGAAGGACGGTGTCCGTATCGATATCAATGCCGGTGAGACCCTCGAAGTGAAGAAACTGGCCAAGGGTGCCTATGAATTCAAGGGCTCCACGGGCTATTCCTTCTCCGCTGCCGGTCCGGAATATACGCCGGGCGGTGGTGATGAACCGGTCATTTTCACTGCCACGGAAGGCATCGCGCCTGTGGCTGAAGGCAGCACCGTGATGAAGCATACGGTTACGATGTTTGACGGTGATGCCATCGTCGCGGTTTTCGAACTCCTGCTGGCTGACGGCGAAACGGATCTTTCAGGAACGTACGATTGCCAGGAGTATGCTTCCGAGCCGGGTCTGGTCTGCAACGGCTACAACTTCCCCGACTGGGGCATTTCCGGCGGCTCCTTCTATATGAAGGACGGTGCCCGTATCGATATCAATGCCGGTGAGACCGTTACCGTATCGTATGCGAATGGCCTTTACACGTTCGTAGGATCAACGGGTTATACCTTTGTTTGCGAAATTCCGTAATGGTACGTTTCTTCAGGAAGACACGCTGGCTGACTGCACTGGTCGTGGCACTGGGCGCTTTCATGCTCAGTGCCTGCGGCCCGGTGCCAGAACCGGATCCCGAGCCGGAAGTCACTGCCCTGCTGCTCAAGAACCAGTCCATTCGAAGCTCGGCGATGAAGCGGGAGATGAAGTACACGGTGTGGCTGCCGGAAGGCGTCGAGCCGCAGCATTCGCTCCCTTTCCTGTATCTGCTTCACGGCTATGGAGACGACCAGAACTCCTGGGCGGAAAAGGGCAACCTGGTAAGCATTTACCGCGACTATGTGGCCCGGGGTGGCTCTCCGATGGTCGTCGTGATGCCCGATGCGCTGACCACTTTCTATGTGGGAGATTATGAGACCTACCTGCACGAGGAATTGATTCCGCAGGTGGAGAAGCTCTACAAGTGCAACGGCAAGCGCGCTGTCGCCGGTCTCTCGATGGGTGGTTACGGCACGCTGTATCACGCGCTGAAGTATCCCGCCAAGTTCAAATATGCGTATGCCATGAGTCCGGCGACCGATGTCAAATCGTTCAAGGCGCTCATCGACGCCCAGTCCGACAAGAGGGTCTTTCCGGGTTTCACCATCGAGGTGGGGACGGAGGACACGACGGTCAACAACGCCGATGCCGAGTCCGTGGCCGACTATATGGTGGAACAGGGCCTGACTTGCGAATGGATCGCCCGCGCCGGCATTCATTACTGGAATTTCTGGCAGGAATGTCTTCCGAAAGCCTTGCAGAAGGCTGGAGAGAGTTTTAAATAGCCTCGTCATTCCGGACTTGATCCGGAATCTAACCCGAATAAAATGAAAAGAATCACTGTTATTTTCGCAGCTCTTATGCTGACTGTTTCGGCCTTTGCACAACAGGCCCTCTGGGGAGGTCCCAACGTGGAGTCTCCTGTTATCAACCCCGACGGAACGGTGACGTTCCGCTACCGTGCCCCCAAGGCCGTGAAGGTCCAGGTTACGGGCGATTTCCTCCCGACCCAGAAACTGGAGTTCGAGATGAACGGCAACAAGATGACCTACGACGCTCCCGGTGTCGCCGACCTCATGGAAGGCCAGGGCGGTGTATGGGAATACACCACGCCGTTCGTCGTGGCGCCTGAAATGTACACCTATACGATGATTGTCGACGGTAACAGCGTCATCGACAACAACAACGTGTTCGTCAACCGCGACATTGCCTCGCTGACCAGCGTGCTGCTCGTGCCGAAGGCAGGGGAGCGCAGCGACCTGTATGCCATCCACCGCGTTCCTCACGGAACCGTGTCGAAGGTGTGGTATCCGTCGAAGACCGCCGGTTTCGACCGCCGTCTGACTGTCTACACCCCGGCTGGCTATGAGGAGAACACAAAGACCAAATACCCTGTGCTGTACGTGCTTCATGGCATCGGCGGTGATGAAGACGCATGGGTCACGCAGGGCCGTGCCACCCAGATCCTCGACAACCTCATCGCCCGCGGCGAAGCCAAGCCGATGATCGTGGTCTTCACCAACGGCAACATCTCGCAGGAGGCCGCTCCGCTGGAGAACTCCACCAACTACACCCGTCCGACGATGCAGCTGCCCCAGACCATGGAAGGTACCTTCGAGACCTCTTTCCCCGAGGTCGTGAAGTTCATCGACAGCCATTACCGCACCGTCGCCAAGAAGGATTCCCGCGCTATCTGCGGTCTTTCGATGGGTGGTTTCCACACGCTGTACAACACGATCAACTATCCTGACCTCTTCGGCTGGTCCGGCATGTTTTCCGCCGCCATCGGTGTGAACGACACTTCCGTCAGTCCGATTTATCAGGATTTCGACAAGAAGCTGGCCACGTACTTCTCCAAGAAGCCGAAGCTTCTGTGGATCGGCTGCGGCAGCACCGACTTCCTGATCCAGGCCAACCGTGACTTCATGAAGAAGCTCGACGAGAACAAGTATCCGTACACCTTCATGGAGACCGACGGCGGCCACATCTGGCGCAACTGGCGCATCTACCTCAGCGAGTTTGTTCCGCTGATCTTCAAATAGGAAGAGATGCCGGATCAAGTCCGACATGACGCAAAAAATAAAGAAGGGTGATCCATTAATCGGGTCACCCTTCTTTTAGCCGGTCCCTCCACGCAGGAGGCTCCAAACGTGGACGGGAAGGGCGTAGCGGCGGGCTGTGTGATGGCCTGGTGGAGCATTGAGTGTTCCTCGTTGCGAGTGCTCGCAGCAACGAGGGTTCTCAATGCGCCCTGGGAGGGCCCGCCGCGGAGCCCGCCCGAGGCGTAATCAATCTACTTGAACAACTTCTGAGCAAACGTGTTGAGATACAGACGCCAGTTGCTCCAGACGTGGCCGCCGTCGGACACGAAATACTCGTGGTCCAGGCCCTGCTCGTTCAGTTTGGCATGCATCTCTTCGGCGCCCTTGAACAGGAAGTCCGTGTTGCCGCAGGCCAGGAAGTAGAGCTTGACGCCTGCTTTCTTGAGGGCTGCGATCTGCTCCGGCGTAGCACTGCCGGCAGCGGAGAGCGGGCAGATGTAGTCGAAGAGTTCCGGATAGAGAATCGAAGCGGAGATGGTATGGCCACCACCCATCGACAGGCCGGCGATGGCACGTGAAGACGGCTTGGGAATGGCGCGGAAGTTCTTCTCGATGAACGGAACGATCTCCGTGCACAGGCTCCGTACGTAGCCGTTCATGATGAGGTCACGCTCGGCTTCGCTCATATTCTCGAAGGCCTCGCGATCCCAGCGGTTGGCCATGGGCTTCTCCGGGATGTTGAGGGTGCGGGCGGCAGCCTGGTTGGCGTTGCCGTTCGGCATGACGACGATCATCGGCTCGGCCAGGCCTTTCTCGATCAGGTTGTCGAGGATCTGGGCGGTGCGGCCCATTGAGGTCCAGGCCTCCTCGTCACCACCGGCGCCATGCAGCAGATAGAGCACCGGATACTTCTTCTTGGGGTTGTTCTCGTAGCCGTAGGGCGTGTAGACGGTCAGGCGACGGTCCATGCCCAGGAT
>CACZWU010000006.1 GCA_902784965.1 uncultured Bacteroidia bacterium | reverse complement strand
TCCACCGGCGTGACGTTGAAGAAGAGGAAGCCGTTGTCGCTATAAAGCTTGCGGACGGAGATGTCGCCCTCCTTCTCGCCGGAATACAGGCGCTTGTCCATCGTCACCACGTCGTAGACATCCCCCTTCTTGATGCGGAGGATCTCGTTGAGCACGTCTTCGGAATATTCGGAGTTACCTGTCCAGGTGATGTTGCGGAAATAGTATTTCTGCCCCTTGTCGATCTTGAAATGGATACCCAGGCGTCCGTCTTCCGGATAGCGGAACAGCGAATCACTGACAATCTTGGCATCACGGTAGCCTGCTTCGTTGAAGACTTCGAGCATCTTCTCCTTGTCGCCGGCATACTCGCTTTCCTGGAATTTTTTCGATGAGAAGAGGTTGTACCACTTGGCGTCCTTGGTCTTCTTCATCGAACGGTCGAGCTTGAATTTCTTGATCTCGTCGTTGCCCTCGTAGGTAATCGATTTGATTTTCAACTTCTTGCCCTTTTTGATGTCGAAGGTCACGCGCACGGCGTTGCGGATGATCGAGTCGTTGGCCACCAGGATGTTCACATCGACATCGGCAAAGCCTTTCTCCTTGAAGTAGTCTTTAATGGTCTTGATGGAGGAGGCCTTCACGTATTCGGACAGGGGCGTGGCACGGCGCAGGTTGAGTTTTTCCTTGAGGTCGTCGCGCTCGCTGTTCTTCACGCCGCGGTAGGTCCAGGTGACGACGCGGGGACGCTCCTGGATGTCGAGGCGCAGCCATGCGGTATCACGGCCGGCGCTGAGGGAATCGACGTACAGGCCGACGTTGGAAGCGGCGCCCTGCAGCCAGATTCGCTTGATAGCGGCAGATACATCGTCACCCGGAAGGGTTACCTTGTCGCCCGGACGGATGCCCAGCACCGAGAGGAGCTGGCTTTCGCCCAGGTATTTGGTACCCGAAACAGAGATGCCCCCGACCGTGTAGGTCTTGGGATTGTTGTAGTCTACCACCACGGGAACCGTTCCTGTATCCTGTGCCGAAAGGGCGGTAAATGCCAGGATGGCTCCGATCAGCGCTAAAAATTTCTTTTTCATCAAATCCTTACCGAATAGACTTACAAAGTTACACAAATTTTCGACTTATTCTACTTTACCGTATCTTCTTTGACGGTTGTTAAAGTCGGAAATCGCTTGCTCGAGGTCGTTTTTGCGAAAATCAGGCCAAAGTACAGGTGTATAGTAAAACTCGGTATAGGCGTTTTGCCAGAGCATATAGTTGCTGATGCGCTGCTCGCCGCTGGTCCGGATCAGCAGGTCGGGATCGGGGATGCCGGCGGTGGCCAGGTAGTTGCTGAATCCCGCCTCGTCGAGCGGGAGCTGCCGGCCGGCGGCCAGGCAGTCAGCGGCATAGTGCCGGGCCGCCTGGAGGATGTCCCATTTCCCGCTGTAGCTGAGCATCAGGATCATCGTCATGCGGGTATTGCCGGCCGTCACTTCCTCCTCCCGATGTACGGCCGCCATCAGGTCTTCGGGCAGATGCTCATAATTGCCGATAACCCGGAAACGGATATTGTTGTTCATGAAGGTATCGTGCTCGCCGATCACGTATTTGAACATCAGTTGCATCAGGCCATTGACTTCTTCGGCCGGACGCTCCCAGTTCTCTTCGGAGAAGGCGAAGAGCGACAGGTATTTCACGCCGATCTCCGTACAATATTCCGTGCAGGCGCGGACGGACTCCGCGCCGGCGTTGTGTCCGAAAAGCCGGAGCTTGCCCTGCTTCTTGGCCCAACGGCCGTTGCCGTCCATGATGATGCTGATATGTTGCGGTACTTCCATAGGGATAATAGGTTGTCTTAGATTATCGGTTGGCGTTGCGGCGGTCCTCCCCCCAGAAGAGTTTGGTCTGCAACGCATGGATGAAATTGTCGTGGGAAAGCGAGACATAACGGAGCCCGTAGCGCCCACGCGCGAGGCTCACGGTGGTTCCGGACGGAATCTCGAAGGAACGGTTGTCGAGCGTCAGCAGGGCGGCATTACCGCGCGAGCGGAAGCAGAGTTCCACCGCAGCATCCATCGGCACGACCAGCGGGCGTACGTTGAGGTTGTGCGGCGCGATCGGGGCGATGACCATCACCGTGGATGTAGGCATCACCACGGGCCCTCCCACACTCAGGTTATAGGCCGTACTGCCTGTCGGCGTGGCGACTACCAGCCCGTCGGCCCAGTAGGTGGGCAATTCCCGGCCGTCGATGCGGACGCTGACCTGCAGCATGCTTGTCCCCCGCCGATGCAACGAAACTTCATTGAGCGCGAAGGGATAGAAGCTTTCGGGCAGGGCGGAACAGGTCACCCGGAGCAGGCTGCGCTCCTCCACCGTATACCGTCCCGAGAGCAGGGCGTCGATCCACTCTGCATCATCAGCCCGCGCCGTGGTCAGGAAACCCAGGTGGCCGAAGTTGATGCCGGCCACGGGAATACCCCGGTCGCGGACGAATGTGAGCGACTGGAGGAAGGTCCCGTCCCCGCCCAGTGACAGGAACAGGTCGGTATCGGACGGCAGGTCCTCAGCGGATGAGAAATCTTCCTGATAGCAGACCAGCGTGGCACCTTTTTCGCGGAGCTGGCGCTTGACCGCCTCGATTCCGTCGTTCCGGTCGCGATTGTACAAAGCAATTTTCATAATTGAAGTCAAAATTATTAATTTTGTATGTCATGACCAAATTAAGTGTAAATATCAATAAGATTGCCACGCTGCGGAACGCACGCGGCGGCAATGTGCCCGACGTGCTGAAAGCGGCCGTAGACTGCGAGCGTTTCGGCGCCCAGGGCATCACGGTACACCCGCGGCCCGACGAGCGCCACATCCGCTATGCGGACGTACGGGCGCTCAAACCCATCCTTACCACAGAATTCAACATCGAGGGAAACCCCATCGACAGTTTCCGCGATCTCGTGCTGGAGGTGCATCCGGCCCAAGTGACGCTCGTACCCGACGCCAACAATGTCCTCACATCCAACGCCGGTTGGGACACGAAACGGAACCTACAGTACCTCAAAGAGATATGCAGCATCTTCAAACGCGACGGAATCCGGGTCTCCATCTTTGTCGACCCGGTCGTCGAAATGATCCGCTATGCGGCGGAAACGGGCTGTGACCGGGTGGAACTCTATACGGAGGCCTATGCCGCCGGCTATCCCGCCAACCCGGAAAAGGCCATCGCCCCCTACTATGCCGCTGCCACCGAAGCCGTCCGGCTCGGCCTCGGCCTCAACGCCGGTCATGACCTGAACACCGACAACCTCCGCTATTTCAACGAACACATCCCCGGGCTGCTCGAAGTATCGATCGGACACGCCCTGATCAGCGACGCCCTGTACCTGGGTTTGGAGAAGACCATCCAAGCATATTTGGGAGAGTTGAAATAAAATGCTTATATTTGCGGTTCGCACGAAAGCACGGCTATTAATTATTTTAACCAATACAATGAAAAACACTCCCCTCATCCTGAGCATCATTGCCTGCGTCGCAGCAGTGGCTGCCCTGATCCTCACGCTCACCACGCCCAAGAATCATCACAAAGCCGTCGAAAACACCGACAGCATCCAGGCCGTGGCCGGCGACATCGTCTATCTCCGCCTCGACACCCTGATGATGCAGTACGACATGTACAGCGACCTGCAGTCCGCCTTCGAAGCCAAGGCCCAGACCGTCGACAGCGACCTCAACAAGAAGGCCCGCAAGCTGGAGAGCGACATCAAGAATTTTGAAAACCAGATCAACAAGGGCCTGCTCACCCGCTCCGCCGCCGAGCAGCAGAACAACGCGCTGCAGCAGCGTCAGGCCAACCTCCAGAACGAGGCCGCCCAGAAGCAGCAGGAACTGGCTGAAGAGAGCCAGGTGCTGCTCAACCAGGTGATGTTTGCCATCCAGTCGTATCTCGAGGAATACAACAAGGAGCACAACTTCGCCGCCATCCTGACCACCACCGCCGCTACCAACGTGGTGATCGTCGGCGCCCCCGCCCTGGATATCACCCAGGAGATCGTGGAAGGCCTCAACGCCGAATACATCAAGACCCGCAACACCACCAAGAAGAGCGAATAAACCCGCATCCCGCCTATGAAGCGCCTGGCCATATTCCTGTTCCTCCTGCTCGCCGCTCCGGCCCTGTATGCCCAAGACTACGAGGTGCCCGAGGTCGTCGTATCGACCGAGAAGGCGAACATCGCAGGGAAACTCTACTATGTCCACAAGGTGCTTCCCAAGCAGACGCAATTTTCCATCTGCAAGGCATACGGTGTGACCGAAGAAGAGCTCGTCGCAGCCAATCCTGATCTCAAGGACGGGCTGAAGGCGGGCTCTATCCTCTTCATCCCCATCAAGGAAAGCGTCAAGACAACCGAAGCGCAGAAGACCGTCGAGACCCGCGCTGACAACGCTGACGTCGCTGAAGCAAAAGAAGACAAAGAGCTACAGACCGTCGGAGACGGAAACGGCCGCCAGATCGAGCGCGTCATCGAACACGAAGTCCGCTGGTTCGAATCCATCCAGTCGATTGCCCGCAAATACAAGGTCAAGGCCGATGATATCCTGGCCTACAACGGGCTTGGCCGGGCCGAAAGCCTCCGCGGCAAGACCCTGCTCATCCCGATCTACCGCACTGACGCAGACATCGCCGAGGTCGAAAAGACCGACGGGACCGACACGCCCGAAGTCAGCGAGACACCGGACCAGCCCGACGATCCGATGACCCCGGTCCGCCGGGTCCGCTGGTTCTCGGCCGCAGATCCCATCCGCATCGCGCTGGTGCTTCCCTTCCAAGCCACCACCAAGGCCTCCACACAGTTCCTGAACTTCTACAGCGGCGCCCTGATGGCCGTACAGGAGCAGAAAGAGAAAGGTGCCCACGTGGTGCTCAACGTCTACGACCTGGAGCAGGGGTCCTCCGCCATCATCGACGACCCACGTTTCCGGGAAAGCGACATTGTGATCGGCCCCGTAGAAGCCGCCACACTCGAACCCTTCCTGTCATTCTCCGACCAGGAAGGCGCGCTGCTGGTTTCTCCGCTCGACCATAAGGCCGACTCCCTGGCCGACAGCCATCCCTATTTCTTCCAGGCGCCCGCTTCCCAGACCACCCAGCTGCGGAACCTGGTATCCAGCGTCCGCGGCCGCAACCATGGACCCGTCCTTCTGGTAACCAGCACCGCCACGAACGAAGACGGGCTCATTGCCCGTTTCGAGGAAGCGCTCCACGCCGAGTCGATTTCCTATCGGAAGGTCTCCCTGACCGAACTGCCCGGCCTCGTAAGCAGTGCTTCGCCGCTCGATCCCGCCCGCGTGATCATCGGTTCGGAGAACCGCAATTTCACCGCCGAGGTGATCAGCGCCCTCAACGCCCTGGCCAAGAAGAACATCCCCATGCAGGTGTGGTGCACCAACCGCGTGCGCAACTACGAGACTTCCGATCCCGACGCGCTGTTCAACCTGTCGGTCCATACCTCCGTCCCCTATTTCGTCGATTACAGTAACCCCGACGACCAGGACTTCGTACGCAAATACCGGGCACTCTACTACGCCGAGCCCGATGATTTCGCCTTCCAGGGCCACGACGTACTGGCCTTTTTCATCACCTCGCTGATGCAGCAGGGCACGGCGTTCATCGACCACGCCGACCTGCACCCGATGCAGTTGCTCCACTGCAATTTCCATTTCGTCCGCGAACAAGAAAATAGCGGATGGCGCAACCACGCCACCCGCAATCTCGTGTACGACAAGGACGATTTCTCTATCGCAATATCGAAGTAGGATCGAGATTCGTCTTCTCGATGTCCTTGAAGTAATTGACCGTGCCGACCTTGAGTTCCACGGTGGCTGCGTCGTCGCAGACGATGATGCCCTTGGGGTGCATCTGCAGCACCGAGATGGTCCACATATGGTTGACGGCGCCTTCCACTGCGTGGGCAAGGGCACGTGCCTTGTTGTGGCCGTTGGCCAGGATCATCACTTCCTCGGCATCCATGATGGTTCCGACACCGACGGTCAGGGCGCGCTTGGGCACCTGGTTGATGTCGTTGTTGAAGAAGCGGGAGTTGGCGATGATGGTATCGGTGGTCAGCGATTTGACGCGGGTACGCGAATTGAGCGAGGAACCCGGTTCGTTGAAGGCGATGTGGCCGTCCGGGCCGATACCGCCCATGAACAGGTTGATGCCGCCGTAGGAAGCGATCTTGGCCTCGTAAGTGGCACATTCCAGTTCCGGATCGTCGGCATTTCCGTCGAGGATGTTGACATTCTCGGCCGGGATGTCGATGTGGGAGAAGAAGTTGCTCCACATGAACGTGTGGTAGCTCTCAGGATGGTCCTGCGGGATGCCGATGTACTCGTCCATGTTGAAAGTCACCACGTTCTTGAACGAGACCTTGCCGATCTGGCAGAGATGGATCAGCTCCTTGTAGGTGCCGATGGGAGTCGAGCCGGTCGGAAGGCCCAATACGAAGGGACGCTCCGGCGTCGGTTGGAACTCATTGATCCGTTTGACGATGTATGCCGCAGCCCACTGCGACATCTTTCCATAGGATTCTTGAATGATCAGGCGCATATATCAGTTGTTTTTGATTTGTTTCTTTGCAGAAGGACCCGGGCGTTGGCCAGCGCCTCGGGCGTAATGTCGGCACCGCTCAGCAGGCGGGCGATTTCACGGACACGTTCCTCCGGGTCGAGCGGACGGATGGCGGTACGCAAGCCCGACGGTCCCTGTTCCTTGTAAACCAGCAGGTGGGACGTCCCCTGACTGGCGACTTGTGGCAGGTGCGTAATGGCCACCACCTGCATCCGTTCCCCCATCCCGGCAATCAGACAGCCCATCTTCTCAGCCGTACGGCCGGAGACGCCGCTGTCGATCTCGTCGAAAATCAGGGTCGGCATTCCCTGGTATTCCGCCAGCAGCGATTTGATGCAAAGCATGATACGGGACAGCTCGCCGCCGCTGGCACATTTTGACAGGGGCTGCATCCCCCGGTCGTTGGCATCGAAAAGAAAGCAGACCTCGTCGCAGCCGTCCGGGCCAAAATCCGGACGCTCCTCCACCTGCACCTGGAACCGTGCCCGCGGCACTTCCAGTGCACGGACCTGCTCCTGCAGCAGGGACGACAGACCCGGTGCCGCCTGCAGCCTTGCCGCATGCAGAGCCTTGGCCGACTCCATGCAGGCCGTCCGGCAGGATTCCACCTGCCCGGCCAGCCGCTCCCGCTCCAGGCGGTCGTCCATCGCCGCACCCAAGCGGGCGGACAAGTCATCGCGCAAAGCCATCAAGTCGCTTTCCGTCTGTACGTTGAATTTGCGCAGCAATCCATGGAGCACCGACATCCGCGCCTCGACCTCTTCCAGCCGCTGCGGATCGTATTGTACCTTTCCGCTCCGGCTGCTGACTTCGCCCAGCACATCCTTGAGTTCGATGCGGGCCGATTCGATCCGCTCGCCCAATGCTGCGAACTCGGGATAACACGACGCAACTTTGTCAAGCGCTGACGCCGCCTCCTTGAGACGGGATTCCAGCGAGCCGTCGGTCCCTTCGAAAAGTTGTTCCACATGGGCAAGCTGCTCCCGGACCGATTCGCTGGCGGAGAGCCGTCGCTGCTCCTGATCAAGGGCCTCCATCTCTCCCTCCCGCAAGGCTGCCGCTTCCAGTTGTCCGTACTGGAACTCCAGGTAATCGTGTTCCCGTTCGAGGGCGGCCAGGCGCTCGTCAAGCGCCTGCAAGGCCTGTGAGGCCTCGAGCCAGGCCTGGTAGTAGCGGCCATGGGCGGCTACGGCCTTGCCGAGGCCCGCATAGCTGTCGAGGACCGTGCGCTGGAAATCGCGCTCGGAGAGCAACAGTTGCTGGTGTTGGGAGTGAATGTCGACCAGACGGCCTGCTGCGGCGCGGAGCATCTCCACGCTGGCGGGCTCATCGTCAATAAATCCGCGCGAGCGTCCCTGCGGGGTAACCACCCGGCGGAAAAACCTTTCTCCGTCCGCATCATCGAAAACCGCCTCCACCACGCAGTTGCGCGAAGGGTCCTGCAGGACGGACACGTCACTGCGGCCGCCCAGCACCAGCGAGAGGGCTCCCAGCAAGATGGACTTGCCGGCTCCGGTCTCGCCCGTAATAATGACAAGACCACCCGGAAAAGCGATATCCAGGTGATCGATCAGGGCATAGTTCTCGATGAGCAGGCGCTTGAGCATCGCAACGGACTATTCCGTTTTCTCTGCTGCCCTACGATAGTAGATCTTCCCGTCCTGGAACTCTTTCGTAGCGATGAGTACCGGCTTGGGAAGCCGCTCATAATACTTGGAAATCTCAATCTGTTCGCGGTTCTCAAAGGTCTCTTCGAGGGTGTCTGCGTAGTTGGTAAACTCTTCCAGCTTGTGGTTGAGTTCCTGCTTGATATCGGCAGCGATCTGGTTCGAGCGCTTGGCGATGATCATCACACTCTCATAGACGTTTCCGGTCGGGGCGGCAAAGTCCGCCAGATTCCGGGTAATGGTGTTGGTAGGCACCTGGGCGATTTTCTGATTATCCATTCTCGTTATCTTTTTTCAATATTTTCTGTACTTTCTTGTAAAGTCCATCGAGTTCCTTTGCATACTTGGACTCCGGGTATTCACTCACCAGGTTGAAATAGTCGTCCACGAAGACGAGGTAGCGTTCGCGCTGCTTGTCAGGGACGCTGTTGAGAGCATACTTGTAGGCTGACATCGCCGTATAGTAGAGGATCTCTTCCCGGTAGCGGTTGTCGGCATTCTCCTTGAGCACGTTCTTGAGGGCATAATGAGCGGCCTGGTAGTCTTCCATATGGTAGTAGAGATAGGCGCCCTTGTAGGCCTTCAGCTCGAGGCGGTTGTTCAGGTCGTCCATCATCCTTTCCACATCCTGGCGGTATTGGGAGGTCGGGTTCTCGGCCTGGAAGATTTTCATTTCCGACAGCGCCCGGTAGGTGGGCATGGGATCGAGTTCGTAGCGATAGGTGCTATGGTAGAGGCAGTCGAGGCGAAGGAATTTCGCTTCCTCATTGAACGGACTCAGCGGGAATGTGTTGACGAACTGGTTGAGGTTGCTTTCGGCTGTTACATAGTCGCCGTATCGGTAGTTGCTCAAGCCCCAGTAGAACTGTACGGTATCGTCCTGCGGCGTTCCGCGGGTGGCCATCGAGAGTGCCTCGAAGACCTCCGCCGCCTTGGCGTACCTCTTGGCTTCGAACAGTTGGAACGCCAACTGATATTTGGCATCGGTGTCGTTGCCATACAGGATGGTGTCGTACTGGGTCTTGCACGAAGCCAGGAGAAGGAGGGCGGACATCACCGCGAGGAAGAGGGGTTTGCGCATCGGTTTCATTGTTTTGACAAAATGTATCTTTCGGCATCCAGGGCCGCCCGGCAGCCGCTGCCAGCAGCCGCGATGGCCTGGCGATACTGCGGATCCTGCACGTCGCCGGCGGCAAAGACGCCTTCCACGTTGGTACGGGAACTCTTGCCGTCGGTGAGGATGTAGCCGTTCTCGTCGGTCTCCACCCATTCCTTGAACAGGCCCGACTGGGGCTGGTGCCCGATGGCCAGGAAGAAGCCGTCGATGGTTTTCTCGAACGTTTCACCGTTCTTCCGGACAAGACGGACGCCGGTTACGCCGCTCGCATCTCCCAGGACCTCCTGGGTCTGGCATTCCCAGAGGATCTCGATGTTGGGCGTCTGCATGACGCGCTCCTGCATGGCTTTGGAGGCGCGCAGGACATTACGGCGCACGATCATGTAGACTTTCTTGCAGAGATGGGCCAGGTAGCTGGCTTCCTCACAGGCGGTATCGCCGCCGCCAACCACTGCAACATCTTTGCCACGGTAGAAGAAGCCGTCGCAGGTGGCGCAGGCCGACACGCCGAAGCCCCGGAATTTCTCTTCGCTGGGCAGTCCCAGGTATTTGGCAGTCGCGCCGGTGGCAATGATCAGGGTCTCTGCCCAAAGGGTTTCTTCACCGTCGATCTCCACCTTGAAAGGTCGTTTTGACAGGTCGACGGACGACACCATGCCCGGGCGCACGTCTGCGCCGAGGTTGACGGCCTGTGCGCGCATGTCGGCCATCAGCTGGTTGGCGTCGACACCTTCGGGGTAACCGGGGAAGTTCTCGATGACGGTGGTCGTCGTCAATTGGCCGCCGGGCTGAAGTCCCTCATACAGAACGGGATTGAGCGCAGCGCGTGCCGCGTAAATGGCAGCGGTATAGCCCGCAGGGCCGCTCCCGATGATGATACATTTGATCGTGCTTTTCTCCATAATACTCTTTGAACTTGCAAAGTTAAGTATTTTTTATTATATTATAGCGATGATTGGTTTACAACTATCATCGGCTTGTGCTTGGCGCTCTGGTATTGGCTTGTGCTCGCAGAAAAAATGCTCGCCCAATCCAATACCACCCGCGCCTGTAAGCACAAGCCGAGCAGCTATTTGTTTCGCTGAAGATAGAATTCCAATCGTTGTTCCCAGACTAATAGGATGGACATGGCCCAGCGGGAGAGAAGCATGATCCACCAGACGGCACCGCAGGCGGTCAGCAAGAGAAGGTCTTCGAGGTTGCTGTGGGAGATGCAGATGTGCGTGTCGAGCAGGAGGACGTCGCGGTGGCTTACGTCGCCCCGCTCCAGTTCATCGAGCATCGCGGCGGCACCGTAACCCAACCCGATAATGTTGGCCACAATCCAAAGGAACACCGTGTTGGAAGGCAGGCCGAAGACATACATCAGCGGCCTAAAGACTTTCGCAATCTTCTCCATTACGCCGAATTCCCGCAGCAGCCGCTGCAGGATGTTGAGCGAATAAATGATGCAGACCATCATCAGCACCAATTTCAGCGCGGAGAGAAACCATTCCCAGAGCGTGGTCCAGAACGACAGCTTCTCTCCTACCGCGGCCGACGCAACCGACAGGTCGGCGCTGCCGGGCAGGATGAGGTTGAGCACGATGCCCAGGATGAAGGCACTCAGCGTCCGGACGATCACCATACGGACCCCGCTGGCGCCGGTTTTCTTGAGCACGGCCGTCTCGAGCACCATCGAGTGGGAGCACATGATCATCGTGCAGAGGATGGTCAGGGCCCGCCAGTCGAGATCCAGGGTGGACATTACCGCAATGGCGGAATACACGTTCACGAAATAACCCGACACATAGGCCAGCGCCGCCGCTCCGGG
Source organism: uncultured Bacteroidia bacterium (assembly GCA_902784965.1). GTDB lineage: Bacteria > Bacteroidota > Bacteroidia > Bacteroidales > UBA932 > Cacconaster. The sequence continues at coordinate 40,010 of CACZWU010000006.1, read as the reverse complement.
CAGGCCGAAGATCTTGAAAACCGGGCTGACCGCATTTGAAATCCAGGGCAGGATGTCAAAATACTTGAGCAGCATCATCGCGAACGACACGGCCACCGTGATCTTGATGATCCAGATACAGGTCTTGGTTGTGGAAGGCAGCACCTCCTTCACGCAACGCACCAGCCGGTCTTTCGTTTCCTGCTTCATTTTCTATGCTGTAGACTGCGCAAATTTATATCATTTTGACTACCTTTGCAAATATGAAAAGAATCTTGACAATACTGGTAATGGCCTGCTTGCTGACAGCTTGCAAATCCGAAGTTCAGTGCCAGCAGGTGGTTGCGCACCGGGGCTTCTGGAAAACGGGCGGTTCGGCCCAGAATTCCATTTCATCCCTGCTCAATGCCGGTCGGATCGGCGCCTATGGTTCAGAATTCGACATCAACCTGACGGCTGACAGCTGCCTGGTGGTCAACCACGATTTCTCCTTCAAGGGCCTGACCCTCTACAAAACCAAGCTGGCTCAGTTGCGCGCCGACTCGCTGCGCCTGTCGAACGGAGAACCGCTGCCCACCCTGGACGAATATCTGGAAGCTTCCCTTCAGTATCCCGAAATGAAGCTGGTCTTCGAACTCAAGAGCAAAGGCGATCCTGCCTACGAAGCCGTCGCCATTCCCCTGTGCATCGAAGCCATCCACCGCTTTGGCGTAGAAGACCGTGTCGAGTTCATTTCTTTCAGCCTGAGCGCCTGCCAGGAGTTTGCGCGCCGGATGCCCGACACCCGGGTAGAGTTTCTGGGAGGTGTGATGGAGCCCGCTGCCCTGCACGATCTGGGCATCAACGGGATCGACTACCACTTTTCGGTTTTTGACGAGCATCCGGATTGGGTGGAGCAGGCCCATCAGTTGGGCATGGTCGTCAATGTGTGGACTGTCGACAAGGAGCAAGACATCCTTCGGATGCTGGAACTGGGCGTCGACCAGATTACAACCAACGAGCCGGAACTGGCCCAGCGCCTGATCGAGGAATTCAACAACAAGAAGTAATATCAAGCCGGATCCACGTCGATGATGATCGTGGTATGGCCCTTGAAATCCCGTTCGATCTGATCGATACGTTCATACAACTGCTGTTTGAGCGATACGAGGGTGCGGTTGCGCGGCAGCTTGATCCAGCACTGTGCGATATGTTCATCTGCCACGACGTCGACGGCCGGCGTGGTGGGCCCGGCGATGTCGCAGATGCCGATGGCTGCGGCAGTTTCCCTGATCAGACGGCAGACGTTCCAGACCCGGCCCTCATAGTGATCCTTGACCGTGACGGCGATCATGCGCACATAAGGCGGATAGCCGAAGGTTTTCCGTTCCGCCATCAGCTGCTCATCCACCGCCTCATTCAGCTCGGGATGCAGCAGACGCTGCAGCACCGGATGTTCGGGCTGGAAGGTCTGGATGACGATTTTCCCCTGTTCGCCCCGGCGTCCTGAACGGCCCATCAGCTGGGTGATCAGCTGCAAGGCCCGCTCGTCGCTGCGGAAATCCTGTACTGCGAACAAACTGTCGGCGCTGACGAGCGCCACCAGCGCCAGGCGCTCGAAGTCGAAACCTTTGGTAATCATCTGCGTACCCACCAGGATGTCGATGCGGCCGTCTGCGAAGTCGCGGATCAGTTTCTCCCCGGCACTTTTCCGCTGCGTCGTATCGGCATCGAAACGAGCCACCGTCCGGCCCGGAAAAGCTGCCTGGAGTTCTTCCTCCAGTTTCTCGGTACCACTTCCCCGCTCCACCAGCGCCACTTCCCCGCAGGAAGGGCAGCGCAGGGTATACGTTTGGCTATGGCCGCAGTAGTGGCAGGATAGCGAGTTGTTGAAGCGGTGATAGCTCAGCGCCACGTTGCAATGGGGACAGCGGACTACCGCTCCGCAGGCCTCGCACTGCACCACGGGCGCATAGGCGCGCCTCGAGCGGAACACCAGGACCTGCCGGCCGGCGTCCAGCACGGCCGCCATCTCCTTCAGCAGCTTGCGGGAGAAGGAACCTTCCACGTTGCGGAGCCGCAAGGCCTGGGCCATGTCGATGATTTCGATGGCGGGATCGCCGCCGCCATAGTAGCGGCCGGGCAGGGGCACGGCTGCAAACTTATGGGTCTCCACGTTATAGCGCGCCTCATACGAAGGCGTGGCGCTGCCCAGCAGCACGGAGGCCTTGTGCAGGGCTGCCAGCATCAGCGCGGTATCACGCCCGTTGTAACGCGGAGCCGTGTCATCCTGCTTGTAGGAACGGTCATGTTCTTCGTCCACGACCACCAGTCCCAGCTTACGGAATGGCAGGAAGACAGCCGAACGCGTGCCCAGCACGATGCGCGGTGCCGGATCCCGCCGGAGGGTATCGATGACCTTGTAACGCTGCGGCACGGTGGTCTGGGAATGATAGACCAGCAATCGGGACCCGAATACGGCAGCCAGGCGCTGTTCGAGCTGCCTGGAGATGGCGATCTCGGGAACCAGATACAACACGTCTTTCCCCTGCTGTAACTGTCCGGCAGCCAGGTGCAGATAGATTTCGGTCTTCCCGCTTCCGGTGACGCCGTGCAGGAGCACCGGCTTGCGGGCGGCAAAGCCTGCCTCGATCTGACCGAGCGCTGTCTGCTGGGCGGAAGAAAGTTCGCACAACGGATCCGTTCCGGAAGCCGGATCTTTTTTCTTCGAAGGCTTCCGCGCCTTGACCGGATGCAGCATCTGACGCTGGATCCCGACATTGCAGGCAGCCTTGAGCACTTCACCGGGCGTGCAGAGATAATAGCCGGCCACGGCCTGCCAGAGGTTTCGTTCCTCCGGCATTGCCGCCGGAATGTCAAGCACGGCAGACACCTCCTCGATCGTGGAGAGGTTCACGCCGACAGGCGCGCTGTCTCGAACCTGCAGCACGACACCCAGGGCCGGATGGCCGCGAAGCGGCACTTCCACCCAGCTTCCCGGCCCCGCGTCACAACTTTCCGGCAACCGGTAGCTCAGCGTGTCCTTCAACTTCAGGGGCAGCAACACATCGACATATCTCTTCTCCACGGCCATTTCCGATGCTTTTTTGAACAATCCTATGCGAAAAGAACAAAAATTTTTTGCAGCATAAAAAAAATCCTTACCTTTGCAGTCCCAACGCGGTGCTGTAGCTCAGATGGTAGAGCAATGGACTGAAAATCCATGTGTCGGCAGTTCGATTCTTCCCAGCACCACGGACAGAGGTCGATCCAAAAGGTCGGCCTCTTTTTTTATCCCAGATCCTTGACCAGCTTGTGGATCATGCGCATCTGGTCGGGGATGCGGATGCGCTGCGGGCATTTGGGCAGACAGGCGTTGCACATCACGCAGGCCGAAGCGTCGGTGTCTTTGGCCAGTGTCGCATAGCGTTTGAGGAATTCCTTCCGTTTCTCCTTGTACGCCTTGTCTTTCTTGCCGTTGGGATCGGGCAGCATCAGTGCGTCGCTCATGCCGTTATAGACCGCGAAGACGCCGGGAATATCCACGCCGCGAGGACAGGGCATGCAATAGCGGCAGGCCGTGCAGGGAATGTGAGGATTGCCGTTATAGAGCCGCGCCATCTCCATCATATATGCGTTGTCAGCCTCAGTGAAGGGCTTGAAATGGCTGAAAGTATAGACGTTCTCCATGAGCTGCTGCATGTTGCTCATGCCGCTGAGCGTACACATCACGCCCTTCGGCGTGGAAGCGAAGGTCAGCGCCACGCCGGCCGGCGAAAGCTGCGGGAAACGCTCGGCTAGTTTGCCTTTCAGGCCGTCCGATACATTGGCCAGGGCTCCGCCCCGGATCGGCTCCATGATGACGACCGGAATACCCTTGGCTTCCAGCATCTTGTAAAGCGTCTCCGCATCGCAGGGCTCGTCGCTGTCTTCCAGCGGCATGTTCTTCCAGTCCACGTAGTTCATCTGGATCTGCACGAATTCCCAGTTGTAGGGCATCGCAAGCAGTTCCTTCATCGCGGCATTGGAGCCATGGAACGAAAAGCCCAGGTGACGGATCACGCCTTTCTTGCGCTGCTCCTGGAGGTACGGCAACAGACCGTTATCGACGAAACGTTTCTTGAAATCTTCCACGCTGCCGATGGAGTGCAGCAGGAAGTAATCCACGTAGGTGGTGCGCAGATTCTTCAGCGAGTTGGCGAACATCTCCTTGCAGGCGCCCAGTTCGGCGTTCGTGAAGTTCGACAGCTTGGTGGCGATGAGATAGTCTTTGCGCGGGTGGCGGCTCAGGGCCTCGCCCGTGGCGCGCTCCGAATCGCCATAAGCCGGCGCCGTGTCGAAATAGTTGATGCCGTGTTCCAGGGCATAGTCGATCATCTGGTTGATGGCCTCCTGGTCGAGCGGGGCGCGGCGGCCTGTGCCCTTGCGCGGGAAGCGCATGCAGCCCATGCCGAGCAGGCTGATGCTCTCGCCGCCCAGCGAGGGCCATGTGCGGTGGATGACCTGGTCGCCTTTGGCGGGCTCGGTGAATTTCCGGTTCTGGGGAAGGACGCCGGCGGCGCGGAGCGGAGCGGCGGCCAGCGAGGAACCTGCGGCCAGGCCTGCTCCAGCGAGCATCATGGCGCGAATGGCCTCACGGCGAGACATTTTATTCTTATCCATGGCGTGTATGATTTTCGTGTAAAGTTATAAAATTTCGAAATGATAGATCGTGGTCTGCGTATAGGTTTCGCCCGGGCGCAGCAGCGTGGACGGGAAAGTCCCATGATGGGGCGAATCCGGGAAATGCTGGGTCTCCAGTACCAGGCCGCAGTCGGGCTTGCCGCTGTACATCTGCAGGCCGGGCTGGTCGGTAAAGACCTTCAGCAGGATGCCCGTGGATGGCTCGAACAATTCGAGCGCAGGTTCGCCCGAAGCGCCGCGCAGGACGAAGTTGTGGTCGAATTCCGGAGTCACCGGCTTGCCTGCGCGGAAATCGAACGGAGTGCCGTCCACCGGAGCGATTTTGCCCGTCGGGATGAGCTGGTCGTTGACCGGCGTATAATGGTCGGCATTGATTTTCAGGATGTGCGTTGTAGTGGGACCCTCACCGTCCCCGTGCAGGTTGAACCAGGCATGGAGCGTGGGATTGAGGATGGTGGGACTGTCGGTGGTGGCGGCATATTGCAGCACCAGCTCATTCCTGTCGGTCAGCGTGCAGAGCACGGAGATCTCGAGTGTACCGGGATAGCCCTCTTCGCCGTCCGGCGAGACGCGCGTCATCAGCAGGACATTGTCGGCCAGGGGCTGGAGCGTCCATTCCTGCTTGTCAAAGCCCTTCTTCCCGCCGTGCAGATGGTTTTCCCCCTCGTTCACGGACAGCTGGTAGGTATAACCGTCGAGCTCGAAGCTTCCTTTGGCGATGCGGTTGCCGTAACGGCCCACAATGGGCTGGCGGTAATCGCTGTCGGTCAGGGCCTCCTCCGCATTCCGGCAGCCCCACACCACGTTTTTCAGGGAGCCGTCGCGGGCCGGCACCTCGAGCCGAAGCAGTCGGGCGCCATAGGAGGTGAACGTGGCCGTCATCCCGTTTTCATTGCGGAGGGTAAAAGTCTCCGCCCCTCCCTCCTTCCGGCATCCTGCCAGCAAGGCCACGAGCAGAAAAGCAGTGCAGAATATTTTGATTATCCTCATAGATTCGTTAATTTTGATAGACAATTCCAAAGGTATGAAAAAAACAGCACTTCTCCTTCTTTCGGTACTGCTATTTTGCGCAGCGACAACCATAGCCCAGACCTGGGCTCCTGCCGGCGGCCACATCCGCACCCCCTGGGCAGACCAGGTCGATCCCAAGGCTCCCCTGCCCGAATATCCCCGCCCGCTGCTGCAGCGCGACGACTGGATGAACCTCAACGGCCTCTGGGACTATGCCGTGCTACCGCTCGATGCCACTTTCGAGAAGGCAGAGGGGCAGATTCTCGTGCCATTCTGTATCGAATCGAGCCTGTCGGGCGTCGGACGCACGGTCGGCCCGGACAACAACCTTTGGTACCAGCGCCGCTTCAGCGTGCCCAAATCCTGGAAGGGGCGGCGCGTGCTGCTGCACTTCGGTGCAGTGGACTGGCGGGCCGACATCTGGGTCAACGGAGTGAAAGCAGGCTCACATACGGGCGGCTACACATCTTTCAGCATGGATATTACCGAGGCCCTGCAGGCAGGTGAAAACACGCTCACCGTGCGGGTCTGGGACGGCACCGACAGCGGATTCCAGCCCCGTGGCAAGCAGGTGAGCAAGCCCGGCGGCATCTGGTACACCTCCGTCACGGGCATCTGGCAGACCGTCTGGCTGGAACCTGTGGCACAGCAGCATATCGCCGGATTGCGCACCACCCCCGACCTGACCGCCAGCTGTTTCCGCATCCAGGCAGAAGGCGTGGAGCACGGCACTTTGGAATACCGTCTGAAGGCTGATGGGCGTACGGTCGCCACGGCCCGGGCGCTGGCCGGAACCGAGGCGGAAATCCACGTTCCGGATGCCCGCTGCTGGTCGCCTGACGACCCTTATCTCTATGATCTGGAAGCCACGCTGCTCGTCGACGGCAAACCGGTCGACCGGGTACGCAGCTACTGCGCCCTGCGCGAAGTGGGCACCGCCACCGGTCCGGACGGCATCGTGCGGATGACTCTCAACGGAAAACCGATCTTCATGTACGGCCCGCTCGACCAGGGCTGGTGGCCCGATGGCCTCTACACCGCCCCGACCGACGAGGCGCTGGCATTCGACGTGCAGAAAACCAAGGACTGGGGATTCAACCTGATCCGCAAGCACGTGAAAGTGGAGCCGGCGCGCTGGTACTACCATTGCGACCGTCTCGGTATCCTCGTGTGGCAGGACATGCCCAGCGGCGACTGGACCTCGCCCTGGCAGATGACCCAGCTCTACGACGGCGTGGAACGCAGCCGCAGTGCCGCTTCTGAAGCCAACTGGCGCAAGGAATGGCAGGAAGTCATGGATGCGTTCTACAGCCAGCCTTGCATCGTGGTCTGGGTTCCCTTCAACGAGGGCTGGGGCCAGTTCAAGACCGTCGAGATCGCCGGCTGGACGAAGCAGCACGACCCCACCCGCCTGGTCAATGCGGCCAGCGGCGGCAACCACTTCCTGGCGGCCGGCGACATCCTCGACCTGCACCACTATCCGCAGCCCGAGATGTATCTCTTCGATGCGAAACGCGTAACCGTGCTGGGTGAATACGGCGGCATCGGCATGCCGGTGGAAGGACATCTCTGGACACCCGACCGCAACTGGGGCTACATCAAATTTACCAGCCCGACGGAAGTAACCGACGAATACGTGAAATACGCCCGCCAGCTCAAGGATATGGTCGCCCGCGGCTTCTCAGCGGCCATCTACACCCAGACCACCGACGTGGAGATTGAAGTCAACGGCCTGATGACCTACGACCGCCGCGTCGACAAAGTAGACATCCCCCGCATCCGCGAAATCAACCAGGCGGTGATCCGTAGTCTCAGGTAGTTCTCTATCCTATGGCTCTTGCTTCTTCTTGGGAAGGACGATATTCAAAATGATGGCAATCAGGGCGGCCGGGACGATACCGGCACCGCCGAAGAGATACGTGAGCCAGACCGGCATCTGCTCGTGGACGGAGGTGGTAATGCTCAAGCCATAGCCGACGCCAAGGGCAACAGCCACGATGGTGGTGTTGCGGGCATCCAGCGGCTCTCTCGTGATCAGTTGGATACCCGAAAGCACGATACTGGCAAACATGATGACCGCCGCACCGCCCAGGACCGACTGGGGCATAATGGAGATGACGGCGCCCAATTTCGGGAAGAGACCGGCAAGCACGAGGATCCCGGCGCCCGTCGCGATGGCGAAACGGTTGACCACCTTGGTCATGCTCACCAGACCGACGTTCTCGCTGAACGAAGTGTTGGGCATCACGCCGAACAACGTGGCCAGGGACGAGCCGAAGCCGTCGGCAATGACAGCGCCGGCCATTTCCTTGTCCGTTGCCTCCCGGCCCAGACCGCCCTCGGCGACGCCCGAGGTGTCGCCCACCGTTTCAATGGCTGTGACAATGAACATTATGCACATCGGAATGATGGCCTTGGCGTTGAACTGCAAATGGACAGGAAGCAAACTGGGGAGGGTGAACCAGGGGGCCTTGTCCACCTGCGACCATTGCGTGACGTACGCGTAATACTGTGTGTTCCCGGCTGCATCCAAGTAGGTGGTGGGCAGCACGAAGCCCATCACCAGCGAGGCAAGATAGCCTACGACGATGCCGAGAAGCACCGACGCGATGGAAGGGAAGCCCTTGAAACCAAACTGGAAGAACAGGATGGAAGCCAGGGTGATGAAGCCCAGCAGCAAGTTCGGCCCGCTACCATAGTCAGCCGCATCGTTGCCGCCGCCGAAAAATCCGACACCGACGGGGATGAGGCTGAAACCGATGACCATCACGACCGTGCCCGTGACTACCGGCGGAAAAAACTTGCGCAGGCGTTTGATGCAAAAGCCGAGTCCCATTTCGAACACGCCGCCGATGAGGCAGGCGCCCATAATGGCGCCATAGGCATAAATGCCCGCCAGCGCGTCAGTGGTGATGACACCTGCCGCTACACCCGCCATCATACTGGTGGCCATGGTGCTGGAGATGCCGATAAAGCCCGAGGAAGTGCCCATCACGATCGGCAGGCGGCTGCCGATGGGTCCGATCGGATAGAGCTGGATGAAGGTCACCAGACCGGAAACGATCATCGCGTTCTGCAGCAGCGTCAGGCGCAACGCACCCAAGCCTTCACCGGCGGTGATGCCACAGATGCCCATGATCATGAGCAGGGGCGACAAGTTGCCGACGAACATGGCCAGTACATGCTGCAGCCCCAGCGGCACAGCCGTGCGGAGCGGAAGCCGTCCGTCCAGGCTGTAGGGTGATGAGTATTGTTTCTCTTTCTTCATTTTCAACTACTTCAATTCTTCCCAGGGAACGGGGATCGTGATGATACCGAAGACGTAAGGGGCCAGGTCGTAGGGCTGGTAGTAGAAGGTGAGGCCATCCTTGTCGACGGAAAACCAGGGACTGGGTTCGACGGTGTCGGAGAAGAAGATATTGTCCCGATCCAGATCATCTTCGTCGATCACTTCATCCAGGTCATCGAAGCGGTGCTGGAGAAGCAGTTCGGCCATCCGTTCTTCCGAAACGTTGGGAACCAGTTCCTGCCATTCCATCCGCTCTCCGGTCTTCGTATCGAAAACAATCGGGAAGGTGCCGTACATGCCGTGGGCGCCGCCCAGATACTGGTACTGGTCGATGATGTAATTGACATACTGTTTGTAAGGCTCCCCAAAAGCGCCCTTGTAGTCGTAACCCCAGTTGAGGAAAGGGGCATCTTCTTCCGACATCTCCATTTCCTCCAGCATCCCTTCGTTGGAAATGAGATAGTCCTCGACCATTGCGTCGCGCCAGTACTGTCCCATCTCGTCGAGTGATCCGGTGAAATCGGTATAGTTTTCTCCGAGCGTGTGGGTCCGGATGGTTCTGCGGACTTCCTCCAGAGCGTCTTTCGAAAAACCGGAGACGGGGAAGTCAATGTCAAGGTCGAGACTCAGGCTGTTGTCGCTGCCCTCGCGGAACGGAATGTCTTCGTCGAGTTTGAGGGTTTCGGTTTTGATTTCCTGGGTGCAGGCAGGCAGCAACAGAAGGGCTGCCATAAGAATGGCAAAAGTGCGTTTCATAGGTATGATAGTTAGATTATTTCCCTTTTTCAAGACAAAAATAGCGCTATTTGTCCGTTATTACGCAACAATTTCGGATTTTTGCTGCTGATCATGTGCTAAACCAACCTATTCGCTGCAATGTACGCATCTGACAATTAGCAAATTACAATTAGTCCTCCCCTTTGTGACGAAGGGGAGGACTTTTCGTTACTGCTTGTCGTTCAGATGTTTCCGTTGCAGCGGCATGAAACTATTTGCTGACGATGGTGCAACGGTCATTCCATTTGAGTCCGCCGGGACGGATCTCGCTGTTGCCGTACTTGCCACCCGCATAATCCTGTTTCAAATATACTTCGTGGCAAACCGTGAAGCCCTGGTCTTCGCAGATCACCTCCGCGGTAAACGTGCGGTAAACAGGAACGCCCAATGCATTGACTTCCACTTTGTAGTCCGAGAAGACACGCGCCGCCTTGGGATTGCCCCACTCCGGGCAGTTGTCCTTGACGGCCTGTTCCAGCCAGGCGACGTGGCCTGTGAAGTTTTCGTGCTTGTCTCCCTGGGCCTGGGTCGTACGATATTGCGTCAGAAGGGCACCTTTCTTCATCTTCAGGATTTCGGCATTGGGCTTTTTCTCCTTTGCGGCAGCCTTGCGCTCTGCATCAAATGCCTGCAGAGAAGCGATGTCAAAAGAGGCCGGGAAATCAATCCTATATTCTTCGGGAAGTTCGTTGTAGAGTTTTTGCATGTTGTCGGCCATTTCGGAGAAGCCCTCTTCCGAGCCATTCGTCCATTTCATCGTCACACCCGTCGAAAGACTGCCGAAGGCACGGTAAAAATGGAACATGCGCGTGGCGGGATTGTCACTCTTGAGCGCACGGGCCAGTTGGGCGTTGGCTTTGGTCACCATATACTGACCCAGTTTGCGGGCCTTGGTTTCCTTGTCATCGCCACTGTAGTCGGGGCTTTCGGGAAGACCGATTGCCTCGATCTGCTGCATACGCTTCAGTACTTCCTTCCGTTCAAACTGCCACTGCTCCGCTTCGTAGTCTGTGAGTTTCTCACCATCCCACAAATGATAGGTCTTGTCGAGAAAATCGAAACTGGGCTTGCCTGTATTCAGACGAAAGGCCGCCTCGTAGTCCACCTTGTCAGGATCTTCTGCATCCAGCGATTCTGACAGCCGCTTCATCCAATAAGCCAGGTCCGCCTCTACGGTCGCGCCACCCGAGGTATAATTCCAATCCGTGTGGCGGGCTTTGGAATAATCCACATCAAATTTCTGTTCGTACGGGACCATGCCCGCGCTCAGAGCGATGACCATCGACACCAGCATTCCGGCAATCATTTGAAATCGTTTCATCGTTGTATCGTTTTGTTGAGCAAAATTACTCGCTGGCAACGACTCCGGATTAATGATTTTTCAGTAATTTTGGGCATTGAAGCTACTGAAAAACTGTGAAAAACGCGTTTCTACCCCTGATTTTCCTTTTCCTGTGCCTGCTTTTGCCTTCCTGCCGACCCGATAGCAGGGCGGTCGGAAATGCGGAAACCGAAAAAGCGACCGCTTTGCTCGCGAAGGCCGGAGAGGATGTCTATGCGCAGCATTTTGATGCGGCGATGGAAAAGGCTTTGGAGGCGCTGGCCATTGCCGATGCAGCAGACAATCCACTGCTCAGGGTCCAGGCTCTCGACTGCATCACCGGCATCGACATCATGACCAGCCGGGATGCGGATGCCTGGGACAAAGTCCTCGAGGCGGAGACGCTTGCGCGGGTAAACGGATTCAAGGAGGAACTGGCGGGAATTCTGATTTCAAAAGCAAAACTCTGTTCCTATGCAGAGATTTCACCCGAGACCGGGAGAAACGAGGAAGGACTGGAGTATGCCTTCGAGGCACTTTCACTGGCAGAGGAGACGAACGACCACGAGAAGCAATGCGAAGCCTGCTACGTGATTGCATCGTTATATATCAATGAAAATCGCTGGAACGAGCCCATCGATCCCCACATCTATCAGACGGCAGGGGAATACCTGGACAAAGGACAGTCGTTGGCCGAGACCTATGATATTCCGCGTCTTCGCAGAAACGGCATCCTCTTCCGCTCCCGCTGGTTCCAGCAGGGCGAACGCAATGAGGAAGCCGTTCTCTACTTTACACAGGTTCTGGCCGGTTTGAAAGAGACGGACCACCTCACGGCTGCCAGCCTCGACGACCGGCTGGTTCGCCTGTACGGGCGCCTGGGAGAATATGAAAAGGCGCAGGAGGCACACGACGACTATGTTTATCAAATGCAGTTGTATATGCAGCAAAAAGCCGATGAAACGCTGCAGGAGATGGAAACCCGTTTCGAGGTGCAGGAAAAAGAGCGGGAAATCGAGCGTCGGGGCTACCAGATCGGACTTCTCGTCCTGGCTCTCCTGCTGGCCGGGGCCATCCTCGCCATCGTTGCCATCTACCTCCGCAAAGCCCGTCGCCGCAGTGCGGAACTGCAGCGCCTGAGCGATGCCAAAGAGCAGATTATCGAAGTCCTGTCCAAGGATTTGAAGAATCCGGCCAATACGATGGCGGGCAAGATTGCCGGCCTTTCGTCCAGCGCAGCAACGCTCCCGCCGGAAGAGATCCGGAAGAAGTGCCAGGAGCTGGCACGCAATGCGCAGGAAATCAACACGGACGTTGCACAATACGTCGGCGATCTCCTGATCGAGCGAAGCCGGAAAATCGCAGACATCGGGCTGTCAGCACGAGAAATCCAAATCATCCGTCTCAGTGCAGAAGGGCTGACGGCCGCCCAGATTGCAGAACGTTTGTTTTTGAGCGTCCACACCGTCAATACCCATCGTCAGCGTATCTATTCCAAGATGGAAGTCCGGAATGTGATGGACATGATCCACAAGGCGACGGAAATGGGAATCCTATAGCAAATATTCACCAGAAGAGGCAAGAACCATGAAACAACTTTTGTTGATATGCACAGCCGTTTTGATGATGACAACAGCTTGCTGCAAGAACGAAGCACCGAAAGAAAAAGGCGCACTGGAAGTCATCAAAGCCCGGACCAGCATCCGGAGTTTTACGGGAGAGAAACTTACCGAAGAACAGATCAACACGCTGCTCGACGCAGCGATGGCCGCGCCGACAGCTGTCGACATCCGTCCCTGGCGTTTCATCGTCATCACGGATGACGAAATCAAGGCGGGTTTGTATCAGGGAGAAGTCCACAAAAAGATGGTCACTACGGCCGGCGCGGTCATCGTCGTCTGCGGCGAGACCACCCGCATGGTCAAGCCCCACGACGCCGAAGAAGGAGTCGAAATGGTCGAACGCCCCAACAAATACTGGTTCGAAGACTGCTCGGCTGCCACCGAGAACTTGCTGCTGGCAGCTACGGCCCTTGACCTGGGCGCTGTGTGGCTCTCCTGCTACCCGACCGAGCGTATCGTCGAACGCATCCGGGCCTATCTGGACATCCCTGCGAACGTGACGCCGCTGGCTATCGTCCCGGTCGGCGTTCCTGCCGAGCAACCCGAACCGAAAGACAAGTGGAATCCCGACAACATCCACTACGACCGCTGGTAGGCATTTTTTTCTTTCCCTACAAATGGGGATGGACGGGCATCGGAATTCACACTATCTTTGCCGTTGAATATGGAACACGAGCATCATCATCACAATCATCACGCGGAGGCGGCGCAAGACGTGGCGTCTCTGCGGGGCATCTATTGGATTTCCATCGCTTTGAATCTGACATTTGTGCTGGTCGAGGCGGGCGTTGGCTTATGGAAGGGTTCCCTGGGCCTGCTGTCCGATGCGGGGCATAACCTCAGCGACGTCTTTTCGCTGGTGCTTGCCTTGATTGCCTTCCGGCTGGCTACCTCGCACAGTACCGGAAAGTTCACTTATGGTTACAAGAAGGGTTCCATCCTGATTTCACTCCTCAATGCCGTCATCCTGCTGGTGGCCGTAGGTGCCATTATTGTGGAGAGTATCCATAAGTTGCGCAATCCGGTCGCCATCGACGGCGGGGCTGTAGCCTGGACGGCTGGTGTGGGTATTATCCTCAACGGCCTGACGGCCTGGCTGCTGATGCGGCATCGGAAAAACGACATCAACACCCGTGGCGCCTTCCTGCACATGGCCGCCGACACGCTGGTGTCTGTCGGCGTGGTTGTGTCAGGCATCGTCATCTCGATCACCGGCTGGACGTTCATCGATCCTGTCATCGGCATTGTCATCGCTGTCGTCATCCTGGTCAGCACCTGGCAACTGCTTGCGGAAAGCGTCCGCATGAGCATGGACGCCGTCCCGGAGGGCATCCATCCCGATGAGATCCTGCAGCAAATGCAAGACACTGAGGGCGTTTGCAGCGTGCATCACCTCCATATATGGCCCATCAGCACTACGGAAACAGCGCTGACTGCCCATCTGGTCGTCGCTCCGGAAAGCGATGCCGAGGCCATCGTCCACGACGTCAAGCACGCCCTGCGCAAGGCCGGCATCCAGCACGCCACCCTCGAAACCGAAAAGGAAGGCCATCCCTGCGCCGACGAATCCTCCTGCAACTAAGGATTCATTCAGCCTAAAACGTACTTCGCGGCGTTGGCGCCGGCCATGGCACCAGTGGAGAAGGCGATCTGGAGGTTGTAGCCACCGGTGTCGCCGTCGAGGTCGAGGACTTCACCGCAGAAGAAGAGGCCCGGCCGCAGGCGCGAGGCCATGGTCTTGGGGACGATTTCCTTGAGGCTGACACCGCCTGCCGTCACGACGGCGCGGTCGAAGCCTTTGTAGTCGACGATGTGGAAGGGCCAGGATTTCAGGGCGGCGGGGAGCTTTTCGATCGTCAGGCCCGGATGGGCGCGCAGAAAGGGCGCGATCAGCGCTTCCGGCAGGAATCTTCGAAGGAATGCAACGGGCTCCGCAGCTCTGGCTTTTGTCCCGCTCGCAGAAAAATGCTCGCGGCTCCAAAAGCCACCCGCTTGCTCCTCCCGTTGCATACGTTTGACTAATTGCGCTTCCGTCAGTGCCGGCTTGAGGTCCATCACGATATCGACCTGCTGGCCGTTGTAGAGGGCCCAGACAGCGCGGCGGCTCAAATGGTAGGCGATGCCGCTTTCCAGACCGTCGGCCGTAAAGTTGAAATCGCCCTGCTCGCTCTCGACCATTGTCCGGTCGACATACAGCTGCAGCCCCACGTTCTTCATCTCCATGCCCGGCAGTCCCGGATCATAGTCCTGGGGCAGCAAGGCCGTCTCACTCGGAAAAACGGGCGTCACCGTATGCCCGGCCTCCATAGCGAAACGGTAGCCGTCGCCGGTCGACCCCGTCACCGGATAGGACTTTCCGCCGGTCGCAATGACCACCGCACCGAAATCCGCCAGATCGGCCAACGAAGCGACCGACGTGCCGTAACGGATATCCACGCCCAGTTCATGCACTCGCCGCTCCAGGGACCGCGCCACATCACCCGCCACCAGCGAGGCCGGATACACCCGCTGCCCCTGCAGGGTAACGGTCGGCACACCGAGTTCCTCTTCGAAGAAGCGGATAAGATCTTCGTTGGAGAAAGCACGGAAAGCGCTTTTGAGGAAACCCTGGTTGGGATGGATGTGCGGAGAAAATTCCTCCCAACCGCGCCGGTTGGTAAGGTTGCAGCGGCCCTTGCCCGTGAGGTAGATCTTGCGGCCCAGCCGCTCGTTCTTGTCGAACAGCACCACGCGCGCACCGTCGCCCAGGACTTCTGCGGCCCGGATCGCCGCCATCATCCCGGCGGGGCCGCCGCCGACGATAGCGACCTGCCGTTTCATTGGGCCTTGTTGTAGAAGTAGCGGAGCAACTCGTCGAGGATGAGATACATGTTGTCGTCGATATCACCGCTGGAATTGCTGTTGTAGGCGCGCGAGTTGCACACGATGGCACCACTCATCCCATTTTCCGTGTGCCCCACCCACAGGGTGGCCGTGCCGGCGATGTTTCCGCCGTGGTAGTGCGAACCGATGAAGAGCCGGGAATGGTTCATCCGCCAGCCCAGACCGTAGCGCCTGTAATTCTCGCCATAGGTGCCGGAACCCGCATAGTGGTAGGGTGTGTACATTTCTTCGATCGTCTCATGACTGAAGATGTCAGGAACCGTGTCGTCACCATCCAGATAGGTAAGTACCTTCATCATCTGGTTGGTAGAGGTGATGATGCCAGCCGCGCCAGCCATTTGCCGCAGCGGATTGCGGTAGCTGTCGCTGTCGCCCTGCGAGTAGTAGACGCATTCATTGGAACGGCGCTCGTTCTGGTAGCCGCCGATGTGGGTGTCGGTCACGCCGATGGGAGCCAGCACGTCTTCTTTGAGGAAGCTCTCGTAATCCTTGCCGCTGATTACCTCCACGATGCGGTGGAGGATGCAGAAACCGACGTTGCTGTAGTTGTAGGCCATGCCCGGGCTCCAGACCATCGTCCCGTCGTCGTAGGGCTGCTGTCGGGCATCGAGGGTGCGCTGGATCAGCGTGTCGGTGGGAACGGGAGTGGAAGTGCCGCTGTAGAAGCGGTAGGAATTGGTGAAGCACGGATCACTCAGGCCTTTGCAGATGCCGCTGCTGTGGCTGAGCAGATTGCGAACTGTAATCGCTTCGTGGTAAGGCGTGATATCGTGGTACAGGCCCTTGAGGATGCCTTTCTCGCCGAAGACCGGCTGGTCGAGCTCGAGCCGGCCCTGCTCCTTGAGCGTCATGATGCACATCGTGCAGAACTGCTTCGAGATGCTGGCCATCCGGAAAAGATGGTCGGGCGTGCAGCGCGTATCATTCTCCACCACGGCGAAGCCGAAGCCGCTGGAATACACCACCTCCGTGCCTTTCATGATCGATACCGAAACACCCGGTACGTTGAAGTCGTTCATGAACTGGTAGATGGAGCGGTCGACCTGCGGCTCGCCTTCCTTGACGCACACGCGGTAGTTGCCCGTCCGTTCGCCGGACTCCGACACCACCTTCACTCCCACGACATTGCCGGAGAAATCATAGGCCTTCCCCGGCGTGTAGGGTGAACCAGCCACGGTCACCGAAGCGCCTTCCGACACGGTGATTTCGGGAACGAGCCGGGTCAGGTCGGTGCCGGCAGGAACAGTAACCCAGAACACACTGTTGACGGACATGGCGGTCGCCGTCGCGTTCAGCGAGGGGTTGTCGCCCGCCGGGAAGGCAAAGCGCATGAGCGACACGGAATTGCTTTTGCCGGGGTTGTCGGGCTCAACGGGCTCACAGGCCGTGAAAGCCCAAACAAGAAACACGAAAAGGAGAATTCTTCCTGAAATCTGTTTCATGACGGAAATCATTTATTGGTCAATCACGCCGCTGCCCACCATCTCTCCGTCCGGAGCGTACCAGACGGCGAACTGGCCGGGCGTGATGCCGCGCTGCGGCTGGTCGAATTCGATGTAAAGCCCGTCTTCCCGGGCATGGAGCACGCCTCCTTGCAGGGGCTGGCGGTAGCGGATGCGCACCTGGTAGCGGCGGTCTTCGCCGGGAGCGAGGGCCAGGTCGGGGCGGATCCAGTGTACTTCTTCGGGACAGATGTGCAGGGCCTTCCGGTACAGGCCGGGGTGGTCCTGCCCCTCCCCTACGAAAATCAGGTTCCTGTCGATGTCGTTGGCAATCAGGAAGCAGGATTCGGCGTGTCCGCCGATGCCGAGGCCCTTCCGCTGCCCAATGGTGTAGTATTGTGCGCCGATATGCTTGCCGATGACCTTGCCGTCCTCCCGCCGGTAGCGGATGGGCGCGGCCATTTCTTCCAGCGTCTGCGGCGCAGGCCGGCCTTCGTAGAAACTGCGGGGAATCTCCACGATGTCGCCTTCGTGCGACTTCAGTTTCTGTTGCAGGAACACCGGCAGGTCAACCTTGCCCACGAAGCAGATGCCCTGGCTGTCTTTCTTTGCGGCGCTGGGCAGCTCGGCTTCCCGGGCGATGCGCCGCACTTCGGGCTTGGTGAGCTCACCTATGGGGAACAGGGCCGTCGCCAGCTGTGCCTGTGAGAGCTGGCAGAGAAAATAGCTCTGGTCTTTGTTGGGGTCGCTGCCCGCCAGGATGCGGTACACTGTGCGGCCTTCCGGCGCGACGAAACTGTCCTTGCGGCAGTAATGCCCCGTCGCCACGTAGTCCGCCCCCAGTTCCTGTGCCGCCTTCCAGAAGGCGTCGAACTTGATCTCGCGGTTGCACAGCACGTCGGGATTGGGCGTGCGTCCTTTCTCGTATTCACTGAACATATAGTCCACGACCCGCTGCCGATAACTGTCGCTCAGGTCCACGAAATGGAAGGGAATGCCGATCTTCCGGGCCACCATCTCGGCAACCGCCCGATCCTCCTCCCATTCGCATTCTCCGTGCAGGGTGCCTGTGGTATCGTGCCAGTTCTGCATGAAAAGTGCAAACACGTCGCAGCCCTGCTGTTTCAGCAGCAAAGCGGCCACGCTGGAATCGACGCCGCCGGAGAGTCCGATGCAGATCTTGGCTTTCTTGTTCATTTATTCAAAAAAATACTTACCTTTGTGCCGGGGTAAGTCGTATACGACCAGCTCCCACTGAACTCCCCCAGGGTCGGAAGGCAGCAAGGGTAGGTGGTTGTAGCGGTGCGATATATCAAGCTTACCCTTTTTTCGTGTCCCGGCGCGAAGGATTCCATTTCTCTATAAATCATTGAACATAAACGGCATCAGCGACTCCACGCCCGTAAAGACGAGGATGGGTCCGCCGCTGCCCAGGATGATGCGCAGGGGTTTCAGGGCCAGGCGTTCGTATTGGGACATCACCTGCCGGCAGGCGCCGCAGGGCGATCCCGGGTTGATCATCAGCGAACCGTCGCGCGCGCAGACCACGGCCAGGGCTTCCATAGGCACCTTCGGATATTGGGAACTGGCTGCGAACATAGCAGTACGCTCGGCGCAGAGTCCAGAGGGATAGGCTGCGTTCTCCTGGTTGGCCCCCTTGACGACCGTTCCGTCTTCCAACCGCACCGCAGCACCCACGTTGAAATGGGAATACGGGGCATAGGATCCGTTGGTGGCGTCAATGGCCGCTTCCAGCAGCGCACGGTCATCCGCATTCAATTCGTTGATGGAGGCATATTCCTCGTAGGGAATGGTCAATGTCTTCTTCTCCATAATCTACGATTTGCGTATATTCTTACAAAGATACACAAAAGTTATCGTATATTTGTATGTTTTTTTACGTCGTTTATAATAAATAAAACATATATTGATGATGAAGCAATCTTTCCTCATGATGTGTGCAGCTCTGGCCGCGGCATGCTGCATAATGGTTTCGTGTAAAAGCGGAAACAAAGTCAACGGCGCGGCGGAACTAAAGGTAAAATACGAGACGAAGGTGCTGCAGCCCGAATCGCGGGTCTACCAGCTGACTTTTCCCGCCACTTTGTCGGGCGATACGGAAATCAGTATCTATCCCCAGGTGGAAGGAATCATCAAGGTGTGCAACTGCAGTTCGGGTATCAAGGTCAAGAAAGGGCAGACCCTTTTCGTCATCGACCCGACGGAGTTCCGTCTGAGCGTCCAGTCGGCCCAGGCCAACCTGAGCGCAGCGCAGGCCCAGATGGAGACCACGAGGTTACAGTACGAATCGAACCGGACGCTCGCCGAGAAGAAAATTATCAGCGACTACGTGCTCCAGACCAGCCTGAACGCCTATGAAGTAGCCAAGGCTGCCGTTTCCCAGGCGGAAGCCCAGCTCAATATCGCGAAAACCAACCTCGGCTATTGCACCGTCACTTCCCCGATTACCGGTTTCGTCGCAGACAAGGAAGTGGAAGAAGGCGACCTGGCCCACCGCGGCGTTGCCCTGTGCACAGTCAGTGACAACAGCCTCGTCAAGGCAAAATTCTCCCTCACCGAAACCCAGTTGCTGGAGATGGTCAGGGAATACGGCCTTCGCGTAACGGAGAAAGGACTGGAAGGGCCCAAGGGCAAACAGATCGGCGATGTGTTCCCGCCCTTGAAGCTGCTGCTCAAGGATGGCTCCACGTATGAGCATGACGGCATGCTCGACAAGATCGATGCCATTGTCAACGCCTCGACGGGAACCGTAACCTGCAAAGCGGCATTCCCCAATCCCGACGGCATCCTCCGTTCCGGACTGTCGGCCAAGGTGGTGATTCCTCTTGAAGGCAACGTTCTCTGCGCGCCCCAGACGGCTGCCGTCCGCCTCCAGGACCAGATGATGTTCTATCGCGTCAAGGAAGACGGAACCGTCGAGGGTGTGATCTGCCAGGTCTTCCCTTCCAACGACGGAACGGAATACTACATCATCGACGGCCTGAAACCCGGTGATGAGATCGTCACCAACGGTGTCCGCAAATTGTCTAACGGTGTCAGCGTAAGATAATATGGAACAGGTCCGGAAACAGAAGTTTTTCGTCAGTCACTGGGTGGCTGCCCTGGCACTGGCCGTGCTGATCTGCCTGATCGGCTTCGTGGGACTCTCCTCCCTGCCGATCGAGCAGTATCCGAATATCGCACCTCCGATGGTGTCGGTGCGCGCTTCCTACAGCGGTGCCGACGCCAACACCGTGATGAAATCCGTCATCATGCCGCTCGAAGAACAGATCAACGGCGTGGAGGATATGATGTATGTCTCCTCGACGGCGCTCTCCAACGGCTCCGCCGAGATCTCTGTCTATTTCAAGCAAGGTACCGACGCCGACCAGGCGACCGTGAACGTGCAGAACCGTGTAAACCAGGCGTTGGGCCTCCTGCCTTCCGATGTCAGGACGCAAGGCGTCACGGTGACGAAGAGCGTCAACTCCATCCTGCAGATTATCAGCCTGGAGAGCACCGATGACAGGTTTGACCAGAAGTTTATCTCCAACTATTTGGACATCAACGTGGTACCGGCCATCAGCCGTATCACGGGCGTGGGCCGGACCCTGCTCATCGGTGACAAATACAGCGTGCGTATCTGGCTCAAGCCGGATGTGCTGGCCATGTACCACCTCACGCCGAATGAAATCATCAGCGCGGTCAACGAACAGAACTTCGTATCGCCGGTCGGCCGGTTTGAAAGTGCCGTCAACGCGATAGACATCGAATTCCAGGGACTGCTCAACGAAATGAGCGAGTTCGAGCAGATTATCGTGCGTGCCATGCCGAACGGGGAAATCCTCTATCTGAAAGACGTGGCCGACGTGGAACTGGGAAACAGGTCCTACGAGTTCCGTTCCAACATCGATGGCCATCCGGGCGTGTTGATCATCATCAACCAGGCGCCGGGCGCCAATGCGACGCAGGTCAACGCCGAAATCAACCGGGTGATCGACGACATCTCGAAGTCGCTGCCGGCCGGGCTGGAGTTCAAATTGCTGGAGACCTCGGATGACTTCCTTTACGCCTCCATGTCCAGCGTGGTCGAAACGCTCATCATCGCCATCCTGCTGGTCATCTTCATCGTCTATCTTTTCCTGCAGGACTTCAAGGCGACGCTGATCCCTTCCGTTTCCATCATCGTCTCGCTGATCGGAACCTTCGCCATGGTGAAGGCCGCAGGTTTCTCGCTGAACCTGTTGACGCTGTTTGCATTGGTCCTTGCCATCGGTACCGTTGTGGATGACGCCATCGTGGTCGTGGAGGCCGTGATGGCGAAGTTGGAGACCGGACAATACAAATCGGCGGCATCCGCCACCTCGGCTGCACTCGGCGAGGTGACGGCGGCCTGTATCTCGACCACCCTCGTGTTCATTGCCGTGTTCGTCCCCGTGACCTTCCTGTCGGGGACGTCGGGTACCTTCTTCAAGCAGTTCGGTACCATCATGTCCGCTTCAGTGTGCCTGTCCACCCTGTCGGCGCTGACCATCTGTCCGGCCCTGTGCGCCATCCTGCTCAAGCCCAAAACAGAAAAAGACGCGAACCGGAAAGGCATTAACTATTATGTAAAGAAAGGCTATGACGCGGTTTACAACGCATTGCTGGGCAAATATGTCAAAGGCGTCGGCAAATTCATCAAACGCCCCGTCGTCTCCTGGATTCTGCTGATCATCTTCTGCATCGGCATGGCATGGCTGATGAAAACGGCGCAGAAAGACCTTGTGCCGCAGGAAGACCAGGGATTCCTGATGGTCGACGTCACACTGGCCTCCGGCACGTATCTGAACGAGACGCAGGCGGCGGTAGAAAAACTGGAGTCTTTCGTCCGTACGCTGGACGACACGGAACTGGTGGGCGGCATCACCGGCTACTCCATGATGAACGGCGGTGGCGGCACCAACTACGCCACCCTGATGGTCCGCCTGAAAAACTGGGACGAACGTGCCTTCTACAGTATCGCGGACGTGCAGCAAAAAATCGCCGTCTGGGCTATGATGAACATGCCGGAAGCGGATGTCACGCCTTACCAGATGCCGCAGATTCCGGGATACGGCTCCGGTTCCATGATGGAGCTGAACATCCAGGACCGTTCCGGAACGGACGACAACGAGACCTTCATCGCACTGTGCAGCGAATTTGCCCAAAAGTTGCAGCAGCGTCCCGAGGTCTCCTTCGCGCTGGCTTCTTACTCCTCCGATTACCCGAAATACAAGCTCGATGTCGATGTGGCCGCCTGCAAACGCAAAGGCATCTCCCCGCAGGCCGTCGTCTCGACGATCGGCGTCAACCTGGCCGGAACCTACATCGGCAACTACATCCAGTTCGGGAAGGTCTATCAGGTGCTCGTCGAGGCGGGCGCCGACTATCGGATGGAACCGAGCGTTCTCAACAACATTTACGTGCCGGCGGGCGACAAGATGACGCCGGTATCGGAGTTCGTCACCCTCACCAAGACCATGGGCCCTTCCCAGGAACGCCGGTTCAACCTGTTCCCCTGCTATAACATGAACGTCATGCCGGCTACCGGTTATACCACGTCGCACGTACGTACGGCCGTCTCCGAACTGATGGAGGAAGTCTTCCCGGACGGATACGGCTATGAATACGGCGGTATGGCCCGCGAAGAGGCCGTCAACGCCCAATCGAATGACACCGCCATCATCTATGGCATTGCCCTGCTGCTGATCTACCTCATCCTCGCCTGCCTCTACAACTCCCTGTTCATCCCGTTTGCCGTGCTGCTTTCGATCCCGTTCGGCATCTTCGGCGCCTATCTGGTGGTCCGTCCGCTGGAATCGCTGATGGGTGTGGGCGTCAACGTCTATGTGCAGACGGGTGTGATCATGCTGATCGGTCTGGTCGCCAAGACGGCCATCCTGATCACCGAGTTTGCCGTGCAAAAGCGCAAAGAGGGGCTTTCAGTCTACGATGCGGCCGTAGGCGCCTGCTACGACCGTCTGCGTCCGATCCTGATGACCGTCCTGACGATGTTCATCGGCATGGTACCGCTCATTGTCGAAGGAGGGGCCGGCGCTGTGGGCAACAAGTCGTTGTCCATCTGTGTGGTGGGCGGTATGGCCGTGGGCATCATAGCCATCCTGTTCATTACACCGGCCCTGTATATTTTCTTCCAGAACGTGCATGAGCGATTAACCCCTGAAAAGGAAAGTGAGTGACCCGATAAAAAGTATTTCCATGAAAAAGATCTACCTTATTATACTTTGGGCCGGAATCCTGCTGCTCCCGAGCTGCTCCATCTATCAGAAATATGAATCCAGCGCCACCGTTCCGGATCAGGTGATGGGCGATATTGTCAATCTGCAGGATACAGTATCTGTCGGGAGCATGGACTGGCATGACCTGTTCCAGGACCCCCTGCTGCAGCAGCTGATCGAGAAGGCACTGGCCAACAATACCGATATGCGTACGGCGCAGCTTTCCATCGAACAACTCCAGAACGATGTCAAAGCTGCCAAATGGGGCTACGCACCCACGCTGGCACTGACACCGCAGGCTACCTATCAAAATCTGGGTGGGGTAAACAGCCTGAATGTCACGCTTCCCGTTTCCGCAAGCTGGCAGCTGGGAATTTTCGGGCAGACCAGAAGCCAGATCCGGAAGGCCAAAGCCCAGCAGGCCTACGCCGAAGATTACAGGCAGGCCGTCCAGGTGAGTCTGGCCGCCCATGTCGCCGACCTCTATTACACCCTGGCGATGCTGGACCGCCAGCTCTCGATTGCAGAGCAGACGGAAATCCTGTGGGAAGAATCCCTCAACACCACCCGATCCCTGTATGAGGCCGGCATTTTCCAGAGTCCTGCCGTGTATCAGATGGAAGCCTCCCTGGCGGGTATCCGCACCGATATCTTAGATTTGCGTTACAGCATTCTTCTTGCGGAATCGTCGCTCTGCCAGTTGCTGGCCGAACCACCCCATTCCATCGAGCGGTCCCCTATTGCTTCTTTCCAGGTTCCCGAACAGATCCACGTCGGACTTCCGATCCGCCTGCTCGCCGCCCGGCCCGACGTGCGGATGGCCGAGCACAACATGGAGATTGCCTATTACGGCACCCAGCAGGCCCGCCAGGCATTTTTCCCCAGCTTGACCCTTGACGGCCTCTTCGGCCTGGGTTCCGTCAATCCGGCCCTGATGCTGGGTCAGGCGGTGGCATCGCTGGCGCAGCCTGTCTTTGCCGGCGGAAAACTCAATGCACAACTGAAGAACGCCAAGGCCGAACAGGAGAAAGCACAGTTGGAATTCGTTCAGACACTGATCGATGCGGGCAACGAAGCCTATTTCTATCTTCACGCCTGCCGGACGGCCGAGGAGAAATCCGTGCATCTCGACACCCGGGTAAACGCGCTCCAGGAAGCTTTCAACGCGACGACCGAGTTGATGAATCACGGTTCCACCACCTATCTGGAAGTGCTCACGGCGCAGGAATCCCTGCTGGCAGCACAACTCGAGGAGGTCAGCAACCAGTATGACCTCATCGTGTCCCTGATTGACTTGTACTCGGCGCTGGGCGGCTTCGGAACGGAATAACCCCAGTAAGGATGAAACGGACCCTGACTCTTTTGGCACTGCTGCTGACGTGCCTGCCTTCCTTCGGGCAGCAGCAGAAAATGACGCGCCGGCAATACATCGAGAAATACGCCCCGACCGCCGTTCGCGAAATGAAAGCCACCGGTATCCCGGCCAGCATTACGCTGGCGCAGGGCTGCCTGGAATCGGGCAACGGCAACAGCACCCTGGCCACCAAAGCCAACAATCACTTCGGCATCAAATGCCACAACAACTGGAAAGGCAAGACCCTCTACCAGGACGATGACGCACGGCACGAATGCTTCCGCAGCTATAAAAGCGCCGACGAATCGTATCGCGACCACAGCGACTTCCTGCGCTACCGCGACCGCTATGCCAGTCTCTTCAATCTCAAGCCCACCGACTACAAGGGATGGGCCTACGGGCTCCAGAAAGCCGGCTACGCCACGGCCAAGACCTATGCCGCCAGTCTGATCCAGATCATCGAAGAAAACGAACTCTGGCGATATGACCAGCTCGACGCTGCGGAAGAACAGGCGCTTCCTCCCACCCCGATGGAAGCCGAAGCCAGCTACGCCTTCAAGCCGCATCCGGGCCACAAGCTCTACACCGTGTCACTCACCCGCGAGATCCGCACCACCAACGGCGTGCCCTGGATCAGGGCCCGGGAAGGAGACAGCTACGCCGGCCTGGCCAAGGAATACAACCTCTTTACCGGTGAAATCCTCCATTTCAACGACCGTACGCGCCGCGTTCCGCTGCACGAGGGCGAAATCGTGTACCTGGAAGCCAAGAAGAACGAAAGCGCCCCGAACCTCGACAAGCACGTGGTGGAAGCGGGCGAAACGATGCGAGACCTGGCCCAGCGCTATGCCGTGAAGATGAAGAAACTCTACAAGTACAACGCGATGATGCCCGGAACCGAACCCGAACCGGGCACCATCCTCCTTCTCCGTAAACCGCGATGAAAAAGAAATCCCGTATCATACTCTGGACAATCGTCGTCCTGCTGCTCGTCGGCTTCCTGGCCGCATTCAATTTCTACGGCACCTTCTACCATAACAACGTGGCTGCGCTGGAGAAACAGCCCCTGATCGAGATCCCGAGGAATTACAACTACGACCGGATGATGCAGGCAGTCCTGCAAAGCGGCGCCATCGACAACGAAAAGACTTTCCGCCGGGCTGCCAGAGTGATGAAACTCAAAGACGGGTTCCGTCCCGGACTGTACAGTTTCCGCCCGGGGATGGGCAACAAGGCATTGGTACGCACCCTGCAGAAGGGCTGGCAGACGCCCGTCCGCCTGGTGATTCCGGGCTACTTCCGCAACCTCGACCGCTTTGCCGAGTTTCTCGGCGAGAAACTGGAAGCCAGTGCGGAACAGTTCCGGGATGCCTTTGCCAACAGGCTCCGTATCGAGGGATTCGGATTCACGCCGGAAACCTTCATCGGGATGTTCATTCCCAATACCTATGAAGTATGGTGGACCGTCACACCCGACGAATTCTTCGAACGGATGTACCAGGAGTATCTGCGGTTCTGGACGCCCGAGCGCGACGCCAAGGCCGAAGCCATGGGCCTGACCCAGCAGGAAGTCAGCACCCTGGCCTCCATCGTCATCGAAGAGAGCAAATACGAGCCCGAACTGCCCCGCATCGCAGGAGTTTACGTCAACCGCCTCAATAAAGGAATGCCCCTGCAGGCCGACCCCACCGTCCTCTTCGCCATCGGCGACCCCTCCATCAAACGCGTCCTCAACCGCCACCTCGAGACCGATTCCCCTTATAACACCTATAAGTATACCGGTCTTCCCCCGGGTCCCATCACCATGCCGCCCGTGTCGGCCATCGATGCCGTGCTGAACTACGAGCACCACGACTATCTCTATTTCTGCGCCAAGGACAGTTTCGACGGACAGCATGTCTTCGCCAAGACCCTGTCGGCCCACAACGAAAATGCCCGCCGTTACCAGCGGGCACTCAGTGCGGAAATGCGGGCTAAGGCAGCGCAGGAAAATCCCCGGACCAATTAGTGACAATCCTCAGGGCTTCCTGGAACTCCGGGTCCCGCTCCTTGTTGAATACCTGCCAGTAAGCCGTCGAACCCAGGACGCTCCGGGCCATCATCGCCTTGAGCCGGGTCTTGAGCAGCGGCGTGCTTTCCTCCAGTTCATCTCCCTCGGGCTCGATTCCCTTCTGGGCGAAAAAGTCAACCATTCCGTCGAAAGCACCTTTTTCCATCCGAGCCCATTTCTTCTCAAAGGCCGGAAGGTCTTTCGCATCCATTTCACCGCGGTGCTTGTCGATATAATCGTAGCAATACTCCGAAAAACGGCCGCTGTTGATGGCACGCAGCACATAGCGGTTGATTCCGGTGGTGTCATAGGGAATGAATACGTCGGGCATGATGCCGCCTCCGCCATAGATGGTGCGCCCCAGCCGCAGGGTCTTGTATTTCAAGGAATCAGGCAATGAGATACTGTCACGGCTGAACCATTCGCCGCGGGCGTAGCGGTCCCTTGCCTGCTGGTAATAAGCATCCCGTTTCCCCATCTCATAGGGAGCCTGGACCATCCGTCCGCTGGGCGTATGGTAGCGGGCCACGGTCAGGCGGATCTCCGAGCCGTCGGCCAGGCTGTATTGCTGCTGGACCAGGCCCTTGCCAAAAGTACGGCGTCCTACGATGACCGCCCGGTCCCAGTCCTGCAAGGCTCCGGCCAGGATCTCGCTGGCGCTGGCGCTGTCCTCATCGACCAGCAGCACCAGCGGCCCTTCCGGGAAAAGGCCTCCGTCGACCGAACGGTCCACCCGCTCGACGCTGCTCCCCTCCATCCGCACGATCTCCTTGCCTTCATCCAGGAAAAGATTGGCCAGGAAGGTCGCAATATGCATATAGCCGCCACCATTGCCGCGCAGGTCGAGGATGATGCCGTCGGGCCGGACTTTCGTGGCCTTCCGGAGCGTTTCGATGAACTCTTCGCCCGTGTTCTGGGCAAAACGGCTCAGCTTGATATAAAGGATGCCGGGAACCGGCTGATAGGCCGCATCGATGCTCTCGATGGGGATGGTGTCACGGCGGATGACAAAATCGAGGGTACGGCCGTCGCGCAACGCCTTCACCTCCACCCTGCTACCCTTGGGTCCACGCAGCCGCTGACGCATATCATTGGCCGTCAGGCCCACGCCTGCCACCGTCTCTCCGTCGACAGCCACGATCTTGTCGCCCGGCCGGAGCCCCACAGCCTCGGAAGGGCCGCCGAGGACCACCGCCTGGATGGTCAGCGTATCGGCAAGCATCACGTATTCGATGCCCACCCCTTCAAACGAACCTTCCAGGGGTTCATTGGTCGTCTGCACCTTGTCCAGCGGGATGTAGCTGGAGTGCGGATCGAGTCCGCTGATCAGACCTTCCAGCATGGCATCGATCGCCTTTTCCATGTCGACGCTGTCGACATAGCGCGTTTCGATGTAATAGAGCGCACTGGCGATTTTCTCGGCGTTGCGGCGGAACGTCGCATTCTGCGCCGGGAGCGGCCAAACGCACACCAGCAGCACGACAAGGATGAGGAGACGTTTCATACTTCAAACACTTTTCCTTCCTCGGCCAGATAGCTTTCCGGGAAGACCTCGCGCGCCTGCGAGAGCAGGACGCCCAGATCCTGATAGCGCGAGGAGAAATGACCGAGGACCAGTTTCTTCGCGCCGGCAGCAGCGGCTACCGTAGCCGCCTCCCGCGCCGTTGAATGAAACATTTTGTGTGCCAAATCGACATGTTCGTCGGCAAAAGTGGCCTCGTGATAGATCAGGTCGGTTCCCTTCAGCCATTCCGCTTCCTCGGGAAAGACCATCGTATCGGAGCAATAGGCCGCCATCTGCCCCGTCTTGAGCCAGCGGATCTGATAGCCGAAGCAGTCGATCCGGTGCTGGAGCGGGAAGGCCCACACTTCGCAGTTACGAAGGGCAATGATGCGCTCCGGCTCCTTCATCGTGAGCGGAACGTGGTGGATCTCATACTTCACTCCTTCCCCGAAATGGCCAAGGAAGAAGTGAAGGATGGAGGCGAAGTCGCGTGGCGCATAGATATAGAGCGGCGCCGTGCGGCCGTCGAGCGCCATGGTCGAGAGCATCCCGAAAATCCCGAACAGATGGTCCCCGTGCAGATGGGAGATCAGGATGTTGTCGAGACGTGCCTTCGAGATTTTGTAGCGCTTGAGCTGCACCTGCACGTTCTCGCCACAGTCGACCAAAAACAAGCGCCCGTGTAAATTGAATACGTGGGCGCTTTGATGTTGGTCAACCATCGGTCGTGCGGATGCCGTACCAAGGGTTGTGAGGGTGAAATTCACTACTTGCTCGCTTTTTCTTCGGCTTCAAGACGGCTCTTGAGGTCGGCCAGCGAGGAGATGTCACCGAGGGTGGTCTTCTCCAGGTTGTCCTTCAGCTTGCGGACGGCCTTCTGGGTGGTGTTGGCCTCGGCGTCTTTCTCGCGGGCTTCCTTCTTGGCCTCTTCACGCTTGACCTCTTCATACGTACGGGTGTGCGAGAGGGTGATCTTCTTGCTGCCCTTGTTGAATTCGGTCACCTTGAACGGGAGTTTCTCGCCTTCCTTGGCGGTGGTGCCGTCTTCCTTGACCAGGTTGCGGTTCGAGCAGAAGCCCGTCACGCCTTCGGCCAGGGTCACGGTGGCACCCTTCTCGCCGAGCGAGGTCACCGTACCTTCGTGGACGGAACCCACGGAGTAGGTGTTCTCGTATTCGTTCCAGGGGTTCTCCTCGAGCTGCTTGTGGCCGAGGCTCAGACGACGGTTCTCCTGGTCGACTTCGAGGACCACGACCTCGAGAGGCTCACCGATGGAGGTGAACTCCGAAGGGTGTTTGATCTTCTTGGTCCAGCTCAGGTCGCTGATGTGGACCAGACCGTCGACACCTTCTTCCAGTTCCACGAAGACACCGAAGTTGGTGAAGTTGCGAACCGTAGCGGTATGTTTCGAGTTGATGGGATATTTCTCGGTGATGGTAGCCCACGGATCGGGTTTCAGCTGCTTGATACCGAGGCTCATCTTGCGCTCCTCGCGGTCGAGGGTGAGGATCACGGCCTCCACCTCTTCGCCCACCTTGAGGAAGTCCTGTGCGCTGCGCAGGTGCAGGCTCCAGCTCATTTCGGAGACGTGGATCAGGCCTTCGACACCCGGCTGCACTTCCACGAATGCACCGTAGTCGGCGATGACCACCACTTTGCCTTTCACCTTGTCGCCCACCTTGAGGTTCGGGTCGAGGGCGTCCCAAGGGTGCGGGTTAAGCTGCTTCAGACCGAGGGCGATGCGCTTCTTCGTGTCGTCGAAGTCGAGGATCACCACGTTGATCTTCTGGTCGAGGGAGACCACTTCTTCCGGATGGTTGATGCGGCCCCAGCTCAGGTCGGTGATGTGGATCAGACCGTCCACGCCGCCCAGGTCGACGAACACACCGTAGGAGGTGATGTTCTTGACCGTTCCTTCCAGCACCTGGCCTTTCTCGAGCTTGCCGATGATGTCGGCCTTCTGGGCCTCGATCTCAGCCTCGATGAGGGCTTTGTGGGAAACGACCACGTTGCGGAATTCCTGGTTGATCTTGACGATCTTGAATTCCATGGTCTTGTTGACGTACATATCGTAGTCACGGATGGGCTTGACATCGATCTGGCTGCCCGGCAGGAAGGCCTCGATGCCGAACACGTCGACGATCATGCCACCCTTCGTACGGCACTTGATGTAACCCTTCACGATTTCGTCTTTCTCGAAGGCTTCGTTGACACGGTCCCAGGACTTGACGGCGCGGGCGCGCTTGTGGGAGAGGATCAGTTGGCCTTTCTTGTCCTCAGCGTTCTCCACGTAGACTTCCACGGTATCGCCGACGGCGAGGTCCGGGTTGTAGCGGAATTCGTTGATGCTGATGACACCTTCGCTCTTGTAACCGATGTTGACGATCACTTCGCGTTTGTTGATGGAGGTAACGGTACCTTCCACGACCTCATTTTCGTTGATACGGCTGAGGCTCTTGCTGTAACTTTCTTCATTGGCGGCTTTCTCCGCAGCGTCGAAGCCGTCGTTTTCGAATGCATCCCAGTCGAACTTGTCGTTGTCGACCGATGCGTTGCTTTTCTTGGTGGCAGGTTTCACGATCACCTGCTCTTCGATCTCTTCTGCATTTTCCACTGCAGGGTTGATGATCTCTTCAGACATAATTGGTTAATAAATTGTTAAACAATAAGTAGTTAGACTTTATTTATAATCCCGCTGTCCGAGCGGGGCTGCAAATGTAGCGATTATTTTACAAAAAACAACACAAACAGCGATATTTCAATCACTTCAACTGCCCGCGCTTCTGAAGGATGCGTTTCTTGAGGGCCAGGACCCGGCCTACCCGCTCATCGATCTGTTCCATGGAGAGGCGGCCCGACTCCACGGCCGAGACCACCGCTTCGAAAGCGCTGACGTAATCGGCCGGATCGAGGATAATGTCGCAACCGGCTTCCAGGGCAGAAATGGCCGCTTCCTCGGGCGAGAATTGCTGGGTGATGGCGCCCATGCCCATGCTGTCGGTAATGATGATCCCCTTGAAACCGAGCTCACCGCGGAGCTTCTCCTGCAGGATGAGCGGCGACAGGGTCGAAGGAATGACCTCTCCGGTAACGTTGGGCAGGCACACGTGGGCCGTCATGATGAGCTGCGCACCCGTCTCGATGCCCTTGCGGAAGGGAACCATCTCACAGTCCGAAATCTCCGGCCAGGTCTTGAGCGATTCGGCATAGCCGTAGTGGGTGTCGGCCTGGGTATCACCGTGGCCCGGGAAATGTTTCAGGCATCCCTCCACCCCATTGGACTGGAGGCCCGCCAGGAACTGGCTCGCGAAATCGGCCACCAGCTGGGGCGACGAGCCGAAGGCTCGGTCGCCGATCACCACGTTGTCGGGATTGGTATTGACGTCGCTCACCGGCGCGAAATCGACGTCGAAGCCATAGATCGAAAGATAGCTGCCGATGCTTTCGCCTGCCCGATAGCCGTTCTTCGGGTCGCCGGTGGCACCGACGGCCGCCATGCTGGCATATTTGACCACATTGAACTGGCCGTTGTTGGCAATGCGGGCCACGCGCCCGCCTTCCTCGTCGATGCACAGGAGCGGATAGTTGCCCAGGTCGTGCAGGAAGCGGGTAAAGGTAATGATCTGCTGGGGATTCTTGATATTGGCCGCATAGAGCGTAAGACCCCCGCAGGGATAACGCTTGAAGCCGTCGGTAATCACCTGGGAAGGTCCCGTCTGCGTGTAACTCGACGTCAGGTCGAGGGCTTCGACCCGGACATTGAACAACTGCCCCACTTTCTCGCGCAGACTCATCTGGTCGAGTGGCGTGAGCTCATAAAGAACCTTTTCTTCCGGCTGGGGCTGAGGTTCAGGTTCAGGTTCGATGGGATGGCAACTGACGGTCACCAGTGCGACGGCGACTGCCAGCCACCCGAATTTCCATTTTTTCATTCTTCCGTTTTCTCTTTATCGTCCGCCTTCCTGCCGTCTTTCTTGCGCGGCTGGGCGTTCTTTACATATTGATCGAGCCAGGCACCCGTCTCATGAAGCATGTCGAGTGTGGTCTCAATGCCCTGGTAGCCGTGGCTTTCGTAGAGGAGCTGCACATAACGTGCCGTAGCCCCGAAAAAGACCAGCGCCTGGTAGAGGCGTTCCGACTGCACCGGGAAGGTACCCATATTGTTGTCCAGTTGGCCGTGGATCAGCAGCAGGGCGTCCTTGATCTTGTCGGCGTAGTTGAACGGCGACATCTCGTCGTAGACCTGGCGGGCCTTCCAATAGGTACGGCGCTCGCTCTGGAAGCCAAAGGGCGTCAGGCTGCGGTTGTAGGCACCGCTGCGGGCCACGCCGGCCCGGAAGAGACGGGTGTGCGCCAGCAGGTTGGCCGTCATGAAGCCACCGTACGAGTGGCCACCCACGCCGATGCGGTCGCGGTCACCGATACCCAGCGAATCGCACACGAAATCGACGGCGGCCTCAGCGCTCATCACAAGCTGCTCCAGGAAGCGGTCGTTGGCCAGCGAATCCTTGTCGGCCGCAATGATGGCCATCGTAAATTCGTCTAACACCGCGTAACCCTGGGTCGCCCAGATCATCGCCGATCCATAGGTCGGCTTGGTGAACTTGTGTTTCTCGGGACGGGCCTTGTCGCATTCTGCCGGACACTTGTAATCATAGGGATAGGTCCACATGAACACGGGCAGCCGGCCGTCGCGCTCCTTGTCGTAGCCGGCCGGCAGATAGAGGTGGCCGTAGCACTTGAGCCCATCCTTGCGGGTATAGGTCACATACTGGTCGGTGAGCAGCTCGGGCAATTGGGGCACAGGATTCTCGAGATGGGTAATCTGGCGGGCCGACTTGCGGCGCAGGTCGACTTCCCAAAAGTCCGGCACCACGTCGAAGGCTTCGCGGCGGACCAGCAGTTTCAGTTTCTTCGGGGTATAGTCGGTGATGGCCGTCAGGGTCTCCTTGCAGTCACCGGCAGAGGTCCATACGTTTTCGGCCTTGCCATCCTTGATCGTCACCTGGTCGAGGAACCCCCGGCGAAAGCCTTCCGCATCGCGGCGGTCGGTGCCTTCCAGGAAGATACGGCTGTGCTTGGCGTCAGTCCAGGCTACCAGCCGGTTGAAGGCGTTGCGCGCCATGTGGAGTCGTCCGTAGACCGGAAAATCGCCCAGCGTGTCCGTCTCGGTGCTCTGTGTGTAGATAACGCGGCGTGGCGCCAGCGTATCGCCCGGCACGAAACTGACCAGGCGGCGGAATTTCTGTTTCGGGGAGCTTTCCTCAAAGAAAGCCAGCGAAGGGTCACTCCAGGTGATGCGGCCCATCCGGTATTCCGGCGCCAGGAGCAGATGCTTCTCGTTTTCGAAATCAAACGGTGCCTGGCACTGATAGAGCCGGTCGGTAAAGGTCTTTTCGGGGCGTTCTTTTTCCCGGGTCGTATCCTTTGGGGCCGGATCGTCACCCGGCGGCGGACCCATCGGGCCGCCGGGACCCATCGGGCCCATCGGACCGGCACCCTCCGACTCACTCCAGTAGAGCGTGGCCGGCAGGTCGGGACGCCAGCCGAAACCAGCCGGCTTCGGCTTCTCCGGTTTCTTGTCGTCATTCGCGGGCGCTTTCTTCTCTTCCTTGACGGTGCCGTCGCGCAGCATCCGCACCATATTGCCGTCAGCCAGGCGCAGGATGAACTGCTTGCTCGGGAAGGAATTGTGCGACTGTACGTAGGAATACGGATGGTGCTCCGTCACCACGATGGCGTACTGTCCGTCGGGCGAAGGGTCGATCGAGCGCCAGACGGCTGGATCGCCCACTTTCCGGACACCTTCAGGACTCCAGACGCACAACTGGCTGGTGCAGCAGTAGTCATAGAGCGCTTCGTCAGCCGGGCCGCTGAGCAGGTCCTGGTAGGTGCGGATTGATTTCTTCTCCCCCATCACCTCCTGGATCACCGACGACTGGGCGATGCCCGGTGCCGGTGCCTGCCGATGGTCGTCGGGCACGGCTTTGAAGAGGATATGGTCGTTATCCAGAAAAAAGAAAGGATTGCCGAAGATGGTGTTGACCCGGACGTCGGTCAGGCGCTCGGCCGTCGGCACGGCAGCCGTGGCATCGACCCGCCAGAGTTCCACACGGTCGGGGAACGAGAGGGTGAAGCCCACGGAACGACCGTCGGGCGACCAGGTAATGAATTTGGCGCGAACCTCGTTGGGAAGGCCTTCCACGGGGCGGGTACGGCCTGTCGCCACGTCGAGCAACTCCAGCCGGTCGAAATAGTTTTCGCGGGTCTCGCTGAAATTGCGCGGATCCACACGCACGCCGCCGATACGGGCCTCGCTTTCCGCCAGTTCGGCAATGGGTACCTGCCGGCAGGCCCGGTAGCCCATCACGGCCTTCGTAAAGTCACGGTCGAAATAGACGGACGGCAGCGGGCTGGCCATCGTCAGCGTCTCGATTTCCTGGGCCGGGCGGCGGAAACCATCAGCCGCGGCAGTCAGGCAGCCGGCCAGCACAAGGGCCGCCGCCAACAACAAGGTTTTCTGGGTCATCTTTCAAAGGAATTACAACTTACAAATGTAAGAAATAATTCCTTTCTGCCTCCAGGTCGGGGATGATGATTTCGTAGGTTTTTCCGGTCTTGGCGGCCAGCTTCAGGTCGCGCAGCCAGGGATTGGCCCGGCGCAGCTGGGCATAGGACAGCCCGTAGCGGGCCGCGAAATCGGCCAGGTCGTCGATCGACGCATTGATGAAGACCGTCTGTTTCGGGGGAATATAGGGATAATAGTCTTCCGCCGCAAGCTGAAAGCCGAAATCCTCAGGATGCTCAAAGAACATCTTGGCCACCAGGATGCGGAACATGTAGCGCGAAGTCTCCTCCACCAGCTGCAGGTCCATCGCCCGGGACTGTTTCTGCTGCTCGCGCTTGCGGGCGATGCCGTTCAGGCCGCCGTTGTAGCTGGCCGCCACCGTCATCCAGTCACCGAAACGGGCGTGCGATTTCTTCAGGTAGTCGCAGGCCGCCTCGGTCTCGCGCCGGATGTTGTAGCGCTCGTCGACCGTCGCCGTCACTTCCAGGCCGTACTCACGCCCCACCTCGCGCATGAATTGCCACAGACCCGCGGCACCGGCCACGGAAACGGCCGTTTCACTCACGTTGCTCTCCACAGCCATCAGGTACTTCAGGTCGTCGGGCACGCCCTTCTGCGCCAGGATCGGCTCTACCTGGGGAAAGATGCGGGTCGAGCGCTTGAGCATCAGCCAAGAGTTGGTATGGCTATAGGTAAAGGCCGTCAGCTCACGGTCCATGCGTTCATACATGTCCACGCGGTCGAAACGGATGGTATCGCCGGCAAAAACGATGAAGGCGGGCACCCGGGGCGGACGGGGGCCTTCCCGGACAACGGTACGCTCCACGACGATCACGGAATCGCCGAGGGTCTGGGTAACGACGCTCACTTCCGGCGTCTCCCCTTTCAGCGACTGCAGGGCAGGCAGGGTTTCCCAATAGAGATACCCCACTGCAGCGAACAGGATGACGAAAAGGGCAATAGCCAGTCCGCGTCTCATTTGTCGTAGGCCTCGAACTTCGAATTGTTCGATTTGAATTCCGGTACGATCTGTTTCATCCGCTTGACCATCTCGGGAATCCGGACTTCCCGCGAGAGCACCTCCAGTTCAGCGACGAACTTGAGGGCGTCTTCATAAGCATACTCACGGACGTGGGCGATACGGATGCGGTCGTGCTGGGTCGGATCGGTGTTCTCCACGTCGGAGAGCACTTCTTCGTAGAGTTTCTCACCGGGGCGCAAACCCGAATAGACGATCTTGATATCCTTGTCGGGCACAAAGCCGGCCAGTTCGATCATCCGGCGGGCCAGGTGGTCGATTTTCACGGGTTCGCCCATGTCGAAAACAAAGATATCCTTGCCTTCCGACATCGTTGCGGCCTCCATCACCAGGCGACAGGCCTCGGGAATGGTCATGAAGAAACGGGTGATGTCGGGATGGGTCACCGTCACCGGGCCGCCTTTCTCGATCTGCTCGCGGAAGCGCGGAATCACGGATCCGTTGGATCCCAGGACATTGCCGAAGCGCGTGGTGACGAACCTGGTGGTTGTGCTGTTGATCGACTGGACATAGATTTCAGCCAAACGCTTGGTGCAGCCCATGATGTTGGTGGGGTTGACCGCCTTGTCGGTCGAGATCATCACCATCATCTCGGTGCCGTATTCCAGGCATTTGTCAGCCACGTTGCGCGAGCCGATGAGGTTGACCAGCACGGCTTCGCAGGGATTGTCTTCCATCAGCGGCACGTGCTTGTAGGCAGCCGCGTGGAACACCACCTGGGGATGCCAGGTGCGGAACACATAGTCGAGCCGGGGTTCCTGGCGCACGTCGCCGATCACCGGCACGAAATTCAGGTCCTTGTACTTATCCTCGAGCTCGAGGCGGAGGTTGTGCATCGGGGTCTCGGCGTTGTCGTAGAGAATCAGTTTCTTGATGCCGATGCGGGCCAGCTGGCGGCAGAGCTCCGAACCGATGGAGCCGGATGCGCCGGTGACCATCACCACCTTGCCGGAGAAGCGTTCCTTGATCTTGTCCATCGAGATGGCAATCTCGTCGCGGCCCAGCAGATCTTCCACTTTGACGTTGCGCACGCCCTGCATGGCAATGTTGGAATATTCGTCGATAGTCGGTGCGATCAGCAATTTCAGCTGGCAGTCGGCGGCGTATTCCACCAGTCGGTGCGCCTCCTGGCGGATATCCGACTCGTTCGGGAAGATAATGGCATTCAAGGCGAATTTCTCCGTCAGTTCAGCGACGTCTTCCTTGCTGGAGAAAGAGTAGACAGGAATGCGGTTGGTGCTCATCAGGTCTTCCGATGCCACAGGGGTCATGAAGCCCACGACGTTATAGTGCTTCGAATTGTGGAGGCGTCCCGCCAGGGCAATGGCCTTGTCGCTCGTGTTGTAGATCATCACCCGCTGCAGGTTCTTCGAGTTGACACGGAAACGCCGCAGCATCTCCTCATAGCTCCGTACCATCACCATACGGAACGATACGATCAGGAACATGCACAGGATGAAATACGCCATCAAGATGGCCCAGGTGAAGGGGAACCAGCGGCCAAGCAGTGCCAGCACGACGCCATCCAGCACCGTGGCGCAGAGCATGGCCACGGCAAAACGGTTGACGTCGGACAGGGATGAGTGCCGGATAATGATGCGGTAGCTCTTGAACAGCCAGAACATGAGGGCGGCCGAAGCCGTGGAGACGAGCAGCCATACCCAGGAGAAAGCACCCGGGTCGGGAACCATCAGGAAGCCGGAAAAATATTGGACAGCCAGGTCGACAATCAGCGCTGAAACGAAGGACAGCGAAACGTCCAGGGCGAAGATCAAACCCGTACTCACGTAGCGGGTAAAGACCTTGTCGAAGAGTTGGCGAAGTTTATCTTTCATAGAAATTATTAACCTTTGGGTGCAAATTGGTTCAGGTTCGTGGGGATTTCCCCATGCAAATTTAACAAATTTTTAGATACATACCCCCCCCCTAAAATATTTTTTAAAATTTATTTTAACTTTGCAGCCCAAATGCACGAATGATGGCAGAGAACAATTTGCTCGAAAAACTGGACGGCCTCAAGGCGAAATACGAGGCCATCGGCACACAGCTCGGCGACCCCGAGGTGATTGCCGACATGAAGAAGTATGTCCAGCTCAACAAGGACTACAAGGAACTGGAACCGATCGTTCAGGCGGGCGACCGCTACCGCAAGATGGTGGGCGACCTGGCCGACGCCAAGAGCATCCTCCTCAACGAGAAGGACGAAGACTTGCGAGAAATGGCGAAGGAAGAGGCCACTGCCCTGGAGGAGGAACTGCCGAAAATGGAAGAGGAAATCCGTATCCTGCTCATCCCCGCCGACCCGCAGGACGGCAAGAACGCCATCCTGGAGATCCGCGGCGGCACGGGCGGCGACGAGGCAGCCATCTTCGCCGGCGACCTGTTCCGCATGTATACCAAGTATTTCGAGCGCAAGGGCTGGAAGTGTGAAGTGACGAACGCGAGCGAAGGCGCCGCAGGCGGTTACAAAGAGATTGTCTGCAAGGTTTCGGGCGAAAAGGTCTATGGCACCTTGAAATACGAGAGCGGCGTGCACCGCGTGCAGCGCGTCCCCCAGACGGAGACACAGGGCCGCGTCCACACCTCCGCCGCTTCGGTGGCCGTCCTCCCGGAAGCCGACGAGTTCGACGTCGAGATCGACATGAAGGACGTCCGCAAGGACCTCTTCTGCTCCTCCGGTCCCGGCGGACAGGGGGTCAACACCACCTACTCCGCCGTCCGCCTGACGCACATCCCCTCCGGCATCGTGGTCCAGTGCCAGGACGAGCGTTCGCAGCTCAAGAACCTCGACAAGGCCATGGCTGAGCTCCGCACGCGTCTCTACAATCTCGAATACGAGAAATACCTCAACGACATCACGGCCAAGCGCAAAACGATGGTCTCGACGGGCGACCGCTCCGCGAAGATCCGCACCTACAACTACCCGCAGTCGCGCGTGACCGACCACCGCATCGGCTACACGATGTACAACCTCCCCGTCTTCATGGACGGCGACATCCAGGAGGTCATCGACCAGCTCCAGATCGCCGAAAACGCCGAACGGCTCAAGGCTGCCGGGGAGTAATCCGTCGATCGGGCCTTCCGTCATGCCCGGCTCCGACCGGGCATCTCTTCCGCCATCCTCAAAGGGACCCTCTGGTGAGGATGGGCATTGTCACTGTCCGGCTTTCCAGGCGTCAACGAGCGTTTTATCTATATGGTAGGTGCGGATGATCAGGTCGTGGCGGATATTCTTGTCTTCATGTCTAACGACTTCATAATCTGCGCGTTGTTCGAAATTTCCAAAGAACCGCTCGGACCAGGGGTCGTCATAGTGGCAGTCATAGCGGCTCTCATAGTAGCCGCGCGTGCATACGATTTCCGTTCCATCGCCCAGCTTGATGGTAGCCGTCAAGCACTCGTCGATGGATACGCCCGGCACGAAGGCGCCTTGTGTCAGCCGTACAGTATCGCCGGGCATAATGACCGAGGTGACTTCGGTCTGGATCGAATCTGAATGATAGTCCGGATAGGTGGTAACGAGTGTGACCATTCCGTCCGTCTCATTTTTTACCTCACTCCAGCCGCCGTAGCTCCAGTCTATGATCCACCCCAGTTCTTCAGGGTAATAGATTTTTTCCACTGGAAGGTATTCGCAGGAACATAGCGACATTATCGCCATGACAGCCACAATAAAAAAGCGTTTCATCATTTCAATCGAGAGAAAGTTCTATCATATAGATGCAAAAAAGGGGTGAATTGTTGCGTGTGCTTCTTCGAAAATGAGGATGGAACAACAAAAATGGCCTTCTGTCGCTCGGCAGAAGGCCTTTTTCGTTCGGGGCAGCGCCCCGTCTAGAAGCTGTGATAATGCGGTCCAAACCTTTCGAAGGCGGCGCGGTCGAGGGCTTCGCGGGCATCCGGGTGGGCAACGCTGATGATCAGTTTCGCGCGCTCCTGGAGGCTCTTGCCGTAAAGATCCACGGCGCCGTATTCGGTGACCAGCCAGTGGATGTGGTTGCGGGTCGTGACGACGCCGGCGCCTTCGGTCAGCACCGGGGCGATCTTGCTGACACCCTTGTTCGTGGCAGAAGGCATCGCGATGATGGCCTTGCCGCCCTCGGAGAGCGAAGCGCCGTAGGTGAAGTCGATCTGGCCGCCCACGCCGCTATAGAACTTCGTGCCGAGGGAGTCGGCGCAGACCTGGCCGGTGATGTCCACCTGGAGGGCGGAGTTGATGGCGCAGACCTTCGGGTTCTTCGCGATGATA
>CACZWU010000005.1 GCA_902784965.1 uncultured Bacteroidia bacterium | reverse complement strand
GCCCGTTCGGGATTGCGGGCTTCCGTCACGCCGTCGGTATAGAGCAGCAACGAATCTCCGTGGTGCAGCTGGATATGCTGTGAACGGTAGGTATAATCTTTCGTGATGCCGACGATCACCTGCGGATCCTGGTCCAGGAAATCACCGTTCAGGATGGTCTTCGTATGCCCGGCATTACAATATTCCATCTCCAGCGTCTCCAGATCGATCGTCCCCAGGATGAGGGTGCAGAACATTTCGTATTCCTGCAGGTCATAGAGCAGGCGGTTCACCTCCGACATCATCGCAGGCAGGGAGACGCCACGTTTGAAACGCGATTTGATGACACTGCTCACCAGGAACATCATGAAAGCGGCGGCCGTTCCTTTGTCGGAAACATCCCCCACCACGAAATGCAGTTTGTCGCCTGCCTGTTCGCAGGCATAGAAGTCACCGCCCACCTCTTTCATGGCCCGGAGCAAGGCATACGCATCGACGCGCACGTCACTGGGGAACTGATGGGTTACAGCCTGCTGCTGGAGATTGTAGGCCACATGCAATTCCTGCTCCGCGCGATTCCGCCGGTCGTTCATCCGCTCGATGGCCGGAATGATCCAGAACCACGTCAGAAGCGCCACCAGCAGGAAGAGCCCAAGCACCTGAAAAGCGAACAGGCGGAGTTCCTTGTCGTTGTCACCGAACACATACTCGTAGCCGTAGACGGCGACCAGTTCGTAAGGATGATGTGACAGAGGATAGAAGATGACGAAACAGTCATACCCCCATACCTGGGCCATGCCGGCATACCCGTCTTCGCTACAAGCCCGGAAACCGGAGATCGGAATCTCCTTTCCGGCCATGAAAGCCGGTGACACGACGATGCCCGTGCTGTCACGCACCATGAAGGAAAAGTTTTCATCCTTCGCCTGAACGACGGCGGTCGCCTCTACGAAACGGAAAGGATCCCCGTCGTTTTCGTCCATGCTCTTTTCAATCTGACTGGCCAGGATGATCAGGTCGTCGCGATCGTCGAGGTATTCTTTCTCGATGCACATATTCGTGACATACCGGACGATGAAAAAAGTCGCACCGCCGATTATCAGGCCGAATAAAGCCAAAAGCAGCAGAATGGCCTGCCGGATGGTCAAATTGAGTTTCACAAGTTCAAAATTATGGAGTATTTCTCATAAAACCAAAGATTTTTTGCTATATTTGAAAGATTAAATCTGATAAACTAAGAATCCATGACGTATCCCCTCTCCCAATCGCAGCTAAGCATCTACCTGGCTTGCCAGGGGCTCGATGAAAATGGTGGCAACTATCAGC
This sequence comes from uncultured Bacteroidia bacterium, assembly GCA_902784965.1. Lineage (GTDB taxonomy): Bacteria > Bacteroidota > Bacteroidia > Bacteroidales > UBA932 > Cacconaster. Next base: position 88,353 of record CACZWU010000005.1, on the reverse strand, counting down.
AGGCCTCTCTCTATTCCCTACCCGCATCGGTTGACGTCCAACGGCTCGCCGCCGCATTCGAAACGGTGGTCCGGGCACATCCCTATGCCCTGTCGCGCATCGTGCTGGAAGAAGGCATGCCGAAGGTCGAAGACCATTCGGGTGACGAATGGCATCCGCTTGTTAAGGATGTCGATTCCATCGACGATGTCCGGCCTGCGTTCTGCCGGACCATGGACCTGCTGAAAGATCCGCTCTTCCGCATCGAAATCTACCGCTCGAAAAAGGGGAACTACGTCTATATCGATTTCCACCATATCATTTTCGACGGCGCCTCGGCCGTCCTCCTCACCGATCACGTCAACCGCGCCTATGCCGGCGAGGCCCTGCCGGCTGAGCCGATCGACGGTTTCCGGATTGCCGTAAAGGAGGAGGAGCAGCGCCAGGGCGACGGCTATACCGAAGCACAGCAATGGTATGCCCAGGTCTTTGGCGACGGCGCCGAACTCGATTCGAACATCCTGCCCGACGTGGCCGACGCGCCGCAGCAGCCCTACCGCGAACTGGCCCTCGACCTGCCCGTCAAAGGCACGCAGGTGAAAGCCCTGCTCGATAAATACCGCTGCGCAGACAGCGTGCTCTTCACCGCCGCTTTCGGCGCCACCCTGGCCGCCTGGAACGCTGAGACACGCGCAGCCTTCTCCACCATCTGGAACGGTCGCAAGGGCCCTTCCATGGGCGCCCTGACCATGAGCGTGCACACCATGCCCGTCCTGGTGAATGCCGATCCTTCCCTGACCGTCGCACAGTTGCTCGACGACCAGCGGCAGCAGGTCAGCGGCTCGCGCTCCCGCGCGTTTTATTCGTTCGCCGACTGCGTCCGCGACCTCGACTTCAATCCGCCCATCAATTTCGGTTACCAGGGCAAGTTCGTCACGGAAACGCTGCCCCTGTGCCTGGGCGACGCCGTGATTCCGGCCGAAGACCTGCGCACCAACCCGCCTGGCATCGGCCTGTCGGTCGAACTCTTCACCCTGGCCGACGGTACCCCGCGCATCCGCTTCTGGTACCGGCCTGACCAGTATTCCGAACAGATCCTCCGTAATTTCGCCGACAGCTTCGGCGCCGTGCTCGTCTCCATGGAAAAGGCCGGCACGCTTGCCGACCTGAGCTATGTCACCCCAAAACAGCGCAAGCAGTGCGAGCGTTTCCTTCCCGCCCTGCCCGCCTCCGATCCCAAGCGCACCGTGCTCGACGCCTTCCGCGAGAACGTGGCCCGCAACCCGCAGCATACCGCCGTGGTCTACCAGGACAAACGACTGAGCTACGCTGAAGTGGACCGGCTGTCCGACAACCTGGCGGCCTACATCCAGAAAACGGTCAAGCCCGGTGGCGTGGTCTCCATCATCCTGGGCCGCAACGAGCATATGATGACCGCGCCGGTAGCCGCCGTCAAGGCCGGCTGCGCCTACCAGCCGCTCGATCCCTCCTATCCGGCCGAACGCCTGAACTTTATGGTGAAGGATGCCAAAGCCGCCCTGCTGATTGCCGACCCGGGCCTGGAAGCCTGCGTCGGCGAATACGACGGACCGGTGCTGTCGACCGCCGACATCGCCGGCCTGCCTGCCGGCAAGCCGAAAGGCAGCCCCAAGCCCGAAGATCTCTTCATCCTGCTTTATACCAGCGGCACCACCGGCACGCCAAAGGGTTGCATGCTCACGCACAGCAACATCGCCACCTTTACCCATAACGCGGCGGAGCGAACCGGCCTGGGTCCCAAATCCGTGACCACGGCCTACGCCAGCTTCGGCTTCGACGCCTTCATGGGCGACCTGTGGAACGCCCTGAATGCCGGTGCCACCCTCCATATCATTCCCGAGGACATCCGGCTCGACCTGGTGGCCCTCAATGACTATTACGAGCAGAACGGCATCACCCATGCCTTCATGACGACGCAGGTGGCTACCCAGTTCGCCATCAACTTCCCGCGTTGCAAGGGACTCAAGGTCCTGACCACGGGTGGCGAGAAACTGGCCAGCATCACGCCGCCGGGCTACAAGCTCTACAACTGCTACGGCCCGACGGAATGCTCCTGCTACGTCATCAGCAAGCTCGTGGAGAAACAGGAACCGAACATCCCGATCGGACGGCCGTTCCCGGGCGTTCACGCCTATGTGGCCACAAAGAACGGGAAGATGGTGCCAGTGGGCGCCATCGGCGAACTGCTGCTGGCGGGTCCGCAGGTGGGTGCCGGTTACCTCAACCTGCCCGAGAAGACGGCCGATGTCTTCATCGACAATGCTTTCGAAAAAGATCCCGCATACGCACGCGTCTACCGCACCGGTGACATCGTGCGCTGGAGGGAGGACGGCGACGTCGAATTCGTGGGCCGCAAGGACTCCCAGGTGAAGATCCGCGGCTTCCGCATCGAACTCAAGGAAGTCGAGTCCGTGATCATGGAATACCCCGGTATCACCGACGCCACCGTGCAGGCCTTCGACGAAGAAGGCGCCGGCGCCGGCAAGTTCCTGGCCGCCTATGTCGTTTCCGACCAGCCCGTGGACATCCAGCAGATGAACGCGTTCATCCTGGAGCGCAAGCCACCGTACATGGTCCCGGCCGTGACGATGCAGATCGACAAGATTCCGCTCAATGTCAACCAGAAAGTCGACCGGAAAGCCCTGCCCAAGCCCCAGCCGCAACAAAGCGCGGAGCACAGGACGGCGGACGCCCCTTTCAATGTCCTCGAACAGGAAATCGCCGACCTCATCCGCGACACGGTCCACATCGAGGGCATCTCCCTCACCGAGCCCCTGATGTACTACGGCCTGAGTTCCCTCTCAGCCCTTCGCCTGGCCACGGAACTCTACAAGAAATACGGCGTCCAGATGAACATGGACAGTTTCGTCAAGACCGCTTCGCTCCAGACCATCGAAAACGAAGTGCTCAAGGCCCTGATCGAAGGCCGGAACGGCACAGCCCAGGCAACGATGCACCGCGCCGACACACCGCAGCCGCTGACCTTCCAACAGGCCGGCGTGTACTTCGACTGCATGAAGGCGCCGGCCGAGACGATCTACAACATCCCCATGCTGTGGACACTGCCGGGCGAGCTCGATGAGAAGAAGGTCTGCCAGGCCGTCGAACAGGTACTCCGCTGCCACCCCTACCTCAACACCCATTTCGAGATGAAGGACGGGCAGGTGATGCAGCTCCCCATCGAAGGAGATCCCAAAGTCGATTGCGAAGTGCTTGACGAAAAACAGTTCAAACGCTTCAAGAAGAACTTCAAGCAGCCTTTCAACCTTTCGGAAGGCCCGCTCTACAAGCTGGCCATCGTCCGTTGCGGCAACAAACTGTATCTCTTTACCGACTTCCACCACCTGGTGTTTGACGGACGTTCCTACGACATCTTCATCAGCCAGCTGATCGCTGCGCTGGAAGGAAAGGAACCTGTACGTGAGAACTATACCTACTTCGACTACGCACAAGATCAGCAGGAATTCCGCCAGAGCGAGGCCTTTGCTGCCGCCCGCGACTTCTTCGCGGAACGGATGACCGGTTTCGAAGGCGCCAGCGGCGTCCTGCCCGACCGTTCGGCCGTGGGGCCCGGCAAGGAAGCCCTCCTCACCAAGAAAGTCGGTGCCGACATCGCGCAGCGCTGCCTCGACCTGGGGATCTCCCCGGCCAGCTACTACCTCTCGGCTGCTTTCCTGACCGTGCGGGCTTTCTGCGGCAACCGCAAGGTATACCTGTGTACCATCAGCAACGGCCGCAGCGACATGCGCACGTCCGACACCCTGGGCATGTTCGTCAACACCCTGGCGCTCTCCAGTGAAATCGGCGACGGACCGGTGGATGAATACCTGAAAGAGACCGACCGCATCTTTGCCGAAACCCTCCGGCACGAATACTATCCCTTCGCCCAGGTGGCTTCGGACTTCGATTTCCAGCCGCAGATCATGCTGGCCTACCAGGTGGGCGTGCTGACGAAATATACCGTGGACGGAAAAGAAATCCAGAGCGAGAACCTGGAGATCGGCACGCCGAAATTCCCGATCAGCATCTTCATCGACGGACGGGAAGGCGACGAATACATCGCCCTGGAATACGACGAGACGCGCTTCAGCCCGGCGCTGATGCAGTGCTTCGCCGATGCCATGGAGACCGTGGTGCGCGGACTGCTCAACAACAGTACGCTCGACACCCTGCAGTTCGTCGACGGCGAACGCCTGGAACAGCTCGACGGCTTCAACAGCTACACCCAGAAAGTCGATACCAAGCAGACCATCGTCTCGCTCTTCCGCAAGCAGGCGGCCGCCACGCCTGAAGCCCCTGCCGTCGCCTATGAAGATACGGTGCTCAGCTATGGAGAACTCGATGCGCTGACCGACCGCCTGGCGGCCGACATCGCCCGCCGCGGCCTGGGCCGGGAAGACGTGGTCTCCATCCTCATCGGCCGCAGCCAGCTGATGGCCGTCACGGCCCTGGGTGTCCTCAAGGCAGGATGCGCCTACCAGCCCCTCGACCCGTCGTATCCCCCGGAGCGCCTCAATTTCATGGTCCAGGATGCCGCCGCCAAGCTGGTCATCGCCCAGGAAGACCTGCGCGGCCTGCTGACGGACTACCAGGGACCCGTGCTGCTGACCAGCGAGCTCGAGAAACTGCCCAAGCCCAAGAAACTGCCCGAAGGACCGGCGCCCGACAGCCTTTTCATCCTGCTCTATACCTCCGGTTCGACCGGCGTGCCGAAAGGCTGCATGCTGGAACACCGCAACCTGGTGAATTTCTGCACCTGGTACCGCAAATACTACGACCTGAAGCCCGGCCACCACGTGGCGGCCTACGCCAGCTTCGGCTTTGACGCCTGCATGATGGACCTCTACCCCGCCCTGACGACGGGTGCCAGCGTCCACATCATCCCCGAAGAAACCCGCCACGACATGTCGCTGCTGAGCGCCTTCATCACCGAGCACCACATCACCCACAGCTTCATGACCACGCAGGTGGGTGTGATGTTCGCCCGCAACTACCCGGGCAATCCCGCGCTGAAGCACCTGTCCGTGGGCGGCGAGAAACTCGTCTCGCTCGATCCGCCGTCCTATGGCTTCCACAATGGATACGGCCCTACGGAGTGTACCATCTTCACCACCATCTTCGATGTCAAGGAGAAGGAAGAAAACATTCCCATCGGCCATCCGCTCGACAACCTGCGGCTCTACGTGGTCGACGACATCGGACGGCGGCTGCCGGCCGGTGCCGCCGGTGAACTCTGGATCAGCGGTCCGCAGGTGGGACGTGGTTACCTCAACCGTCCCGACAAGACGGCCGAGACCTTCATCGCCAACCCCTATGAAGACAAGGCGCCGTACGACCGGATCTACCGCACGGGCGACATCGTGCGTTACCGGCCCGATGGCAACATCGAATTCGTGGGCCGCAACGACGGCCAGGTCAAGATCCGCGGTTTCCGCGTGGAGACCAAGGAAGTGGAGGCCGTCATCCGGGAATTCCCCGGCGTGAAAGACGTCACCGTGCAGGCTTTCGACGCGCCGTCGGGCGGCAAGTTCATCGCTGCCTACGTCGTGTGCGACGGAACGCTCGACAACAAGGCGCTCGGCGATTTCATCCTGGAGCGCAAGCCACCTTACATGGTCCCGGCCTCCATCAACCAGATCGAAAAGATTCCGCTCAACGTCAACCAGAAGGTCGACCGCAAGGCCCTGCCGGCCCCGGTGATGGCCACCAGCAGCCAGTATGTCGAACCGGTCGGCGAGACGGAAAAGACACTCTGCGAGGTGTTTGCCGCCGTGCTCAACCTGGAGAAGGTCGGCGCGCTCGACAACTTCTTCGACCTGGGCGGTTCCTCGCTGATGGTGACCAACGTGCTGGTCGAGGCCGAGAAACGCGGCCTGAAGTTCAGCTACGGTGAGGTCTTCATCTATCCGACGGCCCGGGCCATGGCCGCCCATCTCAGCGGAGAGACGCCGCCCGAAGCCGAACAGGCCCCCGCCTCCGTCGCCAACGAAGACGAAGTGGCCCACTACGACTACAGCGCCATCAACCAGCTGCTCGAAGGCAACCGGCTCGAAGCGCTCGCAGGAGAGCCAGAGCCGCTGGGCAAGAATATCCTCCTGACCGGCGCCACGGGATTCCTAGGCATCCACGTCCTGCGCGAACTGCTGGAAATGACGCCCGAAGATACGACCATCTGGTGCCTGCTGCGCAGCAAGGGCACCCTGAGCGCCGACCGTAGGCTCGCCCAGATGCTCGTGTATTATTTCGACAAACCCTACCGCCAGCTCATCGGCGGACGCATCCAGGTGATCGAGGGGGATATCACCAAGCCGGAAGTCTTCGACAAACTCATCGAGGACGAAGCCCGTTTCGACATGGTGTTCAACTGCGCGGCCAATGTGAAGCACTTCTCAAAGGGCAACGACATCGAAGCGATCAACTACGGCGGCGTCTGCACGCTCGTGGACTTCTGCGAGAAGGTCGGCGCCCGCTTCATCCAGGTTTCCACCGAGAGCGTGGCCGGCATGACGGCCGGCAACCAGCCCCACTACCTCACCGAACAGGAGCTCTGGTTCGGCCAGCTGACCGACAACCAGTACATCCGTTCGAAGTTCCTGGCCGAGCGCGTGGTGCTCGAACATGTCGCCGCGGGTACCCTCGACGCCAAGATCATGCGTGCCGGCAACCTGTCGCCCCGCGCCGTGGACGGCGAGTTCCAGGCCAACCTCAATGCCAACACTACCATGGGCCGTATCAAGGCCTACCGCATGCTGGGGGCCTGCCCGTACGCCCTGCTCGACGCACGGATGGAATTCTCGCCCATCGACGAGACGGCCCACGCCATGGTGCTGCTGTCGACCACGCCGCGCGCCAACTGCGTGTTCCATGTGTCGAACGACCACCTGCTGCCCATGGATGACATCCTTTCACGCGTGAAACTCGCGGACGGCAGCCCGGTCGCCTATGTGGAGTACGAACAATTTGCGCAAATCCTGGAAGCGGCCAAGAACGATCCGCACAAGGCGCAGGTCCTTTCCAGCATCCTGGCCTACACCACCACGCCGGGCGGCGTGGAGATGATCGTCAACCCGCCGGTCACGAACTATACCATGCAGGTGCTGCACCGCATGGGATTCCGATGGAACGAAACTGCGAAGGACTACGTGGACATGATCTTCGACATGCTCGCGTCGATGCGTTATTTTGAAGTTTAGAGCATATGAAAAGAATACTCACCCTCACGTTATTCGTGGCGCTGCTGCCTTTCCTGGCCAGTGCCCAGCAAGGACTTCCGAAAGTCTATGACGGAAGCCTCAACCAGCTGACCCAGATCGACCAGGCCGTCAGGCAGGCCAAGGCCGACGGCAAGTTCGTAGTCTGCCAGGTGGGCGGAAACTGGTGCCCCTGGTGCCTCCGTTTTGCCGACTTCATCACCAAAGACGCCGAGATCAGCAAGCTGGTCAAAGACAATTTCGTATACATCCACGTCGATTACTCGCCCAAGGAGTTCAAGGACGACCCCGCCCGGAAAGAACGTTCCGAGAAGATGATGAAACGGCTCGACAACCCGGGCCGCTTCGGCTACCCGGTGTTCGTGGTCCTCGACGACAAAGGAAAGGTCATCCACATCCAGGACTCCAGCTTCCTCGAGGAAGGCCAGGGATATGACAAGGCCAAAGTGGTCCGGTTTTTCAAGAACTGGACGCCTTCTGTCGTGAAGCAGTAATACCATGAAACGAATTGTCATCCTGATCATGGTCCTGGTGGCGATACTGCCGCTTCAGGCCGAAAATTTCGTGTCGTCTTCTTCGAAGACGCTGGAGGAGCTGAATAAAACGCTGAAAGAAGAGTATCTGGGCTGGAGCAAGACACAGCAGCGTTTCAGGACGAACTTCGAACGGACGCACCAGGAAATGTCGCAGGCCGTCGACCAGTACGAAGACTTGCTCCTGCGGTTTTTCGACCAGGATCCACAATTCACCTTTACGCTCTCCTGGACCCTGAAAGCGGTAACCCAGCAGGCTGCCCGCTTCCCCGAAATCAAAACGGAATACGACAATCTGTTCTACAAACTCAACGTTGAGATTGACCGTTACGAACGCCTGATCACGTTGCTGGAACAGCGCCCCATTCCTCCGGACAAAGAGCCCGTCCGCGAGGAATGCCTCTCCTATGCCCATTTCCTATTGGAGAACAATCGCTCCCTGTACGGCACGCTGGCTGCAGATTATCAATATTTCGAGTCAGCCATTCTCCGCCTGAATGATGCCGATGTCTTCGCCGATGCACGTTACAAGCAGCTGGAGCAATATGTTTTCACGGACAGGCAGACTTCCTGGTCCGACATCGCCGCTGCTCCGTCGTTATTCCTGAGACAGGTCTTTGACGACTGCCACTTCCAATACGGACAGCTCGACTTGAGAAGCCGCTTCTACGCCGGCCTGCACATTGCCTTGGTTTTCGTGCTGCTTTGTCTGTCCGGCATCCTGGCCGTCAGGCTGTCCACACGCTTCTGCTCCTTCACGCGCAAGCTGAACCGCAGCCGACGTGTCCTGTCTGGCATACTGGTAGGTTGCGCCCTGTTCCTGCTCATCTATTATTGCTGGACACCCTCCTACGATATCCTCCTGCCCATCCTGCTGAGGATGTTCAAGAATTTCGTCTGGTTGCTGGCCATTATCCTGACGGCCCTTCTCTGCCGCGTTGAAGCCCCCAGGTTGAGAGACACCATCCGGCTTTACGTGCCCACGCTGATCACGGCGCTGACCGTCCTTGTCAGCCGCTTGTGTTTCATCCCAGACACGCTGCTGACCCTGGTGCTGCCCATCGTACTGGTCGTCGTCATCGGCTGGTTGCTTTCTGTCTGCAAACGCTGCAGAAAAAAGGTAAACCGCTTCGATCTGATCGTCGCCAGGGTCTCCTACGCCGTGGCCGCCGCGTCGCTGGTCGTGGACATCCTTGGATTTACCTTCGTCGCGCTGCTGATGCTCACCTGGTGGTATATCCAACTGGCCATCATCCTGGCCGTACAATGCATCACCTTCTATCTGAGACTCTACAAGGAACGGCGACTGGATCCCACCATAGACAAATATCTGGACAGACTGTCCAACCTGACAGGACTCAAGAAAGGCTCGCTGCTCTTCGGTTTCACCTGGTTCTACGACTTGGTGGTCGGCGTCATCCTGCCCATGCTGGCGCTGCTGTCGGTCCCTTTCTGTCTCCGCCTGACCATGGACGTGTTCGAGTTCGACATGATCTATGATACCATTTTCCACCAGCCGTTCATCTCGCTGACCGACCATAACGGAGAGGATATCCTGAAGATATCCCTCCACCTGATCATCTGGCTCGCCTGCCTGTTCCTCATCTTCCGGTATCTCGACAAGGTCATCCATTATTGCTGGCTGGGATGCCGGTACCGGCAGTTCTGCCGACAGACCAAACGCACGAGAATCCGTATGAACGAGCTGAACTTATCGCTCGACAACAGCATCATCTCCGTGCTGGTGTGGATGACGTACATCGTCATTGCCTTTGTCATGCTGCGCATTCCGATAAGTTCCCTGGGACTGGTCGCCGGCGGTTTCTCGGCCGGCATCGGCATTGCCCTGAAAGATACCATCAACAACTTCATGCACGGTATCCAGCTTATGAACGGACGTATGCGCGTAGGCGACATCATCGAAATCGACGGAATCCGGGGCGGGGTTTCGGAAATCGGCTATCAGTATACGAAAATCAAGACCCCTGACGGGAAATCCATCTATTTTGACAACAACAAGTTCTTCAGCAACAATTTCACGAACCTGAGCAAGGGCAGTTCCTATGAGTTCGTCCGGATTCCCATCGTCGTCAATTTCGGCACCGACATCGACAAAGTCCGCCAACTGGTCACGGAAGCCGTCACCTCGTTGAACAACAAGGACAAATACGACCGCGACATCCTCAATCCGAATTTTGGCGTCCGTGTCATGGTTTCCAGTTTTGAAAAATACGGCGTCAAGATCATCGTCAGCCAGCAGGTGCTTGTGGAAGAAATGGCCGTCTTTGTCCCCAGGGCCACGGAAGTCATTTACAATACACTGGTATCCAATGATATCGAGATTGCAACATCCAAGGATTGACCGCTTGTTGAAGCGGCGGCTGCTGCCCGCCTGCCTGCTCTTTCTTCTCTCAGCGGTTCCAGCTCTTGCCCAGTGGTCCGGGACCATCGATGCGGCCGGTGGCATCGGCTTACGGGATGGCCTGCGCACTTTGCAGAAAAATGAGCTCCTGCATCACAATTTGGGACAAGGCGGTTTCGAACTTAGTTACAAGGATTCCACGCTTATCTGGAATACAAGTCTTTCCGGGAGTTATGAATCGGTCACCAAGGATTATCTCCAGGGAGATGCCCGCCACTTTCGCGACTATCTGCTGATGGACGGGCTGCTGAAGCTTTCCCAGTACAATCCCTTGACGACCCGGTTCCAGACAGAGGCGACCTGGCAGCGTGCGCCCGGACGCAGCTTCTCCGTCTGGATCCAATACCAGTTCGACCACAGCCGGTCCGACAACGAGAACAACCGCCTCAGCGAGGATATGACACTGGATTACTACGGGGACCACAATGAATTGCGGAATCACAATGCCGGCACCGGCCTGTCTTTCTCCCGTCAGCTCGGGAGTCCCCGCAGGAGACTGGCCGCCTCGCTTTCATTCGGGCAAATCGTGCAGAAAGAAACGACCGCGTTTTTTACGACGAGATTGCAGGATCCGGATGACCGGTGGGAGGATATCTTCCGCATCACCCCACGTACCCTTTCGAGTCGGGTCGGCGGTGTTGTGCATTTCAAGGATTCCGTCCTGACGGGGAAGGTGAAACTCGTCCTCGATCCCGGCCTGCGGATGACGGCCAACTCCTCCATCTACGACAACAGCGGTGCGACGGCTTCCAGTCCCATCGATGAGAAGGAATATGACTGGCGGGATTCCACGGCGCTCCGGGATCGTTTCAACTTCTATGCTTTGGATATCCAGCCCTATCTGGCGGCCGATCTCACCTTCCAGAATATCCAGTTCCACACCGATTATGCGCTGATGTGGTATGCCCGTCGCCTGTCTGAAGCGTACCACAACCAGGGCATGCAGCATCAGAAACCCTATGCCGTCGGCCAGAGCTGTTTTTCGTGGCAGATGGCAGCCGATCACAGCCTGTCCCTGACCAACATCCTTTCCGTGAACCATCCCAGCGATCTGCAGGTCTGCTGGTTCGACCGCACCGGAGAATATATCGACCGACTGTATCGGGGCAACCCCTATCTGAAATCGACTGTTTCGCAGAAATATGGCCTGTCATACACCTACCAGCACAATAATTTCTACGCAACGGGCTCCCTGTCCTATTCGCACAGCCGGAACGAGATCGTGCAAACCTGGTTCAGTGAACAGATCGACGGCCGTCAGTACCAGATCTTTACATGGCTCAATGGATTGGACAGCAAACAGGTGGGTGTAGAACATGTCGTCGGATGGGATGCGAACGGCCTGACGGCCAAGATAAGCTCCGGCCACAACCACTCCTGGCGACGGCAGCAGGCTACCGACACGCTCAGGCGATCGGACGACTGGAACGTGCAGGCAGAGTTATCCGCCGATTTGGGAAAAGGATGGACGATATCGACCCATTTGAAATACCAGAGCAAAATCACTACGTTCTTCGCCATGCTCAACGAGTACTGCGAAGTAAATGTCAAGCTCTCGAAAACCTTCAATCGGCTGACCCTCTATTATGAAGGCCGAGACCTGGCGGACATGCCGAAGATCGTGCACATGGAATCAGCCGACGGAACCCAGATCCATGTGGAACGCGCCTACCTCAGCCGACGCCTGTTCGTGCTCGGCTGCAAATGGAGTTTCTGAGTGCCCGCTACTCGTGTATCTGGAAAATGGCGATAGCCAGCAGGGCGGCAGGAGCAACGAAGCGGATAAGGAAAAGGAGGGTATTGAGCAACCAGGCGGGAACGGGTAGTTTTCCGCCGTTGGTGACCTCGTCATACACGACTTTCCGCCCCAGCTTCCAGCCCGCGAAAATGACAATCAGAAGGCCACCTAAGAGCATCAGGAAGTCGGCCGACAGGAAGTCAAAGAGGTCGAAGATGTTCTTGCCCAGAACCTTCCAGTTGCTGAGCGGACCCATCGAAAGAGAGCAGAGGGCGCCCAACACCCAGATAAGAAAGAAGACCAGAATAACCGCCACTTTGCGGGGCAGTTTGAATTCTTCAATGCAAAATGCCACAATCACTTCCAGGATAGAGATGGCCGATGTAAGGGCTGCCAGCAGCAGCGCCACGAAGAAGAAGATGGCGATGACACCGCCCAGCGGCATCTGGCTGAAGATGTGCGGCAGGGTAACGAATACCAGGTCGGGACCTTCGCCCGGGCTGATGCCGAAGGCGAACACGGCCGGCATAATGGCACAGCCGGCAATAAGGGCGAACACCGTATCGGCTGCAGCCGTCTGGGCGCTCAGGGAGATGACATTGGCATCTTTCTTTACGTAGGAGGCGTAAGTAATGACCATACAGCTTCCCAACGACAGCGAGAAGAAGGCCTGTCCCAGCGCGGCCAGGAAGGTTTGTGAGGTCACCTTGGACCAATCGGGCTTGAAAAGATAACTTAAGCCGGGGCCGCTGCCGGGAAGTGTCATGGAACGGACAGCAATGCCGATGACGATAAGGAAGAGCAGCGGCATCATCACCTTGGAGAACTTCTCAATGCCTTTCTGTACGCCCGCAATCACAATGCCGGCTGTCAGGACCAGAAAGATCGTATGGCAGATCAGCGGCCGCCAGACGGAGGTGGAGAAGGTGGAGAACAGCGTCTTCAGGTTCTCCTGGTTTCCGTGGGTAAAGTCAAATCGGACAGACTTGAAGAGATATTCGATCCCCCACCCGCCCACAACGGAATAGAACGACAGGATGAGGACGCAGCAAATGACTCCCAATATGCCGGTGATGCCCCAGTGGGTTCCCGGCGCCAGGACCTGGAAGGCCCTGCGGGCACTGGCCTGGCTGCGACGGCCGATGATAAATTCGGCCAGCATGACCGGCAGGCCGGCCAGGATCACGAATCCCAGGTAGATGAGGATGAAGGCTGCACCACCGTTTTCTCCCACCAGGTAGGGAAATCTCCAAAGGTTGCCCAGGCCGACGGCCGAACCGGCCATGGCCACCAGGACGCCGAACGAACTGGCGAACGAATCGCGTTTTGAGGGTTGATTGTCCGCTGTTCTCATGCTATCATTTTTTTAAAGAATGATACAAATTTAATAAAAATCTATTCTTCCCCGGCTAATTCCTGCAGATGCTCATTGACCCGGACGATGTCGGCAAGGAGGTCGTAGAGGCCATCTTCGGAAAGGACGCCGCGTTTGAGCTCGCCGGGTACGAGGCCGGCCTCGTCGGCCTCAAAGTCTTCGCGCCAGGCACCGCTTTCCAGATAGTCCGTGAGGCGGTCGATATCGACCTTCACGGTCTCGTAGGTATCGAGGGCGGCCTCCAACATCTGCACGGCCAGGGCCGTGCGGTCGAAGGCCGCCTCCATCGCTACGATTCGCTGGATCGTATACTCGTTCATCACCACACTTTCACGCGGTTCTCAGGTGCCACATAGAGGGCGTCGCCAGGCTGGATGCCGAAAGCATCGTACCAGTAGTCACACTGCGGAAGGGCACCGTTGACACGGAGGAAGTAGATGGAGTGGACATCCATCATCGTCAGGTAGCGCAGCATCTCCGGAGCAGCGTATCCCGCCCACAGGTTGGCATATGAGAGGAAGAAGCGCTGTTCAGGCGTGAAGCCGTGATCGTCGGGCAGACGGCCGTGTTCCTTCTGCCACATCTGGAAGGCGTTGTAGGCAATGTTCAGGCCGCCGTGATCGGCGATATTCTCGCCCAGGCAGAGCGTGCCGTTCGCGTGCAGCTCATCGGGGATCACCCAGAGTGAGTTGAAATAGTTGGCCATCGCATCGCAAGGCTTCTTGAAAGCCTCGGCGTCGGCCTCGGTCCACCAATCACCCAGGTTGCCTTCTTTCGTGTAGAGACGGCCCTGGTCGTCGAAACCGTGCGTCATCTCGTGTCCGATCACCACGCCGATCGAGCCGTAGTTGGCAGCGGCATCGGCATGCATGTCGAACAACGGCGGCTGCAGGAAACCGGCCGGGAAACAGATCTCATTGGTCGTAGGGTTGTAGTAGGCGTTGACCATCTGGGCCGGCATGTGCCACTCGCTCTTGTCGACGGGTTTGTTGTATTTCTTCTCGTAGTTCAGATTCCAGTAGAAAGCCGAAGCGGCGCGCACGTTCTCGTAGAGCGATTTTTCAGGATCGATCTCCAACTTGCTCAAGTCATCCCACTTGTCGGGATAACCGATCTTCACCGTATAGGCGGCCAACTTCTCGAGCGCCACCTTCTTGGTCTCGTCGGTCATCCATTCCTGGGCTTGAATGCGCTCGCCCAGCGATTTCTGCAACTTGCCCACCAGTTCGAGCATCTCGACCTTGGCCTCGGGCGGAAAGTATTTCTCCACGTACATCTGGCCCACGGCGTCGGACATCAGGCCATCGACCAGCGACACGGCACGTTTCCAGCGCGGGGTAACCTCCTCCGTGCCGTAGACCTTGCGGCTGTACTCGAAGTCTTCCTGGACGAAATCGTCGGAGAGCAGCGAACCGGCGCCGGAGATGAGTTTCCACTGATAAAGCGACTTGAGGTCTTCCACCGGCAGCGTCATCAGCATCCGGCAGGCCTTGGCCACCGGTTCCGGCTGGCCCAGGTCCACGACGTCGGTCTTGTCGTAGCGGTAGTCCTTCAGATAGGTCTTCCAGTCGAAGGGTGCGCAGGTCTCCATCAGTTCATCGACACTCATCTTGTGGTAGTTCTTTTCGGGGATGCGCTGCTCTTCCATCGAATAGTGTACAGCGGCCAGTTCGGTCTCGATGGCCCAGATGCGCGCCATCTTGGCGGCCGCCTCTTTCTCCGGAAAGCCGGCCAGGACGAAGAGGTTCTTCATGTACTCCTTCGTGGCTTCAACCACCTTCACGTTCTGCGGATCCTTGGAAGAATAATACTCCTTGTTGCCCAGGGTCAGGCCGCCCTGCCCGATCGAGAGGATGTTGTTGTCCGCATCTTTCTCATCGGCGCCCAGATACATCCCGAAGAGCAGGTTGTCGTGTTCCAGGGCGCAGTGGTGCAGCAGTTCCTCGCGGGTCTTGATTCCGTCGAGCTCGGCCAGATGGGCCCGCAGCGGTGCAGCACCGTCGGCGTTCAGGCGGGCGGAATCCATGGCCATCGTGTAGAGGTCGCCGATCTTCTGGGCGATGCTGCCCTTCTCGTTCTCGCGGGCGGCGATTTCCTGGATCATCGATGCCAGGGCGGCGGTGTTGTCATCGCGGACCTTGTAAACCGTTCCCCACATCGAATATTCCTTCGGCTTCGGATTGTAATCGATCCAGTGTCCGGTGGCGTAACGGGCGAAATCGTCGCCCGGGCGCGCCGTCGTATCCATGTAATCGTAGTTGATGCCGGCCGTCTTCGCCGGTTGTTTGGTGCCGCAGGAAGCAACGACGAGCCCCGTGGCGGCCAGGATAAAGACCATCTTTCTCATTCTATTATTTATTGTTACTTTCCAAAATTATCGCCAAATGTAAGGTTTTTTTCCTATTTTTGTATATGCTACGTTCCCGATACCTGTTCCTGCTCCTGGCGGTCATGGCCGTTTCCTGCTCCCCGCAGGACGCCGACGTCAATCTTGCGCTGCGGCACCGCGCGTACCATTCCAGTTCCATCGATTTCAACGCCACGGCCCAACTGGCCGTAGACGGCATCATCGAGACCGAACCGCCCTTTTGGATAGAGGTCAAGGGGAACGACGACATCCTGCTGTCGAAGATCGAGCATGACATTCCGTTTGACCCTCGTCCCTGGAGCACGGTCACCGCAGAAGGGCCCCACGCTGAACTGACGGTCCGCACCCACGGTTTCCGCGAGCCGGTGGACCGGATCTCAATGACCCTGTCGGCCACCCTGCCCCAGGGAATGCGGCAGGCCCCTTACACCGCCCGTCTCCTGAACAAGGAAGGCAGCGGAGAATGGAAAGAGGCCCAATCGTTTCAGGGGATTTTCACGGGACGCAGCGTCACGATGGATTGGAACACCCCCCGGCGTATCTCCCCGGAATGGTGGAAATTTGTGATCGACATGCCCGGCGCCGAGGCCATCATCTGGCAGGAATGGCGTTTTTACCGCGACGACCAACTGCTGACCATGCTCATGTCCGAACACTTCAGCAGTGTCTGGGCGCCTGCCACTGCCGGCAGGGAATGGCTGGCGGTCGACCTGGGCGAGACCCATTCGTTCGACCAGGTGCGGCTGCACTGGATCAACGCACCGGCTCACGGCGTCTTACAAGTAGGCAACGATTCGACCTCCTGGCATACGGTCGCGGAATTGGGCGGCAGCTCCCCGATGCGCAGTGACACACTCCGGGTACGCGGACACGGCCGCTGGGTGCGCGTGCTGCTCGACGCCTCCGTCGACGGAATGCCCTATATGCTGAGTGAAATGGAAGTGCTCAGAAGCGGCATACAGAAGAAAGTCGCTACTGCGGATGGATGGCCGGTGGAAACCACCTCATACCGCCATCCCGACCGGCGCATCAACCTCGATCGGAACTGGCTGGTGGCACGTCAGTCGCAAGCCAATGAACCCTCCGCCTGGATTCCCGCTACAGTTCCCGGTACCGTGCTTGCCAGTTATTTGGACAGCGAGATGCTCCCCGATCCGAATTTTGGTGACAATCAACAATATATCAGCGACTCCTACTTCCTCTCTCCTTTTATCTACCGTACCCGTTTCACTTTGCCGCAAGGCTATCGTACGGGCATTGAGGACGAGCGCCTGAAACTGCATTTCGACGGCATCAACTGGAAAGCCGACATCACGCTCAACAGCAGTTTCGTCGGGCGGATCGAAGGCGCCTTCACCGACGCCTCTTTCGACATCACACATCTGTTGACGGCCGACAACATGCTGGAAGTGACGGTCTATCCTCCGGCACATCCCGGCATGACCAAAGCCAACACGCAGGAACGCTGCGCGCCGAATGGCGGCGTCCTGGGCGCCGACAACCCCACTTTCCACGCCTCCATCGGCTGGGACTGGATCCCCACGATCCGCGGACGCAACACCGGCATATGGAACGACGTCTGGCTGGAACGACATGGCTCCGTCCGCATCCTCTACCCCACCGTCACGCCCGTATTCTCGGCCCTGGAAAGCCTTCCTCCCGTCCTCGACACCACCCAGGTAAGCATCATCCTGGGCGCAACCCTGGTCAACGACGCGGATTTCCCGGTAGAGACCCTGTGGGAAGGACGCTTCGGTGACATCCCGTTCAGCCAGCAAGTCCGGATTCCCGCCCGCACATCCCTCCCCGTATCCACCCGGATCGCCGTCAACCAACCGAAACTCTGGTGGCCCAACGGATATGGAGAACCGTACCTCTATCCCGTGACGATGCGTGCCGGCAACAGCGATGAGGCCGCTTTCAATGCCGGCATCCGCCGTTTCGATTACGACACGTCCGACGGGACGCTCCGCATCTGGGTCAATGGCCGCAGACTGGTGGGCCGTGGTGGAAACTGGGGGTTCAGTGAAAGCAATCTCCGGTATCGCGCAGCCGACTATGAGCGTGCCATGCAACTGCACCGCCACGAAAACTTCAATCTGGTGCGAAACTGGGTCGGCATGATCGGCGACGAAGAATTCTATGAAGCCGCCGACCGCAACGGCATTCTGGTCTGGCAGGATTTCTGGCTGGCCAATCCCGCCGACGGACCGGACCCTTCCGATGAGAAGATGTTCATGGACAACGCAGAGAACCTGCTGCTGCGCATCCGCAACCACCCGTGCCTTCTGCTCTGGTGCGGCCGCAACGAAGGCTATCCCCCGGCCTCGCTCGACCAGGCGCTGCGCGCACTCGTCGCCCGCGAAGACCCGCTCAGCTATTACATTTCCTCCTCGGCCGATGACGTCGTTTCCGGCCGCGGTCCCTATTTCCGCCTCCCCTCGAAAACGTACTGGCGACTCGACCAGACCCCCTGGTATCGCAACGAAAGCCGCATGTTCCACAGCGAGCGCGGCATGCCCAATTTCCCCAACTACGAGAGTCTGATCGAGATGATGCCGGCCTCCCAGGCCTGGCCGCCTTCAAGGCTGTGGGGCGTCCACGATTTTGCCCTGGAAAGTGCCCAGCGGGGGCAGACCTTCATCGATGCGGTCGATGCGTATTTCGGCCCTTCCTACGACGCCGAGACCTTCGCCGAACGCGCCCAGTGGGTCAACTACGACGGTTACCGGGCTATGTTCGAGAGCCGCAGCCGGCAGCGCCGCGGCCTGCTGCTCTGGATGAGCCATCCGGCCTGGCCTTCGATGGCCTTCTGCACCTACGACTGGTTCCTCGATACACCGGCTTCCTACTACGCCTGCCGCAAGGCCTGCGAACCGCGGCATATTCAGTGGAACCCGGTCTCCGAGCGGGTGGAAGTGGTCAATTACAGCGCCGGTGACCGCAGCGGGCTCCACGCTACAGCAACCCTTTACACGGATGACGGGCGTGTGACCGCCAGCCGCGACACGACGCTGGACGCACGGGAAGATACAACCCGCGAACTCTTCGGCATGAATTTCTTGCTGGCAGGGCTCAACGGGAATCCGCGCTGGGGCCACCAGGTCTGCTTCCTCCGGCTGCAACTTTTTGACGGTGACCAGCTGGTGTCTCACAACGACTACGTGATTGCAGCGGAAGAAGACAACCTGAAGCAGCTCAATACCTTGCCCCATGCCCATGTGAAACTGTCCCACCGGCCGGGCCGCGACGGCAATCCGGCGGCCATCGTGGTCAGCAACAGTTCGGACGTCCCGGCCCTGATGCTGCATTTTACAGCCCGCAGGGGCGACGGAACCCGCATCCTCCCGGTCTTCTGGTCAGACAACTACATCCACCTGATGCCCGGCGAGGAACGCGTCCTGACCTACGAAACGCCCGAAGACGAATCCCACGCCTTGATCGAGGTCAGTGGCTTTAATGTGCCGGTCATCGAAACCATCGCCAGGTAGTTTTCCTACTCGGTTCCTCCTCCCCGCCTGGCAATGAACAGACGTTTTCAGACCAACGAGACAGGCTCGACGTGGTGGAGGAAGGCCTCTGCTGCGGCGCAGCGGCACTCGATGCCGCGGAAGCGTTCCATCGGGTCATGCCATTCTTCCATCACTTCCTGCAAGTTTTGGCTTTCGTGGCAATAGCTGGCTTTGTACTTGCGCTCGCGGGTTGATGTAATGTCCACCCAGTCAGAAGGATGGAACATCTGCGTCTGCGTGCCGCTCATTACCTCGAAATAGTAGAGCTCGAAACAGCGGTCGAGCCGGCGCCAGGCATCCAGCACAAGGATGCCGCAGACGGCGTGGTCGCGGTGGCCGTCGATGGGCCAGTGCGTGATCACGATATCGGGCTTTTCCTGGTCCAGCATTTCCCGCATCTCACGGTAGCGTTCCAGGTTCACCTCGGTACTGCCGTCGATCTGGTTCATGAACAAGGGCCGGGCACCCGTCACGGCACAGGCGGCTTTGGCCTCGCGTTCGCGGATAGCCGCCGCTTCTTCGTGGCTTTTGCCGGGGATGCCGGCCTCGCCCCGCGTCAGGTAGACACTGACCACTTCGTGTCCCGCGTCGGTGAGCAGGCACATCGTGCCGCCCGCCGCGGTTTCGGGATCATCCGGATGTGCCCCGATGACCAGGATTTTCTTGCGGTCTTTCTTCGGAACGGGCTTCATTTCGCCCGCCCCGGCGAGAGGAATGCCGCCCAGAATGGTCAGCGCCGCCGCGCTGCCGGTGGCTTTCAACATGGATCGTCTGTTCATAACGTATAATTGTTCAATGATTTCTGTTCTTCGTGCACATATTCTACGGCACGGTTGATATAGTCCAGAAAAGGCTTGCCGCTCTGGAAGATATCCACCAGCCGCCGGGTCAGATCTTTTGATGTGACAAAGCGGTTATCCGGAGCATAATACAGGCAGTAGTACTTCAGTTTGAAATAGGGAGCGTCGGGAGAATCGGCCGGAAACGGCGCCGGTACGCGTTTCAACGCGTCTGTCTCGTCGATGGCCAGGCGTGGATCGACATCCGAGAGTATCTTCTGAAAGTCTCCTCCGCCCAACTGGATGTCCTCCCGCAGAATCTTCAGCACATCCGGCGGGCAACAGATGTCCCCCACGGCCACCATGTTGCCGACACTTCTCGCCCCCACGTGAAAATAGTAGCCGCTGTAGCCGGACTTCTTGCCGCCGCGATTGATATAGACGCCCATGTGCGTTTTGTAAGGCGACTTATCCTTTGAGAAACGGATGTCGCGATAGATGCGATAAGTGCAGTCTTTCGGCGTCAGCGGACCGATGGTGTCATCAAAGGCGCGGATGCCCTCGATGAGTCCTGCGGAGAAATCGCTGAATCGCGCCGCTGCCGATTGATATTCAGCCTTGTGCGCGTTGAACCATTCGCGGTCGTTGTGCGCCGCCAACTCGTTCAGGAATGCCAGGATCTCTTTCATAACGCAGTCAAAGTTACAAATAATCCCGCACGCTCGCAACCTCCATCAGTCCCGTTCCGGCTTGGCGTCTTTGGCGAAGCGGAAGAGGTCGAGGGGAAGGTGGCAGTAGCCGTCGGGGTTCTTGTCGAGGTAGTTCTGGTGGTATTCCTCGGCGCGGTGGAAGACCAGCAGCGGCTGCACCTCGACCATGATGGGTTCCGTCCATTTTTTCTGCTCTTCCACGAACACTTCGTGGATCTTGTCTACATCGCCGTGATCGACATAATAAACGCCTGTGCGATAGCGCGTCCCTTCGTCTTCTCCCTGCTTGTTGAGCGAAGTCGGGTCGATGGCCATGAAGAACATCCGCAGCAAAAACTTCAGCCCCACCTTTTGAGTGTCATAGCGCACATGCACCGTCTCGGCATAGCCCGTGGTATCGGTATACACCTCCCGGTAGGTCGGGTCGAGCGTATGGCCGTTGGCAAAGCCCACTTCGGTGAGGACCACCCCGTCGATCTGCTTGAAGAAATGCTCTGCTCCCCAGAAGCATCCCCCCGCCAGGTAAATATCCTTGATCATTGTGCGAAACGTTGATGGTTAAAAATACAAGTCCCTGTCGCTCACGGCCACCAGCATCTCGCCGTTCTTGAAAGCAGCATCGATATCCGCTTCCCCGTTGGAAACGGAGCAGTGGCAGCTCTCCCGGCCCGAAACCTCCTTCACCTTGACCTTGCCCAGTTTTTTGGCCGTCGAGATACCGTTGATGTCGGAAACGGAATAGATGAAGAATACGTCGCCCTTCGACACGTCGATGTCGCTGCCGCAGCTCAGATAAAGATCCTGCAGCTTGCCGCGCTTGTTGTATTCGCCCAGCTGGATAACCGATGCCTTGAAGCGGAAGAATTCACTGACGAAGGAACGGGCCTTGTCGGAGAGATTCGAAATGACGTAACGTTCGGCATACTCCGGATTGGTCGCGCCGTTGTAGACATGCGTCCAGTGGAACGGGCCCTGGGTGGTCTGCGTATCGGCATCATAGAGATACATGTCGGCGGTCAGCTCGGCCGAGTAATCGGTATGGACTACCGGTTTTCCGTCTTTGTCCTGGCTCTTGTGCTCCACGGGATGCGAGTGGAACTTGGCGATATAGACCGTCATGTACCAACGTGCCTGGCCGTAGTCGTTCATTACGCTGACGGCCCGGTTGATGTCGAAGGGATGTCCACTGTTGGCCGACGCGAAATGGAGCGAGGGATAGACGATGTCGGCACGGCCGTAACCATCCTCTTCCACATCGATGACGTCGATGCGGCGACGGGAAAGTCCCTCCAGCACGCGCTGGCGTGCATACTGGTACAGGCCGAGCGTCATGTTGGGAACGGCGGTAAAATTGTCGACCACCACGGTCTCACGCTCGGGAATGATGGGTTTCTCCTGCGCCGGCAGCGACAGCCCGGCAGCGAGGAAGGCCAGGATGAAAGCGAATCTTTTCATAACTTCAAGGATTGACCTTCAAAGATAAGCAAAAATATATTGAAAAAACGTATCTTTGTAGGTTCGCGCGCTATGCGCGTGCGGACGCACACAAGAAAAAAACGCACTTGATGAAACTGTTCCGCATCCTTTTGACAGCCGCGCTCGTGCTGGCAGCGACGACCGAAGTTTCGGCCGAAATCACCTTCCGGCGTGCCCCGCAATACAGCCAGGACACCGTCACCAACAGCAAGTACTATCTGGTCTGCATCACCGACCCGGGGAATCTGGCCGCCATCGGCGGTCAGCAGGTGAAGGTCTACAAGACCGGTGCCTTCGGCCGGCAGCTTACCCTCAAAGAGGGCGACAACCGCATTGAGATCACCCTTTTCAAGGGCACGCAGGTCGAGACCCGGGAAGTGAACATCCACTACCGTCCGACCCTGGGCCTTGTCAGCCGTCCGGCTCCGGAACCCCGGCTGGAAGAGCGGCTCTTCTACGTGGAGACGAAGGAGAATGCGTATCTGCAGTACGGTTCGGGCGGTGACCGGCTCGGCGGCTCGAAGATGGGCTTCCTCGACCCGGGCATCGTACTGAAGGTGACCGGCGCCATCGACGACCTGTACCAGGTTCAGCTGTCGGGCAACCGCTTCGCCTACATCCACCAGGAAGACGTGGAGATGACGCCGCGCAGCTACCGTATCGTGAATACGGGCAGCATCGGCATCTCGAACTCCGGCGACACCGACCGCATCCGGCTGTCGCTGCCCCTGCGTCTCCCCTATGCCTCCCGCACCGCCCTCGACCCCACTACCATCATCGTCGATGTGTTCGGGGCCATGAACAACAGCAACTGGATCACGCAGTACCACGAGCTGGGGATGGTCGACTATCTCGACGTGCAGCAGGTGGAGAGCGACGTGCTCCGGCTGGTCATCAAGCTGAAGGACAAATACTGCTGGGGCTACAGCGTCCACTACGACGACAACAGCCTCGTGGTGGAGGTCAAGCACACGCCGAAGGATCTTTCGCTCAAGGGCCTGACCATCGGCCTGGACGCGGGCCACGGCGGCGAGCTGCCGGGCGCCATCAGCGTCACGGGCCTCAAGGAAAGCGACGTCAACCTGAGCATCGTCAGGGAGATCGAGAAAATCTTGAAGAAGAAAGGCGCGAAGGTCGTGCTGAGCCGCAGCGAAGACATCAACCTGACGATGCCGCAGCGCAAGAAGATCTTCCTCGACAACCGCATCGACCTGCTGGTGTCGATCCACAACAACGCCGGTGGCTCTCCCCTCTCGGCGATGGGCGCCAGCACTTATTTCAAGCACATTACGAACCGCGACCTGACTGCTACGCTGCTCAGGCATATGCTTGAGCTCAACGTGCCGAACTACGGCCTGACGGGCAACTTCAACTTCTCGTTGAACGCCCCGACGGAATACCCGAACGCCCTGGTGGAATGTCTCTTCATGAGCAGCCTCCCCGACGAAGAGATCCTGGCCGATCCCGCCAATCATCGGAAGATTGCTGAAAAAGTCGTCGCCGGCCTCGAAGACTACCTCAACCAGGTCGCCGAATCTAAAGGATTAGTAACAAAAAAGAAATCAAAGAAATAATGCTTGCGCTGACACTCTGGAAATTGCCTTTCGGACCGACGCTTCGCGTCTCCCTCCCAAAGCCGCCGGCTTTGGGCCCCTCCCGCTATCAAGCGCGGGTGCTTAGGGTCCTCAAGGCAATATTCCACCCGTGTCCGTACGCGCAAGCATTTATTCTTGTGAAGAACCAAGTTTTTGCCTCATGGTCAGTTCTGATTGCTTGCGTTACAGCGCGGGTGATACTTGCTCCCGCAACCCATGCCACCCTCGGCACTGTAAGAGGGAGGGGCCCATGCGCAGCATGGGAGGGGTCGAGCGTAGCGAGACGGTTGCGGAGCAAGTATCAGAGCGCAACGCAAGCAATTATCGAAGGAGAACGGTAGACAAATGAATTTTGAGTTGACAGCACCGTATCAGCCGACGGGAGACCAGCCGGAGGCCATCAGGCAGATCGTCGCATCGATCCGCTCAGGGAACCCTGCGACCACCCTGATGGGCGTGACCGGATCGGGCAAGACGTTCACGATGGCCAACGTCATCGCCGAACTCAACCGCCCGACCCTCATCCTCAGCCACAACAAGACCCTCGCCGCTCAGCTGTACAGCGAATTCAAAGCCTTCTTCCCCAAGAACCTCGTCGAATACTTCGTCTCGTACTACGACTATTACCAGCCAGAAGCCTACCTGCCGACCACCGACACTTATATCGAGAAAGACCTGAGCATCAACGACGAAATCGAGAAACTGCGCCTCAGCACCTCGTCGGCCCTGCTGTCGGGCCGCCGCGACGTCGTCGTCGTGTCATCGGTGTCGTGCCTCTACGGCATCGGCAATCCCGACGACTTCCACGAGACCACCGTCCATGTCGAAACCGGCCAGAAACTCAGCCGCCAGAAATTCCTCTACGCCCTCGTCGACGCCCTGTACTCCCGCAACGAAGCCGAATTCAAACGCGGCACCTTCCGCGTCAAGGGCGACAGCGTCGACATCTTCCTTGCCTACGGCGACTACGGCTGCCGCGTGGTGTTTTTCGGCGACGAGATCGAGACCATCGAGACCATCGACCCCGTGAGCGGCGCCACCCTCGAATTCCTGAACGAAATCTCGATCTATCCGGCCAACAACTTTGTCACCACCAAGGAACGCACCCGCAGCGCCATCGCCACCATCCAGGACGACATGATGGCCCAGTGCGCCTACTTCGAGGAGATCGGCAAGCACCTGGAAGCCAAACGCCTCAAGACCCGCGTGGAATATGATCTGGAGATGATCAAGGAGGTCGGCTACTGCCCCGGCATCGAGAACTACTCCCGCTACTTCGACGGACGCAGCGCCGGCATGCGTCCTTTCTGCCTGCTTGACTACTTCCCCGACGACTTCCTGACCTTCATCGACGAAAGCCACGTCACCATTCCGCAGATCCGCGCCATGTCGGGCGGCGACCGCAGCCGCAAACAGACCCTCATCGAATACGGCTTCCGCCTGCCTGCCGCTGCCGACAACCGGCCACTGCGCTTCGACGAGTTCGAGGCCCTGGTGGGCCAGCGGCTCTACGTGAGCGCCACGCCCGGCGACTATGAACTGGAAGAAACCGGCGGTGAGGTGGTGGAACAGGTAGTGCGCCCCACCGGCCTGCTCGACCCTCCCATCGAAGTGCGGCCCATCGAAGGCCAGATCGACGATCTGCTCGAAGAGATCCAGGTCCGGGCCGAGAAAGACGAACGCGTGCTGGTGACCACCCTCACCAAACGGATGGCCGAAGAACTGGAAAAATACCTCACCCGGCTCGGCATCCGGACCCGCTATATCCACTCCGACGTGGACACCCTGGAACGCGTGGAGATCCTCGACGACTTCAAGGCCGGCCGCTTCGACGTGCTGGTGGGCGTGAACCTCCTGCGCGAGGGACTCGACCTGCCTACCGTGTCGCTGGTGGCCATCCTCGACGCCGACAAGGAAGGATTTCTGCGTTCTGACCGCAGCCTCACCCAGACCGCCGGCCGCGCCGCCCGCAACATCAACGGGAAGGTGATCATGTATGCCGACAAGATCACCGAATCGATGCAGTCCACCATCGACGGGACCAACCGGCGCCGGGCCAAGCAGATGGCCTACAACCAGGAACACGGCATCACCCCGCAGCAGGTGGGCGCCGCAGCCCACGGTGCCTTGCAGGGCAGAAAACTGTACGCCGAGCCGCTCGAGGAAAAAGTACGTTACCTCGAAGAAGACCCGGTGATCGCCCGGATGACACCGGCAGAAATGAAGACCGCCATCGAAGCCGCCCGCAAGCAGATGGAGGCAGCCGCCGCGCAGCGCGACTTTGGTACGGCTGCCCGCTGGCGCGATGAGATGCGGGCCTTGGAAACCTTAGCAGGAAAGCGATAAGATGATGATACCCCGGAAACTGCAAGAGATCTTGAGCGACTTCTCCGAATCCGAGAAGCGGATGGTGCTGTCGGCCTATGAGTCGGCGGCCGAAGCCCTGCAGGGCAAAATGCGCAGCAACAGCAGCCCCTTCATCGAACACCCCCTGGCGGTCGCCCATATCGTGTGCCGGGAGATGGGCCTGCAGGCCGACGCCGCAGCCGCCACCCTGCTCCACGAAGCCAACCGCTTCCAGACCGACAACGTGGCCGAACTCAACAAAACCCCGCTGCTCGAATCATTCCGGGCCGAGTATCCCCACGATATCATCGAGATCGTGGAGGGGCTCAACAACATCTCGAATGTCCAATTGCAGGAAGCCAACCTCGACGAAGAGCGCTACCGCAAGCTCATCATCTCGTATTCCACCGACCCGCGCGTGATCCTGATCAAGCTGGCCGACCGCCTCGAGGTGATGCGCAGCATCAACATCCTGCCGCCGGCCAAGCGCACCAAGAAGCTGATGGAGACAATGATGCTTTACATCCCCCTCGCCCACCAGCTCGGCCTCTACCGCGTGAAGAGCGAACTCGAGGACATCTTCCTCAAATATACAGAGCCCGAAAAATACAAGGAGATCACCCGCAAGATCAAGGAAACCGAGCCCCAGCGCGAAGCCCTGGTAGAGCAGTTCATCAACCCGCTCCGCGAGAAGCTCGACCGCGAAGGCATCCGTTACACCCTCAAGGCCCGGACCAAAAGCCCCTATTCCATCTGGCGGAAGATGCAGGCCCAGCAGATTACCTTCGACAAGGTGTACGACCTGTTCGCCATGCGTTTCATCATCGACTGCGAACCCGACCACAAGCTGGAAGAAGCCCTCTGCTGGAAAGTCTACTCCCTGGTGACGGAAGAATACACTCCCGACACCAAACGGCTCCGTGACTGGATCTCCAAACCGCGCGACAACGGCTATGAATCGCTCCATACAACCGTCCGGACGAAAGAAGGATTGCCCGTGGAAGTGCAGATCCGCACCACGCGGATGGATTACATCGCAGAAAAAGGCAACGCCGCCCACTGGTCGTACAAGGGTATCAAGGGCGGCAAAAGCCACCTCACCGACTGGCTCAACCAGGTCCGCGACCTGATGCAGAGCTGCGAGGAGGAAAAATACGAACACGCCTCCCTGGCCCTGGACGAGTTGCTGGTCTATACCCCGACCGGCGACCTGCGCCAGCTGCACGCCGGCAGTACCGTGCTTGACTTCGCCTTCGAGATCCACTCCAAACTCGGCCTGCGCTGTACCGGCGCCCGCGTCAATGGAAAGATGTGCTCGATCCGCGAAAAGCTCCACACCGGCGACGTGGTGGAAATCATCAGCAGCAAAAACCAGAAGCCCACCGCCGACTGGCTGAATTTCGTGGTGTCGTCGAAAGCCCGCAGCAAGATCAAGCAGAAACTCAAGGAGGAGGAGAACGCCCGCGCCGCCACGGGCAAGGAACTGCTCGCCCGACGGCTCAAGAACTGGAAAATGGTGATTTCGGATGGGGAACTGTGGACGCTGGCCCGCCGCAACCGGTTCGGCACCCTCAACGAATTCTTCGGCGCCATCGGCAACAGTCAGTTCGACGTAGCCCTCGTCAAGGATTTCCTCGTCCACAAGATGGAGACCGAAACGGCTGCCGAAAGCACGACGGAGACGAAGACCCCCGAAACGGCCCACGCCGACAGAAGCGGCATCGAAAGCGGCGATTTCCTCATTGACCGCAAGCTGAAAGGCGTCGACCTCAAACCCGCCAAATGCTGCACGCCCGCCTATGGTGACCCGATCTTCGGGTTCCTCACCATCCGCGACGGCATCAAGATACACCGCATCAACTGCCCCAATGCGGCACGCCTGCGCGAAAACTACCCCTACCGGGTGATTGAAGTAAGCTGGAAACCCCGGTCCAGCGAAAAAGATGGAGACAAAGGAGATACACATAAGAGGCGCCAGGGTTAACAACCTGCAGAATATCGATCTTGATATCCCGCTCGGGAAGCTGGTCGTCATTACCGGCATCTCGGGCAGCGGCAAGAGTTCGCTTGCCTTCGACACCCTGTTTGCCGAAGGCCAGCGCCGCTTTGCCGAAAGCCTCTCCTCCTTCGCCCGCCAGTTCCTCGGCCGGATGAGCAAACCCGACGTCGACCTGATCTCGGGCATCCCGCCGGCCATCGCCATCGAACAGAAGGTCAATACCCGCAACCCCCGCTCCACGGTGGGCACCAGCACCGAAATCTACGACCACCTGCGGCTGCTCTTTGCCCGCATCGGCAAGACCTACTCCCCCATCTCCGGCCGCGAGGTCCGCTGCGACACCACCAAGGACGTGGCCGGCTACGTCACCAGCCTGGAAGCCGGATCCACCGTGCTGATCCTGGCTGATATCCGTTGGCAAGAAGACGGAAAGATCGAGAAGCTCCTGAATCTCAAGGAAGAAGGATATTCGCGCCTGGCTACCCGCGACGGGCGGATGGCCAAAATGGAGGAAGCCCTGCAACATATCGGGGACTTTGAAGACGAATGGCTGCTGCTGGTCGACCGCCTGACGGCGGCCGCCGACGAAGACACAGTGAGCCGCGCGCTCGATTCCGCCCAGACCGCTTTTGCCCAGGGGGGCGGCTATCTCTGTGTCTGGAGTGAAAAAGCCGGCGCCCGCAACTTCTCCAACCTCTTCGAGGCCGACGGCATGCGCTTCGAAGAACCCTCCGAACACCTGTTCAGCTACAACAGCCCGCTGGGCGCCTGCCCCGTCTGCGGCGGCTACGGCAAGACCATCGGCATCGACGAGGCCCTCGTCATCCCCGACCCGACCCTGAGCATCTACCAGGGCGCCATCGCCTGCTGGCGGGGCGAAATGATGAAACAGCTCAATGACGAGCTGGTGATGAACGCCTACAAGTTCGATTTCCCCATCCACAAACCCTACATCGAGCTCAGCCCCGAACAGAAAGCCCTCCTGTGGCGCGGCAACGAATACTTCACCGGCATCGACCCCTTCTTCAAATGGGTGGAAAGCCAGCGATACAAGATCCAGTACCGGTACATGCTCAGCCGCTACTCCGGCAAGACCACCTGCCACGCCTGCGGCGGCTCGCGCCTGCGCCCGGAAGCCCTCTACGTGAAGGTCGGTGGACGGAACATCCACGAACTGATGACGATGCCCGTCAGCGAACTGAACGCTTTCTTCCAGGAGCTCCGGCTCGACGACTACGACCGCACGGTGGCGGAACGTCCGCTGCGTGAAATCCGTTCCCGCCTGCAGTATATCTGTGAGGTGGGCCTAGGCTATCTCACGCTGAGCCGCGCCTCCAACACGCTGAGCGGCGGCGAGAGCCAGCGCATCAACCTGGTCAGTTCGTTGGGCAACAACCTGGTGGGATCGATGTATATCCTCGACGAGCCGAGCATCGGCCTCCACGAACGCGACACAGAGCGGCTCATCGGCGTGCTGCTGCGCCTGCGCGACCTGGGCAACACCGTCATCGTCGTGGAGCACGACCGCCACATCATCGAGGCGGCCGACCAGCTCATCGACATCGGCCCATTCGCCGGCTCGAACGGCGGCCGCATCGTATTTCAGGGCTCCATCGCACAGGGCCTGGCCGAAGGCGCCCGTTCCCTGACGCTCGATTACCTGTCGGGGCGGAAACGGATTCCCGTTCCGGCGAAGAAACGCAGCTGGAAGTATGCCGTGGAAGTGGCCGGCGCACGCGAAAACAACCTGAAAAACATCGACGTCAAGTTCCCGCTGCGCTGCCTGACCGTCGTCACGGGCGTGAGCGGCAGTGGCAAGAGTTCGCTGGTGGGCGATATCCTCTATCCCGCCATTTACCGGCACCTCAACCAGATCGGCAGCAAGCCCGGCATCTACAAGGAACTCCGTGGCGACCTGGGCAAGATCGCCTCGATCGAATACATCGACCAGAACCCCATCGGCAAGAGCACCCGCTCCAATCCCGTTACCTACCTCAAGGTCTACGATGACATCCGGCGCCTTTTCGCCGACCAGCCCTACGCCCGGATGAACGGCTACGGACATTCGCACTTCTCGTTCAACATCGACGGCGGACGCTGCCCCGAATGCCTGGGCGAAGGGGTTATCCACATCCCGATGCAATTCATGGCCGACGTGGAGATGGTGTGCGATGCCTGCGGCGGCAAGCGCTTCCAAAGCGACATCCTGGAAGTGAAATACCAGGGCAAGGACATCAGCGAAGTCCTCGACATGCGCGTGGAGGAGGCCATCGCCTTCTTCGGTGCGCAGAGCGACCCGCTGGCCCGACGCATCGCAGAGCGGTTGCAGCCGCTGGTCGACGTGGGCCTCTCCTACCTGCAGCTGGGCCAGAGCAGCAGTTCGCTCAGCGGCGGCGAGAGCCAGCGCATCAAGCTGGCCTCGTTCCTGGGCAAGGACTACGAGGCGAAGGGATCCATCCTCTTCATCTTCGACGAACCCACCACCGGCCTGCATTTCCACGACATCGAGAAACTGCTCGCAGCCTTCGCCGCGCTGGTCGACCGGGGGCACTCCATCGTCGTGGTGGAGCACAACCTCGACGTGATCCGTGCAGCCGACTGGGTGATCGACCTGGGGCCCGATGCGGGCGCCGAAGGCGGACAGGTGGTGTTTGAAGGCACGCCCGAAAACCTGGCCGGTGCCGATACCTTCACGGGGCACGCGCTCCGCAACGCCATGGAGGAAACCATGAAAGAATAAAAATCAAAACGGCATATCTTTATGAAAGTCACGATCAAAGAAGTAACCAACAAGCTCCAGCTGAAGCAGTTCGTCCATTTTCCGAACGCGCTCTTCAAGGACAATCCCTACTATGTCCCCAAGCTGGAGATGTTGATCCGCGCGGAACTCAATCCGAAAAAGAATCCGGCTTCCGCTTTCTGCGACTGCAGCCTCTGGCTGGCCTATGACGGGCCGACCCGTGTCGTGGGCCGCATCGCCGGCATCATCAACCGGAGCGACAACGAGGAGAACGGCGAGGCCTGCGCCCGCTTCGGCTTTGCGGATTTCATCGACGACGAAACCGTGGTCGACGCGCTCTTCGACACGGCCGAGGAATGGGCGCGGAAAAACGGCATGCAACGGATCTCCGGACCGCAGGAGTTTCAGGATTTCGATGCCATCGGCCTGATGGTGGAGGGGTTCGACGAGATACCTACGGCGTACACCAACTACCACGCTCCCTATTACGAAAAGCATCTGCTGCGACGGGGATTTGAGCCAGTCCAGGACTACGTGCAATACAACGTGGTGCTGCCCGACAACATCAAGGAAATGTACGCGCACGACGCCAACGTGGTCGCCCAGCGCTACCACCTGCACCAGGCCGACATCACTTCCCGGAAGAAAATGAACGCCTATTTCCGCCAATGCGCCAAAGTGCTCAACGAGACCTACGACGGCGTTCCTGGATTCAACGGCATCACACAGAGACAGGCGCAGGAACTGATCCGCCGTTTCAATCCGCAGCTCAATCTCGATTTCGTGTCGATCGTCCTCAACGAGAAAGAGGAAGTCGTCGCCTTCGGTTTCGCGATGCCTTCCCTTTCGAAGGCCCTGCGACGGATGAAAGGCAAGATGTCCCCCTTTAGCTATCAGCGCATCCGCCACGCCCTCAGGCACAACGACACGCTCGACCTGCTGATGGTGGGCGTCGCCAAGGAGTACCAGGGAAAAGGCGTCACGGACATGCTGTTCGACAAGTTCGCCGACGCCATCCTGCGCTACGAGATCAAATACCTGGAAACCACCCTGGAACGAGAGGACTACGATCCGTTCAAGCCCATGTGGTCCCGTTTCGTATACCGACTCAACAAACGGATGCGCTGCTACCAGAAGAATCTGTAAATCACCGAATACAACTTCAACACCATATGAAGACCACCATACAGGAAGTGAAGACGCAGCGGGAACTCCGCCAGTTCGTCCATTTCCCCAATGCTCTCTATAAGGACAACCCCTATTACGTACCAACCTTGGAAAGGGGCGACCTGGCCGTACTCGACCCGAAAAAGAACCATGCCTTCGCATTCTGCGAGGGAAAATACTGGCTGGCGCTCGATGAACAGCGGCACATCGTGGGCCGCATCGCGGGCATCATCAACCGGCAGTACAACGAGAAGACCGGCACGCCCTACGCCCGTTTCGGCTTCATGGATTTCGTCGACGATGACGAGGTGGTCGACGCCCTGTTCGACACGGTGGAGACCTGGGCACGGGAAAAGGGGATGAAGGTCATGAACGGTCCGCTGGGTTTCCTGGAATTCGATGCCTCCGGCGTACTGGTGGCGGGCTTCGACGAACTGCCTACGGCTTACGGCAAATACAACCACCCGTATTACGAGACGCAGTTGCTGCGGCGGGGCTACGCCAAGGACACCGACTGGGTGGAATACAGCATCAAGATGCCCGACAACATCGAGGAGTGGTTCAGGCGTCCGGCCGGCCTGGTTGCCCAGCGCTACCACCTGCACCAGGCCACGATCGACACCAAGAAACAGATGGTCGACTATTTTCCGCAGTGCATCCCGGTGCTCAACGAAACGTACCACAATCTCCACGGTTTCTCCGAGCTGACCAAGGAGCAGGTCGACGACCTCATCGCCCAGTTCGTCCCGAACCTCAACACCGATTTCGTCTCGATCATCCTCAACGAGAAAGACGAAGTGGTGGCTTTCGGCATTTCGATGCCTTCGCTCTCCAGGGCGATGCAGAAATGCCATGGCAAGCTCTTCCCATTCGGCTGGATGCACATCCTGCATGCCATCCGGCACAACGACACGCTTGACCTGCTCCTGATCGGCATCAAGGAGGAATACCAGGGAAAGGGGCTCAATGCCATGATCTTCGACAAGGTGGCGCCGTCCATCCGGAAATATGGCATCAAGTATCTGGAGACGACGCGCGAACTGGAAGAAAACAACAGCGTCCAAAACATGTGGAACCGTTTTGAAACGCGTCTCCACAAGCGGGCACGATGTTATATTAAAGAACTTTAGCTTATGCTTGGGTGCTCTGGAAATTGCTTCTCGGACCGACGCTTCGCGTCTCCCTCCCAAAGCCAGGGCTTTGGGCCCCTCCCGCTATCAAGCGCGGGTGCTTAGGGTCCTCGAAGCAATATCCCAACCGCACCTTGGCACATAAGCAACAGCAATCAACTGATGACTACTAAGCGATTATTATTACTGGTCTTTGTTTGGTTTCTTTCCTCGTTACCAGTTGGAACGCAGGAGCTGCGGCATAACGCGCAGTATCCCGACGATCCGGCGTTCGTGCCCGTGGCCGACAGTCTCAAGGGGCTGATCATCACCGGCGAATTCACGGAATCACAGGTCTATCCCGAGACGCGCCGTGAGTGGAAGGTCTACGTCCCCGTGCAATACGACGGCGTGACGCCCGCCTGTCTGCTCGTCGGCCTAGACGGCATCCTGTTCAACGCCACCACCGTCCTCGACAACCTCATCGCCAGCGGCGAGATGCCCGTGACCATCGGTGTGTTCGTGCAGCCCGGCGTGTCGTACGACGCCGACGGCAACGTGCTGCGCTACAACCGCAGCAACGAATTCGACCGCACCGACGGCACCTTCGCCTACTTTCTGGAACACGAGATCCTGCCTCTGGTCGAGCGTCTCGTTACCCCCGACGGCCGCCCGGTCAAACTTTCCCGCAATCCCGACGACCGGGCCATCACCGGAGCCAGCAGCAGCGGCATCGCCGCCTTCACAGCAGCCTGGGAGCGTCCCGACCTCTTCCACCGCGTCTACAGTTCGGTGGGCACCTTCGTGGCCATGCGCGGCGGCAACGACTATCCCGCCTATATCCGCAAAACCGAGCCCAAGCCCTTGCGCATCTTCCTGCAGGACGGCATGAAAGACGCCTGGAATCCCCTCTTCGGCGAATGGTGGGAGCAGAACCTGCTCATGGAATCGGCGCTCGATTTCGCGGGCTACGAAGTGATGGCGCACTGGGACCGCGGCGGCCACAGCATCTGGCACGGTACCCGGATGTTCCCCGACGCCATGCGCTGGCTTTGGAAGGGCTGGCCTGCACCCGTGAAGGCGGGTGAATCGCGCAACGACATGCTCCAGTCACTGCTGGGCACGGGAGATGAGCGCGAAGCGGGCTGGACGGAGATCGCCTCCGAAGCGCTTCCGGGCTCCGTCCGCAAGCGGCTCGCACATCCGGTCACCACGCTGCGCGATCCCTCCGGCAAGCTGGAGGTCTCGGCAGAGCCGCATTCCAACTGGCTGCTCTCCGCACTGGTAGAGCCCGATGGCAAACGTATGGCCCGCGAGCAGTTCTACTGGCTCCACAACCCCGACAACTTCAGCTCAGGCCCCGACGGAGCCATCGCCAGCGACCTGGCTTTCGACACCCTGGGCAACCTCTATGCGGCTACGTGCTGCGGCGTGCAGGTCTGTGACCAGAACGGCCGCGTGCGCGCCATCCTCACCCTCCCCTCCCGCCGCATCGACGCCCTCTGCTTTATCGGCAACCGACTCTACGTAAAATGCGCGGACGGACGATTCTTCCTCCGTACCCTCAAACATACCGGCTGGAACCCGGAAGACGGGTTCATCACCGTTCCATCACAAGGACAAGGTTAGAAATAATGGACATTTTGGATATTTTCGTGGATGCCCTGCGGGCCGCCATCCTGATCACCGGGATGGTCGTGATGATGATGATGATGATCGAAAGCCTGAACATCTCGTCGGGCGGCCGCTTTTTCAGCCGGCTGCAAAAGTCGAAGTTCGGGCAGATCGTGGTGTCGGCCCTGCTGGGCTGGATTCCCGGCTGTATCGGCGGCTTCGCCTCGGTGTCGCTCTTCTCCCATGGCATGATCAGTTTCGGCGCTCTGGTGGCGATGCTCATCGCCACGTCGGGTGACGAGGCATTCGTGATGCTCACGCTCTTCCCGGGCAAGGCGCTCTGGATCTCCGGCCTGATCCTGGCCATCGGCATCCTCACGGGCGTGCTGATCGACTACATAGGCCCGAAACTGGGCCTGAAGCCCTATGCACTCCGCTCCTGCGACGAGATGCAGATCCACGAGGAGGACAAGCACGAACACGCGCACGAGCACGTCCATCCGGCGGAGGCCTCGGCGCGCAAACGTCATTTCTTTACCTGGAAACGCATCCTGCTGCTGATCGGCACCGCCCTCTACATCGTCGCCCTGGCTACCGGCATGCTCGAGCATGAGCACGAAGGCGCTGCGCCTTCCGACGACCACGGCTTCAACCTGCTGAGTGAAGATTGGATGAACCTGCTCTTTGCGGCGGTGAGCCTCATCATGGTGGGTGTAGTGGCTTTCGGCACCGACCACTTCGTGGAGGAACATCTGTGGCACCATGTCATCGCCCGGCATGCCCTGAAGATCTTCGCCTGGACCTTCGGGGTACTCATCGTGCTGGGTTTCATCACCGAAGTCTGGGACCTCAGCGGCTGGATCAGCGACAACATCCCGCTGATGATCGTGCTGGCCACGCTCATCGGCATCATTCCCGAGTCGGGTCCGCACCTGATCTTCGTCACGCTCTTTGCCGCCGGCGTCATCCCCGCCCCGGTTCTCATCGCCAGCTGCATCTCCCAGGACGGCCACGCCTCGTTGCCGCTGCTGGCTGAATCGAAGGGTGCTTTCCTGCGCGCAAAGGCCATCAACTGCATTGTCGCGCTGTTGGTGGGATTTATTTGTTATTGGACCTTTTAAACCATCCATGAAATGACAGCCATTACCCATTATAAGGCCGAAATTCGATTTGCCGTCATTCTCACCGCCGTGGTCGCGCTGAGCATGTGGGCGTCCCGCTATATTCCCGACGAGTATTTTGATGGCGCCATTACACCCATTCTCATGTCGGCATCCACAGCCGTCGCCCTTTGTTGTGCCTGGATTACTGTCCGGCATTCGGAGGGATACCGTATGCGTAGAATATGGGCCTGGACACTTCTGATCTGGGGCCTTCTGGATGGGATATATGTCTTATCCTGGCTGTTAATGGGCAAGCCCGTGATGAATATGGGCGCCTATGAAATCACCACGATGGAGCTTGCGCTGGGCAATCTGCTGGGATGGTCACTGCTCCTGTTTCCCACGGAGGCGCTTCGGCCGGGTTGGTTGAATGCCCGGCGCGCCCTGCTTCAAATTCTTCCTATGTATGTATTGATTGCGCTGGATTATATTCTTCCTGTGAATCTGCGCATTCTGGTTGCATTATATCCGGCCGTCCTGATCGTGCTGCTGCTTACTCACGTGCGAGAATACAGGCTCTGGTGCGAGGATAACTTCTCCTCTCTGGAAGACATAGATGAAAGGAGTATCATCCGATACATTTTTGTAGGGTTCCTGATTGTGGCAGTCTATATTTATATGTGCGTCTCCCATGATCATGCGCGGGGTTTTACCCAGCAGTGGCTGGTCATCTTCATCCTTGCCTACGGGACAGACCTCATTTTGTTCCGCCGGGACCCGTGGGAGCAGGTGTGGCTGTCCATGAAGAGTAATTCTCCCAAGGAGGATATTCAGACGCAGTCCAACGAGGCATACCGCCAGGCGCTGGAAGAATGGATGGAAAAGGAGAAACCCTATCTGAATCCGGATTTCAAGCTCGTGGACCTGCAGAACGTGCTGCCCATGAACCGCACCTACCTGTCGCAGTTTATCCACGCGGAATACGGCTGCAGTTTTTACCTTTTCGTGAACCGTTACCGGGTAGAGGAAGCCAAGCGTCTGATGAACGAGAACCCCGGCATGAAAATGGCCGATGTTTCTGCCAGTTGTGGCTTTTCATCGCCTTCCGTTTTCAGCCGCACTTTCACGGCCATCGCGGGACAGCTACCCAAAGATTGGGTAAAAAATTGATTCTGCGTAAATTTTTACCGTTCATCGGGGAGCAAAACAGTTTTGTCTTGCTCCCCGATGGGCATTTAGCAGCATTGCGGGAGCAAAATCGATGATTTTTGCTCCTGGAATCCGCTGATTAGCGCAGCTTCTTGAAGCCGTAGACAGCGCGGGCGCCGAGCTGCTCCTCGATGCGGATCAGCTGGTTGTACTTCGCCATACGGTCGGTGCGGCTCAGCGAACCGGTCTTGATCTGACCGCTGTTGGTGGCCACGGCGATGTCGGCGATGGTGGTGTCTTCGGTCTCACCGGAGCGGTGGCTCGTGACGGTGGTGTAGCCGTGACGGTGAGCCATCTCGATGGCGTCGAGAGTCTCGGAAAGGGAACCGATCTGGTTGACCTTGATGAGGATAGAGTTGGCGGCACCCATCTTGATGCCCTTCTCCAGGAACTTCACGTTGGTCACGAAGAGGTCGTCGCCCACGAGCTGGCAGCGGTCACCGATGCGCTCGGTGAGTTTCACCCAGTTGTCCCAGTCGTTCTCGTCCAGACCGTCCTCGATGGAGTCGATCGGGAACTTCGTGATGAGTTCCTCGAGGTAGTCGATCTGCTGGGCGGCGGTCAGTTTCTTGCCATTCGGGTCTTTCTTCTTGCCGTCCTTGAGCTGACGGTAGTCATAGTACCACTCGCCATTCTCGCAGGTAGCGAATTCGCTGGCGGCGCAGTCCATGGCGATCTTCACATCCTTGCCCGGTTCGTAACCGGCGGCCTTGATTGCGTCGCAGATGATCTGCAGGGCGTCTTCGATGCCGTCGAGGGCAGGAGCAAAACCACCTTCGTCACCAACGGCGGTGCTCAGGCCGCGTTTCTTCAGCAACTTGGCCAGGTTGTGGAACACCTCGGCACCCATGCGGATACCTTCCTTCTCGCAGCAGGCGCCGACCGGACGGATCATGAATTCCTGGAAGGCGATCGGGGCATCGGAGTGGGCGCCGCCATTGATGATGTTCATCATCGGGACGGGGAGTACGTAGGTGTTGGTGCCGCCGATGTAGCGATAGAGGGGGATATCGAGGTAGTTGGCTGCAGCGTGTGCGCAGGCGAGGGAGACGCCGAGGATGGCGTTGGCACCGAGGTTCTTCTTGGTCGGGGTACCGTCGAGTTCGATCATTTTCTGGTCGATGGCGCGCTGCTCGAGGACGCTCATGCCTTCGATCACGGGGGCGATCTTCTCGTTGACGTTGGCCACGGCTTTCAGCGTACCTTTGCCCAGGTAGCGGCCTTTGTCGCCGTCGCGGAGCTCGAGGGCTTCGTTTTCGCCAGTGCTGGCGCCGCTCGGAACGGCTGCACGGCCCATAATTCCACATTCGAGGGTCACGTCGACTTCGACGGTCGGATTGCCACGCGAGTCAAGGATCTCTCTGGCAAATACTTTTTCAATAATCATTGTTGCAAATATTTATTAAACAAACTAATTCAAGACGCGCAAAGTTATAAAAAAACTATTTAACTGAATAAAATAGCGACAGCACCTTTACGAAAGTGCGGGCGGGAAGGATGCGTTTGACGGGGATCGAGAGCTTCTGGATGAAGGTGGCGATGACATAGCGGAATTTAGGGTGCTTGCAGCGCACGATCTTCGCGATCTTTTTCGCCAGATACTCGGGCTTGAGGCCCGTCTGCTCGTCTTTTTCGAAACTGCTCACCGACTGGCGGAGCAAAGGATAGGCCGCGGCCGCCTCGTCGGACAGCTGCTTGATGCGGGCGGCGGTGAAGCCGGTGGAAAAATCGCCCGGCTCGATGAGGATCACCTGGATGCCGTGACGGCGCACCTCGATCTGCAGTGCCTCGCAGAAGCCCTCGACGGCAAATTTGCTGGCCGAATAGAAGCCCTGGAACGGAAGGCCCATCACGCCGCCGATGGAACTGAAGCACAGGATCCGGCCACTCCCTTGCTTCCGCATCGCCGGCAGCACGGCCTGGGTGAAGCGCACCTGGCCCATGAAGTTCGTATCCATCTGCAGTTTCACGTCGTCTTCCGGTGCGAATTCCACCGGGCCGCCGATGCCCATGCCGGCATTGTTGATCAGCACGTCGATACGGCCCTCCGCTTGGAGCACCGCCTCCACGGCAGCCTGTACGGACGCCGTGTCGCGCACGTCCGCCCGCAGATAATGCACGCCGGGAAGCTGTTCCACCTCCCGCCGCACCGTTCCGTATACCGTATGGCCGTCGGCGCTCAACTGCCGCGCCATGGCGAGCCCGAAGCCAGAAGAAATACCCGTGATGAGAATGACCATATCTTAGTTATTACACAATAATTCCATCGATGTGAATTGCGGCGTCATGCCCAACGAGCGGTAAAACGCGATGGCGCCGGGATTGCACTCCCACACATGCAGGACGATGTTGTGGCAGCCCTTCTCCCGGGCGAAACGCTGCACGAAGGCAAAGAGTTTCGTGCCCACTTTCCGTCCCCTGGCCTGCTCGTCCACGCAGAGGTCGTCGATATAAAGCGAAAGACGCGGTGTCAGGCACCCGCTTTCCTGCCACTTGAACACACAGAACACGTAGCCCGTAACCTTTCCGTCTTCCTCCTCATACACGAATACCGGTGTATCGTCGCAGGCGAAGATGGAAAGCAACTCCTCGTCGGAATACTTCTTCCCTTCCGCCCGGAACAAGTCGGGACGGCCCGCGTGGTGGACCTGCAGCACCTGCCGCAGCAATTTGTTCACGACCTCCAGGTCGCGTGGTTCCGCTCTTCGAATCATAATCTGTTGCAAGTTACAAAAAAGAAGTCTTCGCCGTACGCAATTTATCCGTATCTTTGTAAGGTCATGAAAAAGATCCGTTTCATTCTGCTGTTGGCGCTGGTGCTGCTTGCGGGGACGCAGGCCTGGGCGCAGAGGATTTCCGATTCCAACTACGGGACCGTCGGATATATCAAATCTGACGGCACGATCCAGGACAAGAACTACCGCACCGTAGGGTATATCAAGGGCGACGGAAGAGTACAGGACGGTTCTTACAAGACCATCGGTTACATCAAACCCGACGGCACCGTCCAGGACGCTTCCTACCGCACCGTTGGCTACATCAAGGACGACGGCACCATCCAGAACGGATCGTACAAGACCATCGGCTACGTCAAATCCGACGGTACCGTGCAGGATGACTCCTACCGGACCATCGGCTACGCCCGCGACATCCCCAGAAAGTGGGCTGCGTTCTATTTCTTCTTCAATTTATAACACCGGAGTAAGCCGGTAGACGGCCACGTCGTGGGAGCCCACGACCGCCACAGCCGGATGCTGGATCATCTGGTTGCGGAATTTGCCCTTGCCCTTCACCAGCGTCGTGAACGGCTTGGCGGATGCATCCCACAAATCCTTGACGCGATAGTTCACCGTATCGAAATCCGTGCGGCGGCCGCTCAGTTCGTCGTTCACCTCCAAGGTTGCCCACTCGAGATTGACGACAGCCGGCGCTTCGCCGACGTTCAGGATGCAAAACGCCCAGTCGCCGCCTTCGAGCGGCTTGAACCAGTATTGGATATCCCCGTCAGTCCTCAGGCGCAGGCCCTGGATGCCGAGCGGGTCCTGATCGATGGCAATCACTTCCTTGTTGGTGATGATGGCCAGGGTCTCCGGTGTCATGTTCGTGATGTCATTGCCCAGGATCAGGGGCGCAGCCATCATGCACCAGAGGCTGAAATGCGCCCGGTCTTCGGCCACAGACATGCCGTTGCCCACCTCAAGCATATCGGGATCGTTCCAGTGGCCCGGGCCGGCATATTTTCGCAACGGCTCATTCATGTCGACGATCGGCATCACGCCGAGCGGCGTCCACGCAGGGTTGCCGTTCTCATCATAGCGCTGCGGGATGGCCAGGAAACCCACACCGATGTCACCGGTGGTACGCCAGGAATGGCCGACCTCCGCCGCCCATTCCCAGGGCTTGCTGTTCCCCCACTCGCACATGCTGAAGAAGATGGGACGGCCGGCCCAACGGAGCGCATCGCGCATCAGTGCATAGGCGCCCTTTGGATTGATATTGTTGGTGTAGCACCAGTCGTATTTCAGGTAGTCGACACCCCACTGCGCATAGGTGAAGGCATCCTGGTACTCATGCCCGAGACTGCCGGTGTAGCAGGCACAGGTGTTGGTTCCGGCGTCGCTGTAGATGCCCAGTTTCAGGCCCCGCTCATGCAGATAGTCCGCCAGCGCCTTCATGCCGGACGGGAACTTGGCCGGATCCTCATGCACGAAACCCTGCGCATCCCGCTCCCCGTGCCAGCCGTCATCCAGGTTCAGGTAGACATAGCCCGCGTCGACCAGGCCCAGGGATACCATCTGGTCGGCAATGTCCTTGATCAGGGTCTCATTGATGTCACATTGGAACTTGTTCCAGGAACTCCAGCCCATCTGGGGTTTGTCGGCAAGCCCTTCCCATTTCGGCAGATTGCCGTCTGGTTTGCGCTCCTGCGCAACGGCCATCTGGCCATTCAGCATCGTGACCGCAAGGAGGGTCAGCAAGAGGATCTTTTTCATATGCAGTGAAGATTGGTTATTCATTAACAGGAGTGGACTGCGTCGGCGATGGCTTCCTCCAGGAGCGTGGCGGCCAGGGCGCCGGCGGCGTCAAGGCTGGCAGGGATCCTGTCAGCCTCAGGGCCGACGGAGAGGGCATAGATGGTATCGCCGTCGGCGGTGGTAAAGGCCGGGCGGATGGCGCGGGCCATGCCGGCGGCGGCCATCTGGGCCAGGTGCCTGAGCTGGGCGGGTGTAAAGTCGCCGTTGGTGAAGACGGCGGCCAGCGTGGTGTTGCCGGTAAAGAGATTTTCGCCGGTGACCTGCAGGAGCGTCTCGTAAGAGTCAGCAAAGGCTTTGCCGTCGGGCGTACGCATGCCGGCAATCTTCCGGCCTTCGGCGAAAATGTCACCATAGCTGTTGACGACCACTGCCACACCGACCTGGAGCGCACCCACCTGGGCGGCGGTGTAGCCGATGCCCGCTTTCTGGGACTGCTCCATCCCGGCGGCCTTTCCCACCGTGGCACCTGTACCGGCACCCACGTTGCCGCTGCGCGGATCGTTCTTTTCGAAGCTCGCTTCGCACGCTGCATATCCCATCGCCGCATCGGGACGGACCGTGGCGCTGCCGTAGCCCAGATCGTAGATGCAACTCTGGCATACGATCGGCACCAGCGCTATGCCTGTGTCGTAGCCCACGCCATGGGCTTCCAGGCTGCGCATCACCCCATCGGCGGCGGCCAGGCCGTAGGCGGAGCCGCCGGAGAAAACGAGGGCGTTGAGGGGATGGTTGCGTTCAGGCGCGATGGTTTCGGTTTCTCGGGACGCGGGCCCGCCGCCGAATACGGCGACGGCGGCGCGGGCCGGGCTCGTCAGGCGGAATACCGTGACGCCGGTAGCGGCCACATCGTCCTGGGCATTGCCCACCTGCACGCCCCGAATGGCGGAAAAGTCTATCTTTTTCATCGTATTTATCGGATGCCCCAGTCGGAGAGGCGCACCGTTCCCTCCACCTTCTCTTCGATGGTATCGTCGAGACCGGGGAAGAAATCAAAACCCGTGAGGGCTTCCAGTTCATTGACGCTCATCGAGCAGTCTTTCAGGTAGTAACGGTCGTCATCGTTGTCCATCACGAAGGCGATGGCGCTGTACGAGCCGTTTTTCTTGCGGATCAGCAGGGCCTTGTAGAACGAGTCAGGCACGACCACTTCGCGCTCGCCGATGGTACCATAGCGGTTCTCGCCCACGATGGGGCCGGTCACCACCCACACGCTGCCGTAGCGGTTGGCCCATTGCCGTACGCGTTTCTCCAGGTACTGCCAGTCACCAGCATTCAGGGTTTCATCCTGCGGGCAGATGTTCGTGAAATAAAAGGTCTCGCCCATCGCCGTGCTGTTGAACGAGGCATCAGCAGCGGGCATCAGGTGCCCCTTGGTCCAGCCCGAGCCGGAGTAGTCTTCGCGCATGGCTTGCCTGACCCCTTTCAGCTCGGGATCCATGCGGAATTCCCTGCCTTCGCGGGAGCGGTCGCCCTCCGTTTCCTCTGCGGTCAGTTCATAGGCCACCCAATTGGGAATCAGCGTCTCCGTGTTGTAGGAACTGACATAGGCGCCGTGCTGCACGATGTGTCTGTCCGTCGTATGGGCAGGGATTTCAAGCAGGCCGTCGAGGCTCGACGAAAGGGTTGTGGACGGCAGGGCCGGCATCTCGACCGAAGGTGTTTCGGGTTCGGGCCTGTCGATGGGTTCGGGTTTGTCGTAGCCGAAAATCCAGTACAACACGCCCGCCACGATGACGAGCAAACCCATGAGGAGTTCTTTGTATTTCTTCATTGATGCAAATTTACCATTTATTTTGATTAACTTTGGGGATTATGAAGAAATATTTGCGTCCGGAATACCTGAAAAAAGGCGACACGGTGGCCGTCGTGGCCCTGGCGTCGAGTCTGAGCGAGCAGAGCCGCCAGACGATGTACTGGAAAGAGCTGCTGGAATCGTGGGACCTGCATGTAAAATTGGGCAAGCACCTGTACGACAGCGCGCCCGGCGAATTCGCGGGACGCGATGAGGACCGGGCGGCCGACCTCACGGAGATGCTGCTCGACCCGGAGGTGAAGGCCATCATCTCGTTCCGCGGCGGCTACGGCTCGATGCGCACGGTGCGGGCCATGGACCTCCATCTTTTTGACAAGCATCCCAAATGGATCGTGGGCTTCAGCGACATCACGGTGTTCCACGCCGTGCTGCAGAGCCGCGGCATCGAGTCGATCCTCGGCGCGATGCCCAGCACCATCGGCCCGGAGGCGGGCCCGGATGCAAAGGTAAGCGAGGAGTCGCTGCGCAAGGCGCTCTTCGGCGAGATCAAAAGCTACCGGACGGCGCCATACGACTACAGCGTCTTGGGCTCCGCCCGCGGCCGGCTGGTCGGCGGTAACTTGAGCCTCTTCGTCTCCTGCCTGCGCACCCCGTGGGAGAACCACCTCGACGAAGACAGCATCCTGTTTATCGAAGATGTAGACGAACGGATGTACAACCTTGACCGCATGCTGCTGACGCTGCAGCAAGGCGGCTTTTTCGAACGGCCGAAAGGCATCATCGTCGGCCAGTTCACCGACACCAGCGGCGAAGACGAGTGGCAGCGCAGGGCGCTGGACCTTGTCCATGAATACATGCCTTCCGACAAACCCGTGCTCTTCGGCTTTGACTGCGGCCATGAGCACCCCAACTACAGCCTCTACCTCGGCCGTGAAATCACCCTCGACGTCACCTCCGACGGCGGCTGTTTGAAGTTCATTTAATAGACGATAAGGATTGTGCCATCATGGCGCGGGTGGAATGTTGCTTCGAGGACCCTAACCACCCGCGGTTGATAGCGGGAGGGGCCCAAAGCCCTGGCTTTGGGAGGGAGACTCGCTTGCGAGTCGGTCCGAGAAGCAACTTCCAGAGCGCCTGGCACAAGCCGCAGAAAAAGAGAAACGAAGAAAACAAATAACAAACAATATGCTTAAGGACGGACAACTTTACATTGCGCACAGCAAAAACGGAAACATCAACCTCGTAGGAAAGATGGCCAACCGCCACGGCCTGATCGCCGGCGCCACCGGCACCGGCAAAACCGTCACCCTGCAGGTCCTCGCCGAAACCTTCTCCCAGGCCGGCGTCCCCTGCTTCATGGCCGACATGAAAGGCGACCTGAGCGGCATCAGCCAGCCCGGCAAACTCAGCGGCTTCATCGAAAAACGCATGCCCGAGTTCGGCATCGAGAACCCTCAGTTCTCCGGCTGCCCCACCCGCTTCTTCGACGTGTTCGGCGAACAGGGCTTCCCCATGCGTGCCACCGTCTCGGCCATGGGCCCGCAACTGCTGGCCCGCCTCATGGAGCTGTCTGAGGT
The DNA here is from genome assembly GCA_902784965.1 of uncultured Bacteroidia bacterium. GTDB lineage: Bacteria > Bacteroidota > Bacteroidia > Bacteroidales > UBA932 > Cacconaster. Next base: position 43,464 of record CACZWU010000005.1, on the reverse strand, counting down.
CCAGGCCGGCGTCCTCAACGCCGTGTTCCGCATCGCCGACGACAACAACCTGCTGCTCATCGACCTGAAAGACCTGAAACTGATGCTCGACTTCGTCGGCAAGAACGCCGCCAGGTTCACCACTGAATATGGCAACATCGCCGCCGCCAGCATCGGCGCCATCCAGCGCGCCGTGCTGCAGATCGAAAGCGAAGGTGGCGACAAATTCTTCGGCGAGCCCGCCTTCGACGTAGCCGACCTCTTTGCCGTGGAAAACGGCCGCGGCGTGATGAACGTGCTGGCCGCCGACAAGTTGATGATGAACCCGAAACTTTACTCCACCTATCTGCTGTGGCTGATGACCGAACTTTACGCCAAACTCCCTGAGGTCGGCGACCTCGACCTGCCGAAGTTCGTGTTCTTCTTCGACGAAGCCCACATGCTCTTTGACGGCACCTCCAAGGCCCTCGTCGACAAGATCGAACAGGTGATCCGCCTCATCCGCTCCAAGGGCGTGGGCATCTACTTCATCACCCAGGTCCCCAGCGACGTACCCGTCAGCGTCCTGGCTCAGCTCAGCAACCGCGTGCAGCACGCCCTGCGCGCCTATACCCCGCAGGACCAGAAAGCCGTGCGAGCAGCTGCCCAGACCTTCCGCACCAACCCCGATTTCAAGACTGAAGATGCCATCCTCGACCTGGGCACCGGCGAAGCCCTCGTCTCGTTCCTCGACGAGAAAGGTGCTCCGAGCATCGTGGAGCGCGCCAAGATCCTCTTCCCGCTGAGCCAGATCGGTGCCATCACCCCCGGCCAGCGCATGGACATCCAGGCTGCCGCCCCGCGCAAGCTTAAGGAATACGAGAGCTTCTTCGACCGCGAAAGCGCATACGAAGTGCTCACCGAAGTCAACCAGAAGCTCGAGGAGGAGAAGGAAAAAGAGCGCCAGGCCCTCGAGAAAGAAAAAGAAGCCAAAGCCAAGGAAAAAGAGCAGAAGGCCAAGGAGAAGTCAAAGAAGAGCGGCATCGGCCGCACCATCCTCGGCACAATGATAGCCGCCGCCGCGACGAGCTTCGCCCGCAGCGCCGGCACCCAGATTGCCAAGAGCATCGGCGGAGGCAGCACCAAGAAGAGCAGTTCTTCCACCAAGAAGAGCACCAGCAGCAAGAACAGCGACTCCGTCGTGAAGAAAGCCGCGAAGACCGCCGTGAACACCGCCACCCGCAAGGTGACCAACGACATCCTGAAGAGTATCCTCAAATGACGCTCTGGGGCGATTTTTACGCCACGCGGATCTATCCCGGCCTGTCGGCCGCCCTCTCGTGGGTGGCCTCTCCCTTCGGCTTCTCGCTGACAGAAGTGGCCATCGTGGTGGCTATCCTGGCGTTCGTCTGGATCATCGTCCGCGCCATCCGGAAGCACAAACCCTGGTGGAAATGCGTGCTGGGTGAGCTCGCCCTGCTGCTGGGCGTCGTGGCCTGGCTCTACATCGGCTGGGGCTTCAACTATTTTCGCAGCGACATCTATACCCGCACCGGCACCACGCCGATGCCCTACGAGGAAGCCGAACTCCAGGCCTTCCTGAAAGTGTTCGCCGAAGAACTCAACGAGAACTGGTGCGAAGTGGAAAAAGTCGACCCCAAGCAGATTGAGGCTGAAATCAAGGCCTGGTATGCGGCCCTGCCGGAGGAATGCGGCCTGTGCAAACCCCGCCCCTGGCAGCATCCGAAAAGGATGATCTTCAACCGGCTCCATTCCGCCGTGGGCGTGCTCGGCTACATCGGACCCGCCTTCGACGAGTTGCACGTCAACCGCGACGTATCGCCGCTCGAATACCCTTTCATCTATGCTCACGAGTACTCCCACGTGCTGGGCGTGAGCAGCGAAGCAGAAGCCAATTTCTGGGCCTTCGAGGCCTGCCGCGCTTCCGCCGACCAGGCGGTCCGCTACAGCGGCTGGTATATGCTCCTGAGCCATACCCAGGCGAACATCCGATCCATCCTCGGCCGGGAGGCCTGGGAAGCCTGGTCGGAAACCCTGATTCCCGAAGTCTACGTCGACCTGGAACTGGCCCGGCTCCACTGGGCCGACCTGCGTTGGAACTGGCTCGCACGCCTCCAGCACCGCTACTATAATTTGTTCCTGAAGACCAACCGCATTGCCGACGGCACCGCCAACTACGGCCAGGTGCTGCGGCTGGTGATGTCGCTTTCCGACTTTCACGATCACGCTCATGGCGAAGAAGATTGAGAAGACCAATGCGGCCCGGCTGCTCGACGCAGCCGGCGTCGCCTACGAACTGGTCCCCTACGAGGTGGACGAGAACGACCTGGCGGCGCAGCACGTCGCCGATCAGTTGGGTGAGGACATCGAGCAGGTGTTCAAGACGCTGGTGCTGCGCGGCGACAAGACAGGCTTTTTCGTGTGCGTGATCCCGGGCAATTTCGAAGTGGACCTCAAGGTAGCGGCCCGCATCTCGGGCAACAAGAACTGCGAGATGCTGCATGTGAAGGAACTGCTGCCCACCACGGGTTACATCCGCGGCGGCTGTTCGCCCATCGGCATGAAAAAGCCCTTCCCTACCTTTATCCACGAAAGTGCCCTGCTCTACGACCATATCTACGTGAGCGCCGGCGTCCGCGGCCTCCAGTTCAGAATCGCCCCGCAAGACCTCATCGATTTCGTGGGGGCAGGAATCTATCCGCTGTAGACTTATTTCAGCGCGGGTGGCATCAAAGCCTCCGTCATCAGCGAAACCATCAGCGCCAAACCGTTTCCGTGATCATTCCTGCCCGCGACAGAAACCTGCTCAAGGAAATATCTCTAAAGTTCGGCTGGGCCTGCATGTTATAGCCAGACGATTTCGTCGGCTTGGGTGAGTTGAGTGTGCGTGATGGCGAAATCCGAGAGCGGAACGCCGTCCACTACGACGGAACGGGCGGAGGCAGGAGCGCAGCGACGGATCAACTTGACGTCGTGGCCGGGGAGATGCAGCACGGCCTCGTCGAAGAGCGGCGTGAACAACTCATAATATTCCGTTCCCAGACGGACTGGATAGAAGCCCAGCTGGGCGAAAATATACCAGGCGCTCATCGTGCCGTCGTCTTCGTCCATTTCGGGAGCATAGCCGTCCGGAAGGTTGCGGAACGCGCGTCCCACAAAGGGTTCCGGATACTCCGCATTGCCACCGTAGCGATGGATCATCGTATCGTCGGTCAATAGTGCGTGGACCAGGGAATCCGTGGCTGCCGGGCGACCGAAGAGATTGAACATAAAGGGGGTCTGGATGTCCGGCTCATTCCCCTGATTGAACAAGTGCTGGCTGAAGAATTCGCTCAGTTCATCGGCCAGTTGCTCTTCACCTACCCAGTCGATCAACTTGTCAGAGTACACCGGTACGGCCCAGCGGTATTGCCAACGCGTTCCCTGATACAGGCCGTTTAACCGCATACGCGAAAAGTCGGGCGTAATGGTCATAAACTCTTTCTTCCAGGTCTTTCGGAACAGTATTTCCGATTCGGCCAGATAGCGGATGGATGCCAGTCCTTTGCCGATGATCCGGGCTATCTGTCCCATTGCCCAGAGATCGTAGATGGTCTCCATTTTCTGGTCCGGGGAGTTGCGCGTCAGGCCGTTCACGGAGCCTTTGGAACGTCCGGCTTTCGCTTCCGCTTCCATTCCGGGAAAAGCGGCTTCCAGATCGAAGCCCCGGATCCCCTTTTCCCAGGCATCCAGCAGCGTCAGCTGGGAATGCTCTGTCCGCACGGTGGGGACGGGTTCCTGCAACGTGGCCCAGTTCTTTTTCCCGGTTTGGTAGAGGCTGACCAGCGATCTGCAGATGTCCGCCATCGCTTCCGGGGCCAGCAGGGTAATCAGCGGGAACTTGGCCCGGTACGTGTCCCAGATGCTCCATCCACTGTAAAAGGTCCAGTTGGGGGCTTCCCGCAGCACGGTATCCGTACCGATGTACTTCCCTCCATAAGTGGCGTTGAACGGACTCAGGAATACCCTGTACATACTCGTGTAGAACAGGGTCCGCTGCTCTGGCGTGCTGCCTTCCACGTCCACCTTGTCCAGAACGGAAGCCCAGGCTGCGGCGGCATCGGCGCGATGCTGGTCAAACGTATGCTCGGCAATGGCCTCCAGTTCCGCCATTGCCGACATTTCGCTGATGGACGACAGGCCGATGCGGACCTCTACTGCACGCGTCCCATCGGGAAAGCGCAACTGCGCGGTGAGGGCGTCCATGGATTCGACATCGAAAGGAACATTCGTATGCAGGCAGAAATATAGTTTATAGGCGCCCGCGTTGCAAACGGTGGAAGAAACTACCCAGCCGATGACGGTCCAGTTGTCCACTATCTGATAGAAAGACTTGTTGCGCCGGTGGTCGATGGCTGAGTCAAAGTCCACGTACAAGGTGGGATCGCTGTCCTGCGGGAACAGGTACTGCTCCAGGGCGCAGTGGAGGGTGGCCGTCAGTCGGGCCTCCACGCCATTGTCCAGCAGGGTCGCATAGTACCCCGGAACCGCCTCTTCCGTGTCCTTGAAAATGGATACCTTCGTCCCTTTTTTCGCCGGCAGGATCCTGAGGTTGCCGCCGGCCCCCTTGCCGCCCACGCCGCTGACGCGCGTAACTGAGATGCCGGAAATCTCCGGCACGTCAAAATCATACCCCACGTGGGACGGGACCTTGCTGTCCGGGCACACGGAGGCCAGGCCGAAAGGGAGCTGGGCCGCCGGACTTACCTGCCCGTGATCGCCCGCCGTTCCCATAAAAAGGTTTACGTAGCGGCTGTTGTCCCGGGCCAGCGCAACCGTGAACAGACTGGGAAAGAGAAGAAGAAAGGTGAAGAATGTCCGTTTCATTAAGCGTTCCGAGAAAACAGTATCTTAAGGTCCATTTTTCACAAAGATAGGTTTTTTGCTTGTTTTATTGGCAAGGGAAATAAGGGAATCAAAGTGTTCAAGTTTCATAGACTATCAGGTTATTTGTATTATATACCTCAGACTATGATTTTCTTTCTAAAAATTCTAGACTTTTTTGGCTGTTTTTCAAGAAATTATGTGGATTTTGGTGTAAACAGGTAAATTGTTCCCATCGAAAAAGTAGAAAACTTCAAGAAATAGTTTGTATCTTTGAAGGATATGGGAAAAGCACTGTTCCTGAAGCTCAAAGAATCGCTGACCTCTGTCCTGCCGGTGGGGATCATCGTCTTCATCCTGGGGATGACGCCCTACCTGACGCTGACGGGACGGGATCTGCTGGTCTTCGGCATCTCCGCGCTGGCGTTGATTGTCGGCATCGGCTTGTTCAACCTGGGCGCCGATCTGGCCATGACTCCGATGGGACATTTCATCGGAGAAGGGCTTACCAAGAGCAAGAAAGCCACCATCCTGCTGCTCGTCAGTTTTCTGATGGGCGTGCTGATTACCATTGCCGAGCCGGATCTCGCTGTCCTGGCCGAGCAGGTGGCCTCGCTGATGAACGGAAAGTTACTGATCGTCACGGTAGGCCTGGGCGTCGGCTTCTTCCTGATGCAGGCCGTCCTCAAGATCATCAGACGGGTGGACCTGACCCGTCTGCTGCTCTTCTACTATCTGGTGCTCTTTTCCATCGCCACCGTGCTCTTCGGCTCAGGCAAAGGCGATTTGTTGCCCTTGTCGTTCGATTCCGGCGGCGTCACCACTGGTCCTATCACCGTGCCTTTCATCATGGCGCTGGGCGTGGGTATCGCCCTGACCGTCGGCGGGCGGAGGGCCAATGAGAACAGCTTTGGCCTGATTGCCCTTTGCTCCATCGGTCCTATCATCGCAGTCCTGCTGCTGTCTATTTTTTCGAAGGGAGAGCTCAGTTACAGCGTACCCGATTATTCGATGGCTGCCGTTCTGGAAAAAGGCATCTGGACAGATGACTTTTCTTGGGCTGGTCATTTTCCTGACCGCCGTCGCGGTAGGATTCATGCCTGTCGGCTACCGGATCGGCATTGAGTTGGCTTCCATCAACCAGACCTACCTGATCATCCTGAGTTTCATCATCGGCTGCGTGGTCGTCCTGGCCGAGCCGGCCGTCCATGTGCTGAACCAGCAGGTGGAGAGCATCACCAACGGTGAGGTCACCCGCCGCCAGATGATGATCGCCCTTTCCATCGGCGTCGGACTATCCATAGGCTTGTCCATCATTCGCATCATCTACGACTTCTCCCTGCTCTACTACCTGATTCCAGGCTATCTGCTCTCATTGGGAATGTCGTTCTATGTTCCGAAACTCTATACCGCCATTGCTTTCGACTCGGGCGGCGTGGCCAGCGGTCCGCTGACATCGAGTTTCATCCTCCCGATGGCCATCGGCGCCTGTGTCGCCCTGAAAGGAGAGACGGAAGTCCTTTCACTGGCCTTCGGTATCGTGGCCATGGTAGCCATGACTCCGCTCATTACCATCCAAATGCTCGGCTTCCGTGCCGTCGTGAGCCAGCGTTCCCGCAGCAAGGCGGCCATGCGCAGGATCCTGGCGGCCGACGATGAACAGATCATCTATTTCAAGTAGCCATGGACGCAGCCAAACCTTCCATAACCAAGAACATCGCTCCGGAGAAGTTGGAGTTGCTTATCACCATCATCCACAGCGATAAAGTCCGGTTCTATACCAATCTCATCCAGTCGTCGGAGGCGAACCTCTACCTGTCGATGCCGGCCAGCGGCACATCGGAAAAGGCCATTATGAATTATCTGGGGCTCAATCAGTCGAACAGGGCGGCCATTTTCAGCGTGGTCCGGGAAGACAAAGAGAAAGACTTGCTCGAGGCGCTCGATGACAACTTCACGCATCTCAAGGGGGGCGGCGGCATCGCCGTCACCGTCCCGCTCTCCAGCATCATCGGCACCCTGGTATACGGTTTTTTAAGTAACGACAAGCGCACCATTCAACCATGAACAGCAAGAAATACGAAATGATCTTCTGCATCGTCAATGCAGGTTTCGCCGTAGAGGCGATGGAAGCGGCCAAGAAAGCCGGCGCCCAGGGCGGCACCATCCTTCGTGCGCGTGGCACCGCCAATCCGGAAGCGGAAGAATTTTACAACATCTCCATCCAGCCCGACAAGGAAATCCTGTGGATCATCGTTCCCAAAGAAATCAAGGACGACGTGATGCACAAGCTCTATCAAGACGCCGGCCTCAATTCCAAGAGCAAAGGCATCGCCTTCTCCCTCCCTGTCACCCACGCCGTAGGCCTGCACGAGGATAGCGAAGAAGCTGAATAATCTAAATTAGTGTAGCTCCTCTTTACACATTCTGTAAAACTGTAAAGTTTCTTTACATCCTGCTTTATTCTGTAAAGTGCTAAAAATCAAGCATGTGGATTTTTGGCACGGGCTATGACTATGTCTTTACAAAACATCATCAAGATTATTAACCATTAAAAACCCTATTATCATGAAACGTGCATTTGCCATTATCGCCATCGCTCTGCTGAGCATCATCAGTGTCAACGCCAAGACTATCCGCGGCTATGTGTCGGACAAGGAAGGTAAGCCCGTCGTCGGAATGACGCTGGTCGCCTACAATACCGACGCACCCGCCAAGTCCTGCACGACGGTTACCGGAAAGGACGGCTACTTCGAGCTGCAGGTCCCCGATGACCTGGACATCAGCCAGATCCAGAAGATCTTCTCGAACTCCTGCACCTCACTCGTCGACTACCGCAGCACCTGGAAAGGGCTGTTCATCACCGTCGACAAGAAATAGGCCTGCAGGTGCGGGCCGTGCGTTGGCCTGGTGGCGTGTTCAGTGTCCCTCGTTGCAGACGCCCTCGGCGCAACGAGGGCTCTGAACACACCTAGGAGGACGATCAGCAGGGCGATGGCGGCCGGGAAGAGCGAGAAGATCGACCAGATCATCTTCTGGACGGCAGGCTCATTCGTAATGGTGACCACGGTCTGGCCCGTAGCAGGATCGGTGCCGGAAATGAAGCCGGCAAAACCCAGGAACATCGCAACCAATGCGCCCGAGATGGCAGAGCCGAACTTCTGGGCCATCGTGCCGGACGAGAAGATCAGGCCCGTCGAAGACGTGCCGTTCTTCTCCGTGGCATAGTCGGCCACATCGGCATACATCGACCACAGCAGCGGCGAATAGAGGCCGATGCCGACGGACGTGAGGATGACCATCGCGATCATCACCCAGATGTACCGCGGATCCATCGGAATAAAGAAGAAGGCTATCGAGGTAACGGCGCAGATGATGGCCGCCCACATGAAGGCTTTCTTCTTGGATCCCACCCATTTCGTAAAGCGTGGCGAGAGGCCGCCGAAGATCATGCAGGTGACTTCGCCGAAGGTCATGAACACCGTGTAGTTGATGATCAAGCCCGAGACGGTGACGTCGCCATGCAGGCAGTACTCCAACAGATAGCCGGCCACGGCATAGCGGAAACCATTGAAAAAGTTGGTGCAGATGCCGATGAGCGTCAGGTAGATCCAGGGCTTGTTGCGGAACAGGTCGCCGAAGGGCTTGAACGAAAATTTCTCAGCACGGACGGGTTTCAGGCGCTCCTTCGTCAGGAGGCCGCAGGCCAGCGTGCCCAAGGCCGCCAATGCGCCCAGGATCACGCCCACGACGGCATACTGATGCTGCTCAGTCCCGCCCACCATCTTCTGCAGATACGGGAAAGACAGCAGCGTGACAAAACCCATCGCATAGGCACCCACCATCCGATACGAAGAGAACTGGTTCTTCTCGTTGTCATCGGATGTCATCACGCCCAGCAACGAACCGTACGGCACGTTGACGGCCGTATAGACCACCATCATCAGCAAGTACATCGAGTAGGCGTAGATGCGCTTGCCCACGGGACCCAGATCGGGCGTGTAGAGCAGCAGGGCGAAGACCAGTCCCAACGGAATGGCGCCGAAGATGAGCCAGGGCCGGTAGGTGCCCCAGCGCGACTGCGTGCGGTCGGCGATGGCGCCCATCATCGGGTCGGTGACCACATCGAACAGGCGGGCCACCAGCATCAGGGTGGCCGTATCGGCCACGGTCAGGCCGAAGATGTTGGTAAAGAACAAAGGGAAGGCGATGGACATGACCTTCCAGGTGATGCCGCCCGCAGCGGCGTCGCCCAGCGCGTAGCCTATTTTCTCTGATAATTTTGCCATTATCTTAACTGTCTGTCATTCATTGCGGCTCTGGTTTCCGTTCTGGCCGGCAGAAAAATGCCGCCCAGCCCGAAAACCACCCGCCGCTATTCATTAAATATCTTCATTGCTTCGAGACACATACGGGAATTGTGATACGGACACTTCCAGAATCCGGCCTTGGGCTGCGAGAGGTCGGGCGTGCCGTCGGGCAGGATGGCCCAGTACCATTCCCCTCCATTGCGGTCCACCAGGTGGTCGCGGATGTAGTTCCAGCAGGCCAGGGCGCGGTCTGCAGCCGCGGCGTCGCCATGGTATTTCCATAGCCAGAGGTTGCCCACCACGGCTTCGGCCTGCACCCACCACTGGCGGGAATCGTCGAACGAGCCGTCGAGCAGTTTTTCGTAACGCATCGAGCCGTCGGACAGCAGACCTTCGTTGCCGGCCTGTCCGATCTTCAGGGCATAGGGCTTGACCCGGTTGACGATCGAAAAGTCGCGCGTAGCCATGGCGCATTCCAGCAACAGCCACGACGTCTCGATGTCGTGTCCGTAGGAAACGCCGCCCGGCAGCACGTTCCAGTCGCGCCGGAAGTATAATTGAAGATGGCCGTCAGGACCCATGATGCGCGTGCAGGTCAGATCGATGAGCGCATCCAGCGCCGACTTCAGAGAAGGATCGGACCACACCTTATAGAGATTGGCGTAAGCCTCCATCAGGTGAAGGTGTGAATTCATCGTCTTGTCGGCATTGATGTCGTGCGCCGAGAGCGACATGTCTTCCAGCGGAGAGAAATTGCGCGCGAGCGCCTCCACATACCCGCCGTTCTGATGATCGGCGAAATGCGATTCCACAGTCTGATACAGGTCGATGGCCGCCTCGAGCGTATGGGCGTCGTGCGTGGCCCGGTACAGTTCGCTCAGCCCGTAGATGGCAAAGGCCTGGGCGTAGAGTTGCTTCTTGTCTTCGAGCGGCTTTCCTTCCGCCGTCACGCTCCAGTAGACACCGCTGTATTTCGGATCGAAGAAGTGCGCGAAGAACCAGTCACGGGCCAACTCGGCGGCAGCCTTGTAGCGGGGCAGCCGCAGCGTGCGATAGGCGGCGGCAAAACTCCAGATGATGCGGGCATTGAGGATAACGCCACGGGGTGCATCGGCCAGAACTTCGCCCGAAGAAAGCATTTCGCCATAGAAACCGCCGCGCGGATCACGCAAGCCCAGCCAGAAGTCCATGACGTTGCGTCGCAGGACTTCGGCTGTCTCTTGCAGGAATTGTTCAGTTTTTGTAGTCATATCGTCATGCCCGGCTTGACCGGGCATCTCAATTAGATGTTCGGTGTATTCCAAACTTTGGTTTCGGTGCAGTTCACCAGAACGCCCAGGCCGCCGCAGGAGAGGCGGAAATCGCCTTTCTCCAGGCGCCACTTGCCGTCGGCGCCGACGAAGGCCAGTTCTTTGGCCGGGAGTTCGAACGTCACGACCTTCGATTCACCGGGCTGGAGTTCAATCTTCTCGAAGCCGCGGAGGCGTTTTACGTCGGGAATCAGCGAGGCCACGAGGTCAGAGCTGTAGAGCAGCACAGCCTCCTTGCCGGCGCGGTTGCCGGTGTTGGTTACCTTGACGGAGACGTTCAGCACGTCGCCGGCCTGGAAGGCATCCTGATCGACGGCAAGGTCACTATACGCAAAGGTCGTGTAGCTCAGGCCATAGCCGAAGGGCCACTGCACGTCCATGATGGCATCGTAGTTATAGGAACCTTCCATCACCTCCCGGTGTTCGGACACCTTGTAGTCGTAGGTATGCAATGAATTGATGTGCTTGCTATAGGTGAACGGCAGTTTGCCGGAGAAATTCTCGTCGCCGGAGAGCAGCGCTGCCAGGGCATCGCCGCCATGGTTCGACGGCAGCATCACGTCGACCACCGCCTGCACCAGCGGCTCGATGTCACCGATGATACGCGGACGGCCTTCGTTGAGCACCAGGATGATCGGTTTGCCCGTAGCAGCCAGGGCGCGGACCAGGTTTTTCTGGTTGGCCGAAAGATTCAGGTCGTCCATGTTGCCCGGAGTCTCGCAATAGGAGTTCTCCCCCACGCAGCAAACCACCACGTCGCTCACCAGCGCAGCCGCCACAGCCAGCGGAATGTTCACGGCCCGGTCGACCTGCCACTGGCCGTAGTTCTCATCGTACTCCACACCCGGCACATACGTCACCCGGGAGAAACGCTTCTCCAGGGCTTCTTTGATGGTGTTGTACTGCGGCACGAAGGCATCGGCAAAGCCCTGCCAGGTGTAGCTCCAGCCGCCGTTGAGCGCACGCAGCGTGTTGGCGTTCGGACCGGTAACCAGGATGCGCTCCGTCCCCTTCAGCGGCAGCAGGCCACCTTCGTTCTTGAGCAGAACTTCCGACTCAACGGCAGCAGCATAAGATTCCTTTGCAAAACGCTCGGATGCGAAATCAGGATAGTCGTATTCCCAGGTCGGGTGTTCGAACAGGCCCAGGCGGACCTTCAGGCGCAAGACACGACGGACTGCATCGTCAATGCGCGACATCGGGATCTCCCCTTTCTCAGCGAGGTCGACGATTACGTTGACACATTCGGGATCATAAGGATCCATGATCATGTCGATGCCGGCGTTGATACCCAGGGCCACGGCCTCCCGCTTGTCGGCGGCCACGTGGTCACGGGTGTATAGGTTGTCGATATCGGCCCAGTCGGTCACCAGCATGCCGTCCCAATTGAGCTGTTCCTTCACCCAGCCGGTGAGCAGCAGCTCATTCGCATGGGTCGGGACGCCGTTGATCGAGGCCGAGTTCACCATCGCGGTGAGTGCACCGGCTTCGAAGCACTCCTTGAACGGACGGAAATATTTTTCGCGGAGGTCGTTTTCGGCAATATAGGCCGGGGTGCGGTCCTTGCCCGAAAGCGGCACGCCGTAGCCCATAAAATGCTTGAGGCTCACGGCGCAGTTCTCCAGCCCGACATGATTGGGATCGGAGCCCTGGATGGCGATGGTCTCAACGCGGGCCATCTCAGCCTGCAGATACGGGTCTTCCCCGAAACTCTCCCAGATGCGCGGCCAACGCGGGTCGCGGCCCAGGTCCATCACGGGCGAAAACACCCACGGGCACTGGGCGGCACGCGTCTCATAGGCCATCGCACGGCCCATCGCGAACGCATAGTCCCGGTTGAAGGTAGCGCCCAGGTTGATCTCCTGGGGATAGAGCGATCCCTCGATCAGGTACGAGGCGCCATGGATCATGTCGAGGCCGTAGATGCACGGGATGCCCAGCACCTCCATCGACTTGTCCTGAATCTGCTTGATCATAGCGGCAGTCTGCTCGCGGGTATGGGCGGCATCGTGCATCACGTTGAGGATGGAGCCCACCTTGTACTCCCCGATGATTTTGTCGAGCTTGGCCGGATCGATGGCTTCGTGCGTATCGTCCTCGATGGTCATCACGGTCAGCTGGACCATCTGCCCGGCTTTCTCCTTGAGACTCATGCCTTTCAGGACTTTTTCAACCTTGGCCTCCACATCCTTGTCGACAGGGATGGCGGGTTCAACCGTCGGCTTGGAAGAACAGGCGCCTATCGCCACGAACAGGGTCAACCCAAGAATGGTATTCAGTATTTTTTTCATATCTTATGCTTTTTGTGAACGTTCGCGCCACAGCGCGGTCATGTCTTCCAGGGTCTTGCCCTTGGTTTCGGGCACCAGCCGCCAGACAAAGAGGGCGGCGATGATGCAGATGATGCCGTAGAGCGCATAGGCGAAGAAATGGCCGAAACTTTCCCCCATCGCACCGAGTTTCATGTTGTACATCGGCACGAAGGTACTGGAAACAATAAAATTGAAAATCCACTGGAAGGCCACGGCCCAGGCTGTCGCCTGGCTGCGGATGGTATTGGGGAACAATTCAGCGATATAGACCCAACAGATCGGGCCCCAGCTGAACATGAAACAGGCGCTGTAAACCATGATGCTGATCACCGGGATTACGGCCGGCATCGGAAACACGTTGGAGAGCGCCACACCCAGGGCACCGACGGCCATGCCGATCGAACCGGAGATAAGCAGCGGCTTGCGCCCCAACTTCTCGACGGTAAACACGGCCACCAGCGTAAAGCTGATGTTGATGATGCCCATGATAACGGTAAACAGCATATTGTTGTTCACGCCCATCGACTCGAAGATGCGCGGCGCGAAATACAGCACGGCGTTGATGCCGATGATCTGCTGGAACACGCTCAGCATACAGCCGATGAAGATGACCATAAAGCCATAAGAGAACAGTTTCTCGTGCCGTTCGGCCACCGTCTCCTTGATATCCTTCAGGATCACCCGCGCCTTCTCCTCGCCGTTGATCCGGGTGAGGATCTTAAGCGCCTTGTCGTCAAGGCCCAGAATGGCCAGATGGCGCGGCGACTCGGGTACCAGCAGGATCAGCAGCGTAAAGAGACCGGCCGGGAAAGCCTCGGACACGAACATATTGCGCCAGCCCACCGTATTGGTCCACTCCACGATGTTCGGGTCATTTTTGTGGGAGCTGATGATAAGGAAATTGACGAAATACACCACCAGCTGTCCGAAAATGATGGCGAACTGGTTCCACGAGACAAGCTTGCCGCGTTGGTTGGCGGGAGCTACCTCGGCGATGTACATCGGACAGATGGCCGAAGCCAAACCCACGCCGATGCCACCCAGAATGCGGTAGAAAATGAATGCGTTCAGGACACCCTTGCTCGCCACCCCGTGCGGGAAAAGCAGGAATTCGGGTGAGTACGAACCCAATGCACTGAGGAAAAAAAGCATACCCGCAATCAGCAGCGACTGGCGCCGGCCGAGCCGGGTGGTCAACAAACCCGACAACAGGGCGCCGATTACACAGCCGATCAGCGCGCTGGAGGTCGTGAATCCATGGATGGCGTCGGTATACGTAAAATCACCGGCCGTCCGGAAGAAAGCCTGCAGTCCCCTTTCAGCACCGGAAATGACGGCCGTATCGTAACCGAAAAGCAGGCCGCCCAGCACCGCCACCAGCACGATGCTGATGAGATACCACGGGCGGCCTTGTTTACTCAGTTCACTCATAGCCTGCTACTTGCAATAGAGAGCCACGATGGTTTCGTAGAGTTCCTGCTTGCCGGAAATCTGTTTCGGTTCGCCGTGGGCTTTGGCATAGGCCACGAGGTCCTCGAAGGAAAGTTTCCCCTCTTCGTACTCCCTGCCTTTTCCGCTGTCGAACGAAGCGTAGCGCTCCTTGACCATGTCCGGAATGGGCGATTCCTCAAGAATGGCGACAGCGTTGACCAGGGCGCGGGCCATGGCATCCATGGCGCTGATGTGCGCGATGAAGATATCTTCCGGATCGGTGGAGTTGCGACGCAGCTTCGCATCGAAGTTCGAGCCGCCGGGTGCCAGGCCGCCGTTGCGGATGATCTGGAGCATGGCCAGCGTCAGCTCATAGTTATCGATCGGGAACTGGTCGGTGTCCCAGCCGTTCTGGGCGTCACCGCGGTTGGCGTCAATACTGCCCAGCATGCCGTGGTCGACGGCGCAGGCCAGCTCGTGCTCGAAGGTGTGGCCCGCCAGGGTAGCATGGTTCACCTCGATGTTGACCTTGAAGTCCTTGTCGAGGCCATGGCGGCGCAGAAAACCGATGACGGTCTCCGTATCCTGATCGTACTGGTGCTTGGTCGGCTCCATCGGTTTGGGCTCGATGAGGAACGTGCCCTTGAAACCGTGTGCACGGCCATAGTCGCGGGCCAGTGCCAACATACGGCCCATGTGTTCCTTCTCGCGCTGCATCTGGGTATTGAGCAGGCTCTGGTAGCCTTCACGTCCGCCCCAGAACACATAGTTCTGACCGCCCAGCTTGATGGTGGCGTCGATGGCATTCTTGATCTGGACGGCGGCACGGGCCAGCACGTCGAAATCGGGGTTGGTGGCGGCGCCGTTCATGTAGCGCTTGTGGCCAAATACGTTGGCCGTTCCCCAGAGGTTCTTGATGCCGGTCTCTTTCATCTTGACCAGCAGATAGTCGGTGATGTCCTTCATCCGGGCCTCATACTCGACGATGTCATCGGTATCCTCGACCAGGTCGATGTCGTGGAAGCAGAAGAATTCAATGCCCAGTTTCTGCATGATTTCGAAACCGGCGTCGGCCTTGGCTTTGGCACGTGCATACGGGCAATCCGGATCATCCCAGGCATAGTGGCGGGTCTGGCCGCCGAACTGGTCGCCGGAGGCCTGGCCCAGGGTGTGCCACCAGGCCATGGCGAAACGCAGCCAGTCTTTCATCTTCTTGCCCATGACCAGGCGGTCGGGCTCATAGTAATGGAATGCAAGCGGGTTCTTGCTTTCAGGTCCCTCAAAGGGGATCTTGCCGATGGTAGGGAAATACTCTTTCGTCATGGTTATTTGATTTAAATATATGTTTTCCAACGTTCATAAGCGGCCCGGTATTCGTCCTGCCGCACAGGTTCGATGACATCGAGGCGTTCCAGCGTGGAGAACGCCTCGGCCGCATCGCGGTAGATGCCGGCGCCGATACCGGCCCCACGGGCCGCACCGACGGCGCCGTCGGTATCGTAGAGTTCGATGGTGGCGCCGGAAGTTCCGGCGAGCGCCTCGCGGAAAATGGGCGACAGGAACATGTTGGCCCGGCCGGCGTGGATGCGGTTGACTTTCAGCCCCATCTCCTGCATGATTTCGATACCGTAGCAGAACGAGAACACAATGCCCTCCTGCGCCGCACGCAGCAGGTGCGCCCTGTTATGCCGGTTGAAGTTCACGCCCAGGATACTGCAGCCGGCATCCCGGTTGCAGAGCATCCGCTCGGCACCATTGCCGAACGGCAGGATGGTGACACCCTCGCTGCCGACCGGTACGGTGGCGGCCATGGCGTTCATCTGATCGTACGAAAGGTCGGGCGCTACGTTGCGGTGCATCCAGGCATTCAGGATACCCGTGCCGTTGATGCACAACAGCACGCCCAGACGCGGGTTTTCGGCCGTATGATTGACGTGGGCGAACGGATTCACACGCGAGAGTGGATCGTGCGCCACCTGTCCGATGACGCCGTATACCACGCCCGACGTGCCGGCCGTGGAAGCGATTTCGCCCGGATTCAAAACATTCAGGCTCAAGGCGTTGTTGGGCTGGTCGCCCGCCCTGTAGGTCACCGGGGTACCGGGTTCCAGGCCAAGTTCCTGCGCTGCGCCCCGCGTCAGACGGCCTTGCTCACCGAATGTGGGAACGATGTTCGCCAGCAACGATTCATCGATGCCCAGGATACCCAGCAGACGCTGGGAAGGGGCATTCTTCAGGAAGTTCCAGAAAATGCCTTCCGACAGGCCGCTGACCGTCGTAGCCGCCACGCCGGTCAGGCGCAGGGCCACATAGTCACCCGGCAACAGAATCTTCCAGATGTCTTCATAGACGGCCGGCTCATTCTCTTTGACCCAGGCCAGCTTGGCCGCCGTAAAATTACCCGGCGAGTTGAGCAGATGCCGCAGACACCAGTCCTTCCCCAGGGTCTCGAAAGCACGCTGGCCATAAGGCACGGCGCGGGAATCGCACCAGATGATGGCCGGGCGCAACGGATTCCCGTCCTTGTCGACGCACACCAGGCCGTGCATCTGGTAGGAGATGCCGATGGCCCGGATGTCGGCCGGTTGGCAGCGGGACTGCTCCAGGACAGAAGCCGTGGCCTGCTTGAGATAGGTCCACCAGGAGTCAGGGTCCTGTTCGGCCCAGCCGGGTTGCGGGGCCTGGATGGGCGCCTCCTTTTCAGGGAAAAAGGCGGAAGCGACGCACTTTCCCGTCGCCGCCTCGACGAGAGAGGCCTTTACGGACGAACTGCCGATATCGTAACCGAGTAAGTACATGGTTCAGTTTTTAGTGTCAAATGAATGGCTCCGGGCTCGCCCGTACTCTGGATGAGTACCTGGGCCAGTCCGTTGAAAGTATCGATGGTAAAGTTGCGGGCCTGCGGATCTTCCGGACGCTCCCGTCCGCGGAAGGCCGGATCGCCGTTGCCGCAGCCCAGGATCCGCGCCGGTCCTTCTAGGGTCAGCTGCACAGGCAGGCAGGCTGTCGGATGGAAATGGCCCTTTTCATCGAGGATGGAAACCTCTACGACGGAGAGGTCGCGGCCGTCGGCAGCGATGACCGTACGGTCGGCTTCCGCCCGCAAAGCAGCCGGCTCGCCGGCCGTGAAGACCGTTTCTTCCATGACCTTGCGGCCGTTTCGGTACCCCACGGCCCGGACCTGGCCCGGCCGGTAGACGGCTGTCCATTCCAGATGTCCGCCATGCGGCATCTTCTTACGGCCCAGATTCCTGCCGTTGACGTACAGCGCCACTTCGTCACAATTGGAGTACACCCAGACGGGAATCTCCTCCCCTTCATGGCCTTCAAGGTTCCAGTGCGGCAGGATGTGCAGCACGGGTTCGTCGGTCCACCAGGCTTTCAGGTAATATGCCTCGTCCTTGGGGAAGCCGCAGTAGTCCAGGATGCCGAACTCCGAGCCCGTGGCGGGGTACACCAGCGGGTTGGCCTCGCCGCGATAATCGAAGCCCGTCCAGTAGAACAGACCCGCCAGCCAGGGACGCGCATCGTAGAACTGCAGGCCCCGCTCGATGCAGTTGAGCAGGCTGTCGGGGCCTTGGGGAGCACGGTTGATGGCTTTCATCCGGCCGTTTTCCCGGTCGTCGAAGTATACGCCGCGGGTGCCGCAGCCCGATGTTTCCTCGGTGCCGACGGCAATGCGTTCCGGATAGTCCGCCCGGTGCCGGTCCACGGGGTTCTGCAGAATATAGTTGTAGCCCGCCACATCGGTGCCCTTGATGACCTCGGGGCCGCTGCTGGTAGCGACGACCACAGGGCGCGAGGGATCGATGCTGTGGCAGAATTCCGTCATGGTGCGGGCGATGCGTTCGCCTTTCTCGTTCCACTCAATCCCCCACTCTTCGTTTCCCACACCCCACAGGATGATGCAGGGGTGATGTCTGTCGCGCTCGATCATCTTGCGCAGGGGCTCGAGCTGGGCTTCGTTGACGCCCATCAGGCGCGTCTCTTCCAGCACGTACATGCCCAGGCTGTCGCAGATGTCGAGCAGCGCGGGCGAAGCGGGGTTGTGCGAAGTGCGGATGGCATTGAAGCCGAACTTCATGAGTTGCTTGATGCGCCACACATAAAGTGCGTCGGGGATGGCAGCTCCGACCCCGGCGTGATCCTGATGGACATTCGCGCCGTGGATGCGAATGGGTTCGCCGTCTACGAGAATGCCGCGGTCCGGGTCGGTGGTGATGACGGGCATCCGGCGCAGCGGTTTGGCGGGTTCCTGACCGATGGTCAGCCACACGTGGCGGTAGATACCAGCGCCTTCGTAAAACCAGCCTTCCTCAAAGGTCGCGTCGGCACGCACGGCTACGACATTGTCGCCCCCGTAGTTCAGGTATTCGGCAATGTTGTAGATCGCCGTGGTGTAGCCGCTGCGTTCGCCGCCAAGCCAGAAGCCGTTGACCCAGATGTCCGAATCGCGGAAAATACCGTCGAAACGGAGCGAAACGGGCTGTCCCAGCGCTTCGGCCGGCACGGTGAAATGCTTGCGGTACCAGCCCACGCTGGTCTCGGGCCACTTCCAGCCCACGGTCTTGTAGCCATGGCTGTGGGAAGCCTCCGGCGAGAACGGCAGGTCCACCACCCAGTCGTGCGGCAGCTGCACCGGCTTCCAGGCGCTGTCATCGAAGTTCGGAGCATACGGGCCCTCGTTGTGAATCGAGGCCGCTTTGGTAAAATAATTGAAATACTCCGTGCCCCGGCCGAAATCTTTCGCCGGTGAGGAAGCGTTGCCGAAAGCGAACTTCCAACCGTCGTCGAACAGCATTTCCTGCGCAGCTGCGGGCAGCAGCGCGAGCAGGAGGACCAAGGATAAAAGACTTTTCTTCATTAAAGAGTTAAAGATACAGAATTTCCAGCATATTCGCAAATCGTGCCCGCCGCATCCGGATCATAAGCGTGCGGATGGGACGGATCGACCACCACGACGTGGAAAGCACGCTGCTCCAGCATACCCGGGAAAGAACCGGCGCGATCGCCGATGATGAGCGTCCGGGAAGCATCGTCCCAATGAATGGGAATCGTGCTGAAAGCGCCCTTCTCATAAGCATAGGTCAAGCCGTCGTCTTCATAGAGTTTGAAGTCGGCATCAGCCCCGGCATACACGTAGAGGCGGATGGCATCGGCCGGCTTCTGGTCGGACCACTCCATCTCGGGACCGAACGGAATGATGGAACCGGCACGAACAAAGAGCGGCATGCGTGCATACGGCGCAGCCACCTCGCGGGTACGGCCGCCCTCGATGAATGCACCGGTATAGAAATCATACCATCCTCCCTCCGGGAAACAGACGGAACGGCTGCGGGCACGGTAATAATAGACCGGACAAGGCATCAGCGCCGGGCCGAACATCCACTGGTCGGACAGGTCGCGCACCCGCGGGTCGTCGGGCCAGTCCATCGGCAGGCCGCGCATCAGGGTG
Organism: uncultured Bacteroidia bacterium; assembly: GCA_902784965.1. Classification (GTDB taxonomy): domain Bacteria; phylum Bacteroidota; class Bacteroidia; order Bacteroidales; family UBA932; genus Cacconaster. Next base: position 23,804 of record CACZWU010000005.1, on the reverse strand, counting down.
TAATCGTCAAAAGTAACGGCGCCTGCAAGCGAATAAAGATACGGCATCAGCCGGTAACGCAGACGCATATACCACAGAATGCTCTCATAGGCCTCGGAGCCTTCCGGGGCGATGTTCCAGAGCTCGCGGCGCGGCCACTGGCCGTGCGTGCGGAACAACGGCACAAAGGTGCCGAACTGGTGCCAGCGCGTCTGGAGTTCCTGCCATTCCGGCGCATTCTTGGGATCGTAGAATTTGCTCATCACCGAGAAGCCGCCGATGTCCATTCCCCAGAACGGAATGCCGCTCATCGAGAAGTTCAGGCCTGCGGCCATCTGCATACGCATATCGGTCCACGAGGTGCCGATATCGCCGCTCCAGGTAGCCGTACTGTAGCGCTGCTCGCCCAGGAAACCGCTGCGTGTGAGCAGGAACACCCGCTTGTCGGGCTCCACGCTCCGCTGGCCTTTGTAAATGGCGTCCGCATTGACGATGGAATAAGCGTTCAGGTATTCGGCAGAAGGGCCCAGTGCCGTCGGCGTGACCAACCACTTGAAATAGTCCCACGGCAGGCAGTCGCGCAGGTTCGGTTCACTGGCGTCCATCCACCAGGCGTCGATCTTGCGGTTGAACTTCGAATAAAGCGTTTCGTCAATCTGGCGCCAGAACATCTGACGGCCGCCCTCGGCATAGGCGTCGTAGAAACTCTGCTCATGTCCCAGCCAGTCCACGAGATGGTCGTCCTCGGCATGCGTGTAAGCATAACCGGCCTCCTTGAGTTCCTTGTAATGGTCCGTGTTGGTATAGAATTTCGGCCAGACACTGATCATGAAGCGACCGTGCATCGCGTGTACGTCATCGAGCATCTTCTCGGGGTCGGGATAACGTGTCTCGTCGAATTCGTGGCTTCCCCACTGGTCGTCTTTCCAGTATTGCCAGTCTTGGACGATGTTGTCGACCGGGATGTGGCGACGGCGCAGCTCAGCCAGCGTTTCCACCAGCTCCTGCTGCGTGGAATAGCGCTCGCGGCTCTGCCAGAAACCCAGCACCCACTTGGGCATGACGGGGGCCTGGCCGGTCAGCGTGCGGTAGCCGTGGATCACGTCGTCGTAGCGGGCGCCCGTGATGAAATAGAAGTCCGCCTGCGGTTCGAATTCACTCCAGAAGCTGATGCCCGCTTCCTCGTCGGGATCCTGCAGCGGGGCCACGCGCAAGCCGATGTACGACACGCCGCCATCCGGCTCCCACTCGATGCGGACCGGGGTCTTCACGCCCTGCTCCAGGTGTACGGTGAACTTGTAGCTGTTCGGGTTCCAGGCCGGCCGCCAGCGGCGCGACATGACTTCCTCCGTGCCCACGACCGTCCGCTGGAAGCCCGCATAGTATTGGATGAAATGATAGTCCGCGGTCTCAGGGGCCTCCAGGAAGCCCTCGTAAACCACTTTCGCCCCGTTCAGGTCAATGTCCGGCAGGTTCTTTACGGCCCATTCATTCTCGTAGTAGAGACTGTCCTCCCGCTGCACGAGCCTGGGTCCTTTCGCGGGGAGATAGGTGCCGGTCAGTGCACCTTCCACGCCCTGCTTGTCATAGAGCTTGAGCATCTCGCCCAGCTGCCTGTACGGGGCCGGATTGCCCCAGCGGCTCCAGGAATAGGCGTCGAACAGCAGGCCGTAGCCGCCCGTCGACACGACGAACGGGACGCTCACCTTGGTGTTGTACTGGTAGAGCTCCTCGCTGCGGCCGCGGTGGTCGAATTCGCCGGCCTGGTGCTGGCCGAGTCCGTAGAAGGAATCCTCGTCCGGCGCCGCAAAGGCCGTCTGCACCGACCAGGCCTGCTTGCCCTCCACCTCGATGGGCGTAAAGACGAAACGGCCTTCCTGCAGCAGCGGCGTACCGTCGGCCTTGAAGAAATTCAGCGTACCGGAAGCCTTGTAGACCTCCACGACGAGGCTGTCGGTAGCCAGGCGCACCTTGCCGCCCGCCTCCGTCACTTCGAAATCGCGGCAGCCGGCCTGCGACACCACGGCCAGGCTCTGCCGGTCGGCGAATTCGCCCTCCGGAACGGCCGATACATGCACAATCTCCGGCGCGATGACCTCCAGCCGGATGGTCCCCTCCCCGCAGGGAATCAGGACCTGGTCGCCCTTGACCTTGTATGTCTTCTGGCAAGAAGTCGGCAGGAGCAATGCCGACAGCAGGAAAAGAAATAATATCTTTCTCATATTCAGTAAGTTTTCTTTATTTACTTTTGATTCTTGTCGATGAGTCGGTTCAGGGTTTCCACGGACAGGCCGGTCCGCAGGCCGTCCGGCGCCGTATGCAGGCAGTAGTCCACCAGGCGGTCGACCGTCGAGGTGGCCACGTGCAGGCGCGTGTCGCTGGAGGCGTAATAGATGAACACCTTCCCGTCGGGATCGCAGATCCAGCCGTTCGAGAAGAGCACGTTCATCACGTCGCCCACGTATTCGGGTCCCTCGGGGGCCATGAAGAAGCCGGCGGGTTCGGCGATCACGCGGGTGGGATCGTCCAGCGCGGTCATGTACATGTACAGCACATAGCGCAGGCCACTGGCGCAGCCACGCACGCCGTGGGCCAGATGCAGCCACCCCTGCGGGGTTTTAATGGGATGCGGACCCTCCCCGTTCTTCACTTCCTTGATGGTGTGGTAGTGGCGCAGGTTGATGATTTTTTCTGCCTTTACTTCAGCGTGTTCCATGCTATCCACCAGGGCCCAGCCGATGCCGCCGCCGCTCCCCGCATCGATGAAACCGTCCTGCGGACGCGTGTAGAGGGCGTATTTCCCGTCCACAAATTCGGGATGCAGCACCACGTTGCGCTGCTGGCTCTTTGACACGAGGTCGGGCAGGCGCTCCCAGTTCACGAGGTCCCGGGTGCGCGCGATGCCGGCGGCCGCCGTGGCGGCCGACAAGTCGCCTTCTGCGTCGTGGTCCTTGCGCTCGACGCAGAAGACACCGTAGATCCAGCCGTCTTCGTGCGCGGTCAGGCGCATGTCATAGATATTTGTGGCAGGCTCCCCGTATTCGGGCATCGTGACCGGACGCGGCCAGAACTTGAAATGATCCACACCGTTCGGGCTCTCGGCCACCGCAAAGAACGATTTTCTGTCGGCACCCTCCACGCGGGCCACTACCACATATTTCCCTTTCCACTTGATGGCACCTGCATTGAATGCGGCGTGGATGCCGAAGCGCTCCATCAGGTAAGGGTTCGTGTCTTCGTGCAGGTCGTAGCGCCACTCCAGCGGAGCGTGTTCCCCCGTCAGTACGGGGTGCAGATAGCGTTCATAAATGCCGTTACCCTCCAGCGGGATATTCGGCTTTTCAATCAGTTTCCGGTGCGTCACACGCAGCCAGGCAAGTCTTTCATCGTAAGTCATAGCAGTATAATTTCTTCTTTATCCGCGAACTGTTTGAAATCCTCCGCATATTCGAAGCCCTTCCAGGGAGCATAGAAATGACCGGGACGGTCGTGGGCGTTTCGCCAGGTCAGCACGTAAAGGATGCCGCTGCCCTCGATGGCGGGATACAGCTGCTCCGTCCACCAGTGCGCGTCGGAGAGCCCTTCCAGTCCCGTCTCCGAGAGGCAGAAAGTCTTGTCGTGCTCCCCGGCCATCTTCTGCAGGGTCGCGAGCATCCTCCTGACCTGACCCCGGAAACGAAGACCGGCAAGCGCCAGTCCCTCGGGGCCCACATATTCGTAGATATCCGTACCCAGAATGTCCACATATTCATCGCCGGGATAACGCGAAAGGTAATCGGCCTCGCTGATGGGACCGTTCGGCGAATAGCACCATTGCAGGTTCTTGATGCCGCGCTCCACTTCCAGATAATCGTGCGTCATCCTGAACAGGTCTACATATTCTTCCGGCCGGCACAACTTCCCGCCCCACCAGAACCAGCTGCCGATATTCTCGTGCCAGGGACGCAGGATCACCGGAGCGCCTTCCAGGCTCGCGAGGAAATCGCCGGCACGCTGCAGCCAAAGGGAGAACTCGGCCTCCTTTTCACCGCCGGGAAGGATCGATTTCACCACCTGGTCGGACGAGATGTCCCACGCATCCCCGCCGGTGAGGGGATTGCGGGGGTGCCAGGAGAAGGTCACGATCCCCCCCCGCTCAACGTGCTTCAAGGCAGCCCGACGCATCAACTCGAAAGGAACGCCGTCGAGGTTGCACGGATTCCCCAGCTCGATGCCGCCCAGGTCAAAGCCCACGATAGCCGGGTAACGGCCGGCCACATCCTTCACGTCCGAACGCTCCAGCGGGTCGCCCTGCACGTCGGTAACCACCCAGTCGTGGCCATAGACCAGGTCGTCCTGATGGCCGTAGAGAATCTTATCGTCTGCCTTCACGCCGTGGCTGATCCGTTCCGTCGCAGCAGCGATCACGTCGACCGTACTGTCGGTGGCATACACACCATTGAGCCCCTGGGCCTCCTGGGACGGGTCACCGGTATACGGGTCACCGCTCTGCCACTGCTCGTGGGGCGGAACGGCAAAACCGCTCCAGCCCCAGAAATTGGCACCGTCGAGACGCTTTCCCACCTGGGAAAACACATAATCATAATACTGGTCCCGGGCCTGGGTAGTCGCCTGCCGCGACGCCTGGAATCCGTCACGCGGGAAGCCGAATTCCTCGCACACCACCGGCATCCCCAGCTCGTCGGCCAGCGCCTTGTGCTGCTCCAGATACGTACGGGTCCGGTCGATCGCCACGCCCACATCCTCCTGCAAATGGTCGGGCCGCACCCAGCTCCAGTTGTAGGGCCAGATGTGGATGGTCATATAGTCGATACCGGGAATCTCATTCACGGCCCGGACCAGGGCCGGATCCTCCTCGCAGCCCATCAGGCCCTCGTTGCCGGTAGAAACCAGATGGTTCGGATCGATTTCCTTGACAATGCGGGCCGCCTCGGTCATCCAGCCGATAAAACCGGCACGGATGTCCGCTTCGTCAGAGAAGCAGCGCGGCTCGTTGCCCAACTGCCAGGCGAAGATGGCGGGATCGTCCTTGTAGGGTTTCCCGGTGAGCGAGTTCACGCGGGAGACAATATTCGTCAAATGATTGAAATACAGCTGCTGGGCTTCCTTCGAAGTCTGGAACTGGCGCATCTGCTGCATAAAGGGCCAGTAGCCGTCGACCAGCGGGATGAGGGTCTTCTCACCGGTCGCCCACTCCAGATATTGCCCGTATCCCCCGCTCCATTCCCAGGAATTGTTCACATACAGCACAGCCTGCATGTCGCGTTTGCCCAGCTCGACCAGGAAACGGTCGAGGCCTACCAGCAACGTGTCGTTGTAAACGCCAGGCGCTATTTGGAGCGTAGGCTCCACACGCGAATACACACCATCGGCGCCATCGCCGCCCACCAGGACACGGAGGTTTTCAATACCCAGACCTTTCAAGGCGTCGAGCTCATGTTGCAGGCGGTCCAGGTCCCCCCCACGGCCTTCAGAGGCCAGGATGGGTCCATACCAGAAGTTGGTACCGATAAAGGTGTAGGGTTTTCCGTCACGGACGAAATGGCCGTCCTGGACGGTGACGAAAGCGTTTCGGTGCTGGGCGCAGCTGGCGGCGGACAAGGCCAGGATGCCCACGGCAAGGGCTTTGAACACAGATTTCATGGGTTTTTAGTAAATATAAATTTGTATCCTTGGACGGATATGCAAATTTAATTTTTTCGCCGAGCACCCACCAGCGGAAAATTACCAAAAACCTGTACAATTTTAACAAGTGTCAGACGTAGATGCGGTTCTTTGTAAAGAGCGCCCGGAAGTCACGGGGCGTGTAGCCCCGGCGGGTTTTGAACGTGCGGTTGAAATTCGACAGGTTGTTGAATCCGCACGCATAGCAGATCTCACTGACAGAAGTAGTCGTATCGACAAGCATCCGTGCTGCGGCCCCCAGGCGTACGTCTATGATGTAATCGACCGGCGCCCGCCCCGTGTGCTGCTTGAAAAATCGGCTGAAGGCCGAAGGGGCCATCGCCACCAGGGCAGCCAGGTCATCGAGCTTGACTTCCTCGGTATAGTGCAGCGAGATGTACTCTTTTACCTTGTTGACGCGCCGGCTTTCCCTGTCGATGCCCGTCTTGGCAAAGGAATGGGAAGCCAGGGTCCGGGCGCCTGCATCCTGCGACAGCTCGAAGAGGATGCGGAGCATGTCGAGAAACTGGTCCATACGGTCCTCCTTGGAAGCCAGGGTATCGACCAGGCAGTAGACACGCATGATGGCCGGCATCGAGAAAGTGAGCCCCATCCGGGCGCGTTCAAACATTTTCCGGATTGAAGCGAACTGATTGCGAGACAGCAGCTTGGCGTCCAACAGGCGGGGCGAGAACTGAATGGTGATCTCACGGATGTCACCGGACGTGCAACGGCCCTGCTCCCAGACGTGCTCCAATCCGTCGCCCGTGATCAGGGTCAGTTCATAATCGCCGATTTCCTCGATACTGTCGCCCACCACACGGCGTACGCCCCTGCCCCGCTCGATGAAGTTGAGCTCGTATTCCTCATGGGAATGAATGGGCCAGGTGAATGCGCTTTTATGCCGCTCCACGATGTAGAAGCAGTCATTGTCGGTAAGGGAAGTGATCTCCCGGAGTACATTTGCCATAATGGAACAAAGATAATCAATATTTGTACAAAAAGTGTAATTATTAATACTTTTTTAACAATTCCAATGGGAAGCATCCCTGTTATACAATTTATTTGTACATTTGCCATACATATAATTATGCCCGCGCACCTTTACGCACGCGCACGTAGGGACACGGAAAACAAACACATTTAAACTACATAACAATATTTTTTACCAACACTTTCAACCTATGAAGAGCAAGTTTTTTGCCTCTATGATGTTCTTGCTTCTCGCTACGGCCGCGTTGGCGCAGACCGTCCGGATCTCCGGTACGGTTACCGACAGCTACGGCCCGGTGATTGGCGCGAGTGTCATTGAAAGCGGCACCCAGAATGGTGCCTCTACAGATGTGGATGGTAATTTCGTACTGAACGTCAAACCTGGCGCGACGATCGAAATTTCATCCATCGGTTACAAGACCCAGGTGATTGCGATTGGAACCCAAACGGTTTTCAACGTTTTCCTGGAGGAAGACGCCGAGTTCCTCGATGAACTGGTGGTGGTGGGTTACGGTGTCCAGAAAAAGAAACTGGTCACTGGTTCCACCGTCCAGGTCAAAGGAGAAGAGCTGGCTAAACTCAACTCGACCAGCGCTCTGGGCGCTATGCAGTCGTCTACGCCCGGTGTGAGCATCATGAGCTCAAACGGCCAGCCGGGTTCCGGCTACAATGTGAACATCCGCGGTATGGGTACCACCGGTTCCTATGCGCCTCTGTATGTGATCGACGGCGTGACGGGCGGTGACATCAACTCCCTCAACCCTTCCGACATCGAGAGCATCGACGTGCTGAAGGACGCCGCATCCTGCGCCATCTACGGTGCCCGTGGTGCCAACGGTGTGATCCTGGTCACGACCAAACAGGGTAAGAGCGGCAAGCTGACCGTTACCTACGACGGCTTCTACGGTGTCCAGAACGTCCAGAAGATGCCCGAACTCCTGAATGCCCGCCAGTATATGGACATCCAGAGCCAGGTCAACTTCAATATGGGCAAAGACCCCATCGACTGGGCCGGCACCCTCAACCCCGCCCTCTATAACAGCATTATGGACGGTTCCTTCATCGGAACCGACTGGCTGGATGCGATGCGCAACAAGAACGCGCCGAGCACGAACCACGCCGTCAACCTCGTCGGCGGTACGGACATCTCCAAATTCTCCATGGGTGTCAGCTACACCGACCAGGAAGGTATCTTCGGCAAGCCCGTTGCTTCCAACTACAAGCGTCTGACCGTCCGCCTCAACTCCGACCACGTGATCTGGAAGAAAGGCGACCTCGACATCATCTCCTTCGGTGAAAACCTGACCTTCACCACCAGCCGCAAGGGCGGTATCGGTACGGGCAACCACTACTGGAACGATATCTTCTCGATGCTGTCGGCCAACCCGCTGGTCCCCGTTTACCTGCCTGACGGCGACTATGCCGAATATGACTGGCTGAGCAAGAGTGGCCTCTGGGATCTCGACCCCTACACCAGCAACCCGATTGCTGCAATGGTCTATTCTTCCCGCGGTAACAATGACAGCCACAACTACGGTCTGACGATGTCGGCCAACCTTCGTGTCCAGCCCATCAAGGGCCTGACCTGGAAGAGCCAGTTCAACTACCGTATGAGCGCCTACACCTATCGTCAGTACAGCTTGGCCTACCGCCTGACCAACTACGCTTTCTCCGATACCGATATCGTGAACCAGAGCGCCGGCGCAGGCTGGAGCTGGTCCTGGGAAAACACCGTCAACTATGTGTTCGACCTGGGCGGTGACCACCACTTCGACGCCCTCATCGGTAACACCCTCGAGCACAGCGGATTCGGCGAAGACGTCGGCTCCGGTAACAGCGGTGTCCTCTGGCCCAACCAGTGGAAATACGCCTATGTGAGCAACACTTCCGGCGACCCTTCGTTGACCGACGTTTCCGGCTCCACCTGGGGTGACAGCGGCCTGGTCTCCTTCTTCGGCCGTATCAATTACAACTACGCCGAGAAATACATGCTCTCCCTGATTCTCCGTCACGACGGTTCTTCCAACTTTGCTCGCGGCCGCCGCTGGGGTACCTTCCCTTCCGTCTCCGCCGGCTGGGTGGTCTCCAATGAAAGCTGGTGGAACAGGAATGTCATCGACTTCCTGAAAATCCGTGGCAGCTGGGGCCAGAACGGTAACTGCGCCATCTCCAATTTCCAGTACCTTTCCACGATTTCGGTGGGTGCGGCAGATGGGGGTTACTCTTTCTACACCGGCCCGACCTCCACTACCTCCGGTACCGGCGCCTACGCTGACAAGCTGGCCAACCCCGACATCACCTGGGAGACTTCCCAGCAGCTCGACCTCGGTTTTGACGCCCGCCTGTTCAACAGCCGCCTGAGCATCGCCTTCGACTGGTACCAGAAAGACACCAAGAACTGGCTGGTCAACGCGCCGATTATGGGTCACTTCGGTGCCAACGCCCCGTATATCAACGGTGGTGACGTGCGCAACAGCGGTGTCGAGCTCGCTCTCAACTGGAACGACGCCCGCAGCCAGGACTTCTCCTACAGCATCGGTGTCAACGGTGCCTACAACAAAAACCGCGTCACCCGTATTGCCAACGATGAAGGTATCATCCACGGCCAGGGCAACGTGGTCCAGGGCATCTCCGAAATGTATCGCGCCCAGGTCGGTTTCCCGATCGGCTACTTCTGGACCTACAAGTCCGAAGGCGTTTTCCAGAACCAGGCCGAGATCGACGCCTGGAAGGCAGCCGGCAACGGCACCATCGTGGAAGACGTGGTCCCCGGTGACCTCAAATTCGCTGACCTCAACCACGACGGCGTGATCAACGAGTCCGACAAGACGATCACCGGCGATCCGAACCCCGACTTCACCCTCGGTGCGAACTTCTCCATCTATTTCAAGGGCTTCGACTTCTCAGCCAGCGGTTACGGCATGTTCGGACATCAGGTCTTCCGTGCTTACCGCCGTTACTCCGACAGCCAGTGGAACAACTATACTACCGAAGTGTACGGCTACTGGCATGGTGAGAATACGTCCAATCACTTCCCCCGCCTGGTGGCCGGTACGAACTACAACTATATGAACAACTCTGACATTTTCATCGAAAATGCAGACTTCTTCCGTATCCAGACCATCACCTTCGGCTACGACTTCAAACGTCTGTGGAAGAACGCTCCGTTCGGCCAGTGCCGTCTCTATGTACAGGCCCAGAACCCGTTCTGCTTCACCAAGTTCAAAGGTCTCGACCCTGAGGTTGGTTCTTCCTCTGGCTTCGACAGTTGGGCAAAGGGCATTGACCTGGGTTATTATCCGCAGGCCAAGACCTTCCTGATCGGCCTCAATCTTAAATTTTAATTTGAATGACTGATATGAAAAAGATAATCAAACTCGCGGCCATGGCCGCCCTTGTGTTCTCTTTCGCTTCCTGTGAGTCATTTCTCGACACCACCAACTACTGGTCAAAAGACAGCAGCAACTTCCCGGTGAACGCAACCGACGCTGAGCAGATGCTTGCGGGTATCTACAACAACCTGAACGTCTCCATCGGCAACAACGTCCACGTCAACCACTTCCTGTGGTCCGTCGCTGCATCGGACGATGCACTGGGCGGCGGTGGACAGAACGACCAGACGATGCAGGCGGAAGACCTCTTGCTCAATTTCGGTTCCGACATGTACAATGGTTTCTATGTCGACCGCTATAAAGGTATCGCGCGCGCGAACGCCGCCATCGAGGCGATGCCGAACTGCGGCGTGGCACAACTCAACCAGTATATGGGTGAAGCATTCTTCCTCCGTGCTTGGTATTACTACGAACTCGCTTCGATGTTCGGTAACATCCCTTGCCCGGTTACTTCGCAGGCCGACCCCACCCAGCCGCAGATCAGCGGTGAAGCGCTCTGGGGCCAGATCATCGAAGACTGCAAGATCGCTGCCGACATCATGCCCGCCAAGCAGGCTATCGGCGACGGCCACGTCGACAAATATTGCGCTGAAGCCCTTCTGGGTCGCGCCTATCTCTTCGCTTCCGGCTTCTATGGCCTGAGCGAAATCACGCTCCCCGCATACGAGAACGAGGCCATCGGCGTCAGCATCGCCGAAGGCACCAAGATTTCCAAGGCTGAAGTCGGCGCTTACATCACCGACTGTGTGAACAACTCCGGTTACACCCTGGTCAACGACTACCACAACCTCTGGGCTTACACCAACCGTTGCACCATCAACGATGAGAAGAACCCTTGGTACGGAAAAGGTTACAAATGGGTAGAAGATGACGGGGCCCGCAACCCGGAAGCCATGTTCATCATCAAATTCAACACCCAGCCGTCCTGGAGCACTACCATCGGTTACTCCAACCAGACCGCCCTCTTCCTCGGTGTCCGTGGCCAGAGCCTCGACAACGGTGAATGTATCCCGTTCGGTGTGGGCTGGGGTATGTGCCCGGTCAACCCGTCGCTGGTTTCCGACTGGAAGGCCCTCGAACCGAACGACGCCCGTCTGGACGCCTCCATCATCCCGGTGGAGAACTTCAGCGGTACCTATGTGTTCGGCGGTGACTCCAACATCCAGGAGAGTGGTTTCTACCAGACCAAGATTATGCCCGTGATGGCGTGGAGCGAAGCGAACGGCAAGTATATGAAGAGCTTCACCAACGTGATGTTCCCCGACCTGACCTGGTCAAGCGGCAACGAAGACAACTTCCAGCTCAACAGTGTGAACGACATGGTTATGATCCGTTTCGCCGAAGTACTGCTGATGGATGCCGAAATCAACGGCAACCAGGCTTCCTTCGACAAGGTCCGTGCCCGCGCCGGTCTGCCCAGCAAGCCGCTCAACGACGAGAACCTTCGCAATGAGCGCCGCTGGGAGCTCGCCTTCGAAGGCGTCCGCTTCAACGATTTGCGCCGCTACGGCGAGAGCTATGCCGTCAGCGCCCTCGACAAACAGGAAGGCGTGAAAGTGTGGAACAACGGTGTGGAAGGCTCGAACAATGCCTCCAAGTACAATGGTGGCTACGGCAACCGCTACACCGCTACCAAGGGCTTCGTATCTATCCCGAGCAGCCAGATTTCCCTCTCCGCCGGTGCTGGCGAAGAGTATAAGTTCGTCCAGAATGAAGGCTGGGGTTCCCAGTTTGACTTCCCGGGCTGGTAGCAGACTCATACCTATTAGAAATGATTCAAGTTATGAAGAAAATATTCTATTTCTCGATTCTCGCTCTGGCAGGTGTGATGCTGGTTTCCTGCGAACCCGTGATCATCAAAGGTCCCGAGGCGGGTACGCCCATCTCATCCGGAGAGCTCCAGAGTGCCTTCACCATCGTCGGACAGTATGCTGACGCTGCCTGCACGCAGCCGATGTCCGATGGTAACTACATCAAGTACACCACGAACCCTTCACAGACCGTTCAGGTGTTCAACTACAAATCCGATGGTTCCAAGAATGTCCTGGCTACCGGTGCTTCCGGCGTGTTCAACATCACGCCGCGCCGCGGTGCTGATTCCAACCAGCCTTTCGGCGTTTCCACCATCAACCAGGACGCTTCCTTGGTCTTCTTCGAGAGTTCGGTCAATGTGTACGTCCCGGCCGACCTCGATCCGGCCGTGAAAGTCCTCACCGGTGAATCCGGTTCCAAGGCCTGGAAGTGGAACCCCATGAACGGATCTACCTGGGGCAATGCCGGTTATATCGGCGATGCCGGTCACGGCGCCAATGTGGCAGCGGGCGAAATCCCGGGCCTGTGGTGGGGATGCCTGCCCGAGCAGCTGGAAACCGAACAGATCCAGCACGCTGGCGGCACGGTGTACGGCTACGGCGATCCGAACGCCTATATGATTTTCAATGAGGATATGGAGTGCATCTCCTACAAGGCCGACGGTACCCAGATTGCCAAAGGTTCCTTCTCCCTCAACAACTACGATCCGGAATGCACCGACGGTTATCACTACGGTACACTGGTCACCACCGACGCCCCGATCCTCTTCCCGTTCATCATCAACACGGGCGGAAAACGCGCCAACGAGTTCGACGTGGTCTATGTCGACCCGAACAACCTCTCGCTCATCTGTGCCAACGGCCAGGGAGCCTGGAGTTGGGGTGAGTGCACCTGGTGGCGCTTCAAGAACGCCTCCGATCCGGACGCAGCCCTCGCCGGCAGCGGTGAGCGCGCCTGGACCTACTACCCGATCAATGGCTCTACCTGGGGCAACGCCGGTTATATCGGTGATCCGGGGCACGGCGCCAACCTGGCAGCGGGCGAAATCCCGGGCCTGTGGTGGGGATGCTTGCCCGAGCAGCTGGAAACCGAACAGATCCAGCACTCCGGTGGCGTGGCATACGGCTACGGCAGCAGTGACGCCTACATGGTGTTCAACAGCGTAGACGGTATTGTCACCTCCTATGATCAGGACGGCAAGCAGATTGCTTCGTCTCCTTATTCGGTAGAGAACTTCAGTTGGAACAGCGGCGCCTACAAGATGGGCGACCTGGTCACGGCTGGCGGTTCCGGCATTCTGTGGCCGTTCATCATCAATACGGGCGGCACCGTAGCAGACAACTACGAGATTGTCTATATGGACGGTAATCTGCTGACCCTGATTTGCGCCAACGGACAGGCTGCCTGGAGTTGGGGCGAATGCACGTGGTGGAGATTCCAGCCCGTCAGATAAAACAAACTGACTTTCAGTAAAGCAGCCGCTTACGGGCGGCTGCTTTTTTAACGATGAATCAATTGTATCGGACTTTGGCAAGCAGTCTGCTGGGCGTGACCGTATTCATCTTCTGGATGTGGCTTTTCCCGCAGGACCTCTCCTATCAGGAGCAGAACCAACTTTTCCTGTTTACCTGGGACTACCTGGCAGAACGTCTGGCTCTGCCCGGCGGCCCGGCAGACTGGTTGTCGGAATTCCTGGTACAGTTTTTCTATTTACGGGCAGCCGGCGCCTTGATTCTGGCCCTGATGGCTGTCCTGCTTCAGCAGCTGGTCTGGAGAGCCGCCCGGCCGGCCGGAGAGAACGGCCGGCGCTGCTTCTATGCGCTTTCCTTCATCCCCTCCCTGCTGATGCTCGTCTACCAGGGTGATGTGGAAGTGCTTATCAGCTATCCCGTGGCACTGATTCTGGCCCTGGCGTTCTGTCCGGTAATGACACGTGCCCGCTGGCACCGCCTGTGGCTCATCCCTCTGGGCTGGTGGATCGCCGGACCTGTGATCATCGTGCCCATCCTGATCTCGGTCATCCGCGGCCGGAGAGGGGAAGACCTGCTGATGCTGGTCTATACCGCAGGCGTCTATTTTGCCGGATACCGGCTTCTCGCCTCTCAGTATCCGGCCCGTGACGCCTTCTTCGGGATCAATTACTACCGGCTGGTGGAATCTCTCCCGGCCTTGCAAATCATCATTCCTGTCGTTACCCTGCTGGTCATCCTGCTCTGCGGCCTGCCCTTCCGTCTGCGCCGCCCCGGCATCTGGGCCTTGCCCTCCCTCCTTCTTCTGGGCCTTGGCACCTGGGCCGGCGTACACCATACTTACAATAAGGATACCCACGAAGTACTGGCCTACGACTGGCTGATCCGGCACGAACGCTATGCCGATGTCATCAGCCGGGCCGAAAAGTACCAGCCCCGCAATCCAGTGAGCGCCTGCTCGGTCAATTTCTGCCTGTTTATGAACGGGCAGCTCGAAACCCGCCTGACAGATTTCTACCAGTGTGGGACCGAAGGGCTCATCCTGCCCAGCATCCGTGACAATATGTCGGACATCACTTCGGCCGAAGCGCTCTGGATGATGGGTATGCCCAACATCACGCTGCAGTATTTCTTCGACGTGCAGGAATCCATCCAGAACGGCCGCAAGAGCGGTCGTTTCATGAGTCGGATTGCCGAGTGCAACATCGTCAACGGCTGGTACGACCGAGCCGAAAAATACCTGGACATTCTCTCACACAGCCTTTTCTACCGTCAATGGGCGCTGGGACGTAAAGCGTTGATCCAAAGCGAAGAAAACCTTGCCTCCGATCCCGTGTACGCCTACATCCGCAGCGTACGTTTCCAGGACGATTTCATCACTTTCTACGACGGACTCGACCTGATGATGGCCATTCTCTACAACCAGAATAAAAACAACTTTATGGCGGCCCAGTACTATACGGTCTGGCAACGCCTCAAACAGATGGAGGGCCGGTGATGAAAAGATGCCTGTACTTCCTTTTGCCGCTCCTCCTGCTGGTCTCCTGCGCTCAGCAGACCGAATTTGTGGAAGAACTGCCTGCCATCTATCCCGATTACATCGGAGTGACGATCCCCGCCGGCATCGCTCCCCTGAACTTCAACCTGCCGGAAGAATATGACCGCGTGTTCGTCCGCGTCACCGGTAACAACGGTGGCGAAATCAAGACCCGCGGCCGCTGGGCCGACTTCCCCGTCAAGGCCTGGCGACGCCTGACAGAACGGAATGCCGGTGACACCCTGCATTTCACCGTGCTGGGCAAAAAAAACGGCCGTTGGATCCAATGGCGTGATTTCATCGTCTATGTCAGCGACATACCCTTGACAGACTACGGCGTTACCTACCGGAAGATTGCGCCGGGTTACACCACATACAGCACTATCGGCATCTATCAGCGCGACATCCATACGTTCCGGGAGGAACCCATCATAGAAAGCACCCTCACCCCGGGCCAATGCATGAACTGCCATACGGCCAATGCGACCGACCCAGGCCAATTCCTTTTCCATCTGCGGGGCAGTCACGGCGCCACGCTGGTTCAGCAGGACGGACACAGCGAGTGGGTGACCACCAAGACCGACAGCACCCTGGGCAACGTAGCCTACTGTTACTGGCATCCGGAAGGCCGCTGGTTTGCCGGTTCCATCAACCCTGTCCGGCAATGCTTCTGGACAGCCGACCAGCGGACCATTGAAGTCTTTGACCTGGCTTCCGACCTGGTCATCGTCGATACCGACGATTACTCCCTGATCGTCGATCCCCGGCTCACCTCGGAGGAATATCTGGAATCCTCCCCCGCTTTCACCCCAGACGGAAAGACCCTGTACTACTGCAAAGCCAAAGCCTACGATGTGCCTCGCTTTGTCGACAGCATCCGCTACGACCTGATGCGCGTTCCTTTCGACCCGGCGACAGGCCGGCTGGGCGAGATCGAGTGCGTCATTCCGGCGAGCCGCGACAGCCATAGCATCGCTTTTCCGCGCCCTTCATACGACGGCCGCTGGCTGATGTACAATCAGGCGGATTTCGGTGTCTTCCCCATCAGTCACAAAGAAGCGGACCTCTGGCTGATGGACCTCTCGACCGGGGAGACCCGCCCCATCGACGAAGTCAACAGCCCCTTCTCCGAAAGTTTCCATAACTGGAGTTCCAACAGTCGCTGGTTCCTTTTCTCCAGCCGGCGAGCCGACGGACTCTACGTTCAGATATACCTTGCCTCGATCGACGAAAACGGGCACTGCACCAAACCGTTCGTGCTGCCGCAGCGGAATCCCCGGAAACTCTATCACGGGACCCTGTATTCCTACAATGCGCCCGATTTCACCCGGTCCAAGGTCCATTTCAACACCCGCGGAGTCTACCGCGACGTATTCTCCGACAAACGGATCCAAGCTACAGTCAAACCATGAAGAAGAGATTGTTCATCATCTCCGCGCTGACGGTTGTCCTGCTCTGTTCCTGCAACAGCGACCAGTACCGCATTCACGGACGGGTAACATCAAACGAGCTGGAAGGCGTCAAAGTATTCCTCGTTCCCTACGGACATGAAGAGCGCGAGAATGTCGATTCCACCCTGATCCACAACCACGAATTTTCCTTCAAAGGCAATAAACACTGGATGTGTACCGTCCGCATCATTGCCCACGAACGTCACAAGGGACAGGACCTGCTGGTGGTTACCGAACCCGGCGATATTTTCGTGACCCTTGGCCCCGACAGCCGCGGCGGCGGAACGCCCCAGAACGACAGCCTGCAGGTATGGAAAGACCTGACCATCGAACACAACCGCCTATCCGGACAACTCTACGACGCCGGTCTGAAGGAAGAAGCGAAAAAAGAACGGGACGCATACAAGCAGCGTACCTGGCAGATGGCCCGGGCCGTGGGCGAAGAAAGCATCCTGGGCGCCTTTCTGCTGCAACTGTATCCTCTGCCCAAGGAACAGACACCCGACACGCAATAGGATGGCCTGCAGAGGAAAACAATGGCTATGGATCGCTCTTGCCGTCGTGCTGCTCGCGGCCGGCGCCAGTCAGTGTGTATTCCTGCTCCGCCATCCCTATTTTCGGAAATATGCCGCCCAGAACGGCATCTCGCTGCGGGAAGCCCGCGAGGTCTGGGGCAAGCCCGACCGCGACGCCGAACAGATCCTGGGCCTGATCGTAGAAGCGGGGGAAGAAAATTGGCAGAAAGTGGCCGATCTCGCCACAAGGAAAGACCTTCACAACGAAGTGGGGACCTACTACTATAACCTGGCCAACGCGATGCTGGGACGGCTTCCCGACCGGCTGATGGATTACTACCAGCCCTTCGAACGCGGGCTATTCCTACCCGTGGGGCCTTCTTCCACCCCGTTCAAGATTGCCTGTGCAGGCGACGTTTGGTTCCAGTTGGGTTATATGCCGCTGGCCGAACGCGATGCCATGCTGGGGCTGCTCTTTTCGCCGGAACACAATGGTTCACGCTATCTCCGCCGTCTGGCCGAAGCCAATCTGGTCACGGGCGAATACGAAGCCGCCGCCAAATATCTGCGTATGCTCCTGAACGGTTCGCAAGAAGACCGCCAATGGGCCCGGTCGCGTTTTCCCGAAAACTGGAGTCCGCAATATCAGCTGCGCATCGCCGAAAAACGCAACCTGATGCCTCAGTTCGACCTGGTCCACGGCATGGACCAGACGCCGATCATCCTCCGTATCCTGCTCAGTGCCAACCAGACCAACCGGCTGGCGCTGGATTATCTCCTTTGCTACGATCTGCTGACCAAAGATATCGACGCCTTCGTAGGCGATTTCGACCCCGGTCTCACCCGCTCGCAGCTCTACGAAGAAGCTATGCTCATCTTCCTGGCCGCCAAAGGCGGGATGAGCGCCGAGAATCTTGCCCATTACCACATATCTGAAGCCTGTTTCCAACGCTTCAACCGTTTTGTCACCATTTACAAGCGAGATGGAGGCTCCGGAAGGAACCTGACGGCGGAATTCGGCAAAAGCTACTGGTATTATTACTATTACGCCGTGAAGAATGAAACGAAATAAGCTCCTCCTGCTGGCCATGCTGGCCGGCCTGCCGCTCTCTTGCGGCAGGCCGTACGATGTACGTCCTGCCGGACCGGGGACTGACAGGGACTCCTTCATTTTTCCGGACTATACGGATGTCACCCTTCCCATCAACATCGCTCCGCTCAATTTCTATTATACGGATCCGGAAGGAAAAGAATTCACGACGCACTTTTTGGCCAATGGGAAGACCCTCTCGTTCAAAGGGCGCGAAGTCGTCTGGAAAGAGAAAGTCTGGCGAGAATGGCTGGCAGTCGCAGCAGGTGGTGACATCACCGTAGAATCTGCCTGGTCATCCGGCGGCACGCATCAGTTCCATCGCTGGACCCTGCATCTGTCGCACGACCGGATTGATCCCTATCTGACCTACCGCCTCATCGAACCCGGCTTTGAAGTCTGGGACGATCTGGAGATTGTGGAGCGGCATCTCGAAAGCTTCGACACCCGCGTCATTTCCGACTATCGCCACACGGAGAACAAATGCATGAACTGCCACATCCACAGCCAGGGACGCGGCGACCTGTCGATGTTCTACCTGCGCGGCGAGGGTGGCGGCGCCATCCTCAACCGCGGAGGCGAACTGCGCAAACTCACGCTCAAGAACGACACGATGATCTCCCCTACCGTTTACGGAGAGATCCATCCCGGCGGCCGTTTCGGCGTCTTTTCCACCAACATCATCGTTCCGGCAATGCACTCCGAAGGTGGTCGCCGGATGGAAGTCTTCGACACTGCGTCAGACCTCTGCGTAGCTGATTTTGACGGCAAGCGACTGCTGACATTCCCGGAAACCAGCCGGGAAGACGTCTTCGAGACCTTCCCCGTTTTCTCGGCCGACGGCGAGTTCGTCTACTACTGTGCAGCACCCGCGCATCCCTTGCCGGCCGATCTGTACCAGACGATGTATTCGCTGGTCCGCGTCCCTTTCGATACCGCGACAGGAACCCTGGGCGGCCCTGCCGATACGGTCTGGAGCGCCACAAGACGAGCGGCCTCTGTCTGCCATCCCAAGACCTCGCCCGACGGCCGTTGGCTCCTTTTCACGGTGGCCGGCTACGGGACCTTCCCCATCAACCACTCCGAATGCGACCTCTGCCTGATGGACCTGTCCGACGGCAGCATCTTGGATATGCGTGCCGTCAACGCAGAGAAATCCGACACCTATCACAGCTGGTCGTCGGATGGCACATGGTTTGTGTTTGCTTCCAAACGCGGCGACGGACTGTACGGGAAACCGTATTTCAGTCATGTCGCACCTGACGGAACTGTAACGAAACCATTCCTCCTGCCTCAGAAAAACCCACATTATTACGATACCATGCTGCGCTCTTTCAATGTTCCGGACCTGGGCAACGCCCCAGTTGGCTTCGATGCCGCCACCATCGGCAAAGTCTGGAAAGAAATGCCGGCAGAATCTTTTGAATAAATATCGGACACATTATGAAGTTTCGTTTTTTTACCCTCACCTTGTTTGCCGCGATCCTGGCGCTCTCCTGCGGAGATCCCGAACCCGCGCCCGCACCCGTGACACTCACTGCCAATCCCTCAAGTCTGAACTTCGACGCAAGCGGCGGGACCCTTGATATTACCATCACCAGCGGCATCAAACCCGACATCAGCTGCTCCGACGCCTGGATCAAACTGACGGAAGGCAGCTATGCCTCCAACAGCCTCAAATTGAGCGTCACGGCCCAGGAAAACACGGGT
Organism: uncultured Bacteroidia bacterium; assembly: GCA_902784965.1. Lineage (GTDB taxonomy): Bacteria > Bacteroidota > Bacteroidia > Bacteroidales > UBA932 > Cacconaster. Next base: position 4,192 of record CACZWU010000005.1, on the reverse strand, counting down.
ACGGCCAGCCGCTCTGCCTCCATCCGCGTCATCGGCGACAAACAGAGCTTGATGGTGCCTGTCACCCAGGGCATCCCGCACGTCACGCTCACCGTTGACAAGAGCAGCGTTTCCTTCGACCGCTTCGGCGGCGAAGCGACCTTGACGGTCAACTCCTCCGAACAGCCCACGGTCAGTTCCGACGCTGCCTGGTGCGGTGTCGAGACGGGCCAGATCAACAACAGGCACGAAACCACCGTCACCCTGTTTGCCGGTGCAAACCGTGCATCCGCCGCCGGCAACGGCACAATCACTGTCAAGTGCGGCAACGAAAGCGTGAGCGTCAAAATCTCGCGCGAAGCTTCCGCCAGCATTCCTACAGCCAGTGCAGAAGCCCTCACACCGGAAATGGTATTCAACGCAATGGGTCCGGGCTGGAACATGGGCAACCACATGGATGCCATCGCGAACGGCGTCGCCGCTGAAACAATCTGGGGCAATCCGAAATGTACCCAGTCCACCTTTAACGGCGTAAAGGCAGCGGGCTTCAAAGCCGTGCGCATCTGCACCACATGGGAAGGGCATATCGGCAAGGCGCCGGGCTATCGTCTGGACGAGAAATGGCTGAGCCGTGTAGAAGAGATCGTCGGCTACGCCGAGAAGGCCGGTCTGGTGGCCATCGTCAACACGCACCACGACGAGAGCTACTGGCTGGACATCGCCAAAGCCTACAACAATAACACCCAGAACGAGAAAGTGAAGGAAGAAATCTTCAATGTATGGACCCAGATCGCCAACCGCTTCAAGGACAAGGGGGAATGGCTCGTTTTCGAGTCGTTCAACGAGATCCAGGACGGCGGCTGGGGCTGGAGCACCGCTTTCCAGAACAATCCGGATGCACAGTACAAAGTGCTCAACGAATGGAACCAGGTGTTTGTCGACGCAGTCCGCACCACCGGGGGCAACAATGCCACGCGCTGGCTGGGCATCCCGGGCTATGCGGCCAGTCCCACGTTTACCATCCCCGGCCTGAAACTCCCGAAAGATTACACCTCCGCCAACCGCTTGATGGTGGCTGTTCACGACTATGATCCGTACGATTACACGCTGAAAGACCCGCTGGTACGTCAGTTCGGCCATACCGCCGATCCCAACCTCAAGATCAGCGGCGACAACGAGGCGGGCCTCCGGTGGACGTTCGACCAGTTGAAAACCACCTATCTGGACAAGGGCATTCCGGTGTATCTGGGTGAAATGGGCTGCTCACGGCATACTGACGCGGATTATGCGTTCCAGAAATATTATATGGAGTATTTCTGCAAGGCGGCGGCCGACCGGCTGTTGCCGATGTATCTCTGGGACAACGGTGCTTCTGGCGTCGGTCCTGAGAAGCACGCTTATATCGACCATGGCACGGGGGTCTTCGTCGACGACAAGGCCCAGGAACTGGTCGGCATCATGGTCAAGGCTGTCACGATGAAAGATCCTGCCTACACGCTCGAAAGCGTCTACGATTCAGCGCCGTAGGCCTATTGGGGCGCTCAGATTCAAGGCGCTCTGGTAACTCGTCCAGAGAGCAGAAAAAATGCTCTCTGGACGAGTTACCACCCGCGCCTTTATTTGCTACGGTATCCGAAAGGGATGCGCTCGGGGGTATTGATGGCCTTTTGGGCACGGATGCGGTTGAGGGGAACGGAGCCGGTAACGAATTCAGGGACGTTGTAGGAAAAGAAGAAGTTTTCGTAGTAGTTCTTCGGATCGCGCTGCGGCAGCATGAAGGGCTTGCCGGCAACACCGTTGTCATCGAAATGCGCGATGTACAGGCGCGTGAAGAGTCCGTCGTCGCGCCGGCTTGAGAATACGAACCAGCGGGAATTGGAACTCCAGTTGTGGAAACTGTCGGTGTCGGCGCTGTTGACCCCGTCAAGAGGCCGGGATTCCAGGGTCTCCAGATCCAACAGCCACAGGTCGGATTCGTGGTGCCAGATTGAGAATGTACCGTAGTCACAGAGCGTGTACATCAGATACTTGCCATCGTAGGAAGGACGAGGGAAACAGAGACTCTTCGACTGGGACGCCGCATCGACCACCATTTCTACATCGTCGCCAATCCTACCGGTCTCAGGATCGAAGCTCACCTTCATCAGGTTGTAGCGCGACTGCGGCAATTCGCCCGGAATCTCCACCTGTTTGGCGGCGGTAAAGTACAGGGTGCCTCCGTCGGGTGAGAACACAGGAAAGGTCTCCCAAATGCCGGGACGTTTGACCTGTGGCGCCGTAATCAGCTCATTCCGTTCCACGTCATAGACCTGGATGTCCGAATCCAGGTCGAACACTTCAATGATCTTGTCGGGCTGCACATGGAATCCCTGTCGCGTGTTGTTGGTGGAATACGCAATGTAGCGGCCCGAGGGGTGCCAGTACGGATAGACGCAGAAGCCCAGCGTGGAGTCGGTCTTCGTGTTGTAGGCCGCCATTTTTCCCTTGTGCTGCAACAGCGTCGCCCCGTGGCTGCCGCGGATATGAAGGGTCCAGGTACCCGGATCGCCCTGCTGACTGGCGTGGCAATTCAAACAGCCGTCAAATTGGGTGTTTTCCAGCAGCGCGCTCTGGCGGAACGAGGATAGTTCCCGCTCGTAAATACCCATCTTGCTGTAAATCTCATAGCCCGGTTCCAGCAGGCGGTAGGTCAGACCGTAGTCGATGGCGTCGGTCGAAACGAAAAGGCAGAATGGAGCAAAAATCTTCCACTGACCATCGATCCTTCCGCTGACAAGCACGCGGAGGGAGTCACCTGCACTCCGCTGGAGAATCTTGCGCCAGCGTTTTTCAGAAAAACGGGTGGAAGTTTTGCCTGCGCTGCGAAGTTCCGTGCCGTCCGGCGCGGAGAGCAGCACGTCTATCGCATCGGCTCCCTTTAGCGTAAAATCGAGCGGAGCGATGGTCACAGGAACCGTAACCCCCACGTAATCGGGATATATGTCAGGCCGTTCTCCGCAAGCGACAGCATCGCGCGCTTTCGGGCTGCAGGCTGCCAGCAGCAAGAGGACAAGGATCGGGCAGAAGAGACGTTTCATGGAGGGACTTATTCGCTGTGTCGGTATCGGAAATAATAATAAAACCAGTAGCTGTCGCCATAGGTACGCTGCAGTTCCGCTTCCGTCTTCCCGGAGTTGGCATCCGTGAGGAACTCGCGGATCCGCAGGACATACGCCGGAGAAATATAGGCCGGCAGGCCATTGTAATCCTTGTGCGTCAACACCCATCGCAGCAACAGCGCTTCCTGGTAGGATTTGGGCAGGGTGGGCGCCTCGACCAGGGAGAGGCACTCCACGAAACGGTCGAGGTCCTTGCGCAGCAGGCACCAGGCCATCAGGTAGTCCAGCGCCATCGTATTCCGGGGATTCTCCACTTTCAGCAGGCCCAGCATCGAATCCATCTCCGTTTCGCTGTACAGGAAATCGTGTTCCCGCAACCGGCAGTCTCGGACGCGGGCCAGTTCAGGCCGCTGTTCGAAGAGCGAGCCGACCTCAACAAGGGATTCGGTTTCGCGGGCCCATTTGCGATAGAAGAGGGTGTGCTGCAGAGCTTTGAGGTATTTACGGGCAACAAGCGTATCGCCGTTGACCAGGTTGGTCTCGGCCAGGCGTTGATAGCAGCGGGCGCTCTTCTGGAAGTCCGGGATGGCCTCCTGTGCTTCAAAGGCGAAGCGCTGCGCCGTATTGACCATACCCAGATGCCAGAAGATTTCACCCGTGGAGACAGGATTGGTGTGATCACCGATGAAAGGCGGAAGAAGTCCATCCGGTCCGTTCTGGAAGTAGGAAAATTGATAATCGGGCATCCGCCCGGTTTTGCCCAGGGCCAGATTGAGACAGGATACGGTCTTCGGCGTATCGGGATTGCGCCGATCGGCCGTGAGCATAATGCGATTCCACATCTGCATCCGCACCATGAAGTCGTAGCGCATCCATTCTTCCTTCGCCGTGTCGGCGGCGCGGAAAACCAAAAAGGCACCCAGAGCAGCCAGCAGGACAAAGACCGTCGCCGACGCCCAGGTCCGTAAAGGCCGGCCCTTGAAACAGGAAAGCAGGCAGGGCAGTCCGCTGCATAAGGCAGCCACCCAGAGCAGGCCAGGCAGGATGTTGTGGTAGCGGTAGTAATGAACCCCCAGGGCCAGGCGATCCAGGGGATAAGGGAAAACGAGGCTGGC